>CAZAXM010000008.1:0-58451 GCA_964489095.1 uncultured Ruminiclostridium sp. | reverse complement strand
CTTTTTGTTTTTAAGGAGGAGATTGATATGGGTTTGAGCGGATAGGATTTTTCTTTAAAAACAATTCAACTATTTATGCCAACGTTTCAGTAGTCGATTTGCAAAATAATGAAAACCTGATCAGCTCTAACAAAATCGGAGGATTTCAGATGAAAAAAATAAACTTCAAAAAGCTGATTGCAGTAATTATGTGCGTCGTTATGACCGCTACGGGACTCTGCCTCCCGTCATCAGCCGCAGCCGCCGGAACAACAATGAATAACCCGATTTCGGTTTCATTCGGAAAAAAATATTCAAAAAAATGGACAAAAAAAACACGCAATACAAACTGCTTCAACAAAATTAAAATTTCCAACAGAGGGATACTTACCATTACCACAGATAGGCCCTACGACAGCAAGGGAGAAATTTTAGATCTTGAATTTAAACTTTATGATTCAGACGGAGATATTGTAAGAGCAAACGGAACAAACCATTCCAGCGAGTCTGCCGACTCAAAATACAGGAAGTACGTCGGGCTTGACAAAGGAACATATTATCTTAACATAACACCGGATTCCTGGATCATTTCCGGTACCTTTATGCTTTCATACAGCTTTTCTTTTAAGAAATCAAAAAGATGCGAAATCGAAAGCAACGAATCCACAAGCAAAGCAACAGAGTTACAGATCGGAAAATGTATACCGCATACTTTGGCTGCAACGGAGCGCGAGGTTAAAAACACCTTGTCAGGATACCAGGTAAGATATTCCAGGAATGCTGATTTTTCCGACGCGGTTACCGAATATCACAAAGTAGATGACGACCTTTATATTGAGCCTTTTATGCCGACAGGCACGCACTACATTCGCGTAAGAGCATACAGAGAAACCGAGAAAAAGACAGTTTACAGTCCCTGGTCAGATACCTATAGAGTTGACTACTGATAGACAGAAGTCAGCATTCCCAAATTATAGCAACACTGCATAAGCCGCAAGGCGGTTGTTGTGTGGTGTTGCCTTTATGAAAGCCGCCTGCATCAAGGCGGTTTTCTATTTACACGATTGACAAACCACCGTCCTTATGCTACAATATAAACATATCACGAGTCTATATCAAATGTCACCAGACAGAAAGGATTCATTATGGGAACTTCATTCAAGGCGGCGGATATTCTCCTGCCGAAAAACACCGATATGGAAAAATGGGCAGTTGTTGCCTGCGACCAGTACACGGGACAGCCCGACTACTGGGAGCGTGTTGAAAAAACGGTCGGGGACGCACCCTCTGCCCTTAAACTAATCCTGCCCGAAGTGTACCTCGAAGAAAAAGACGTTGAACAGCGCATAACCGCAATCCACGCGGAAATGAAACGTATGCTTTCCGAGGATATGTTCAAAATCTACAAAAACAGCCTTATTTACATTGAACGCACTCAATCGGACGGAAAAGTCCGCGCGGGACTTATCGGAAAAATCGACCTTGAGGACTACGATTACCGCAAAGGCAGCACCTCGCCTGTTCGCGCAACAGAAGCAACTGTCGCAGAGCGTATTCCACCGCGCGTAAAGGTTCGCCGCGGTGCGCCGCTTGAGCTTCCGCACATTATGATTCTCATCGACGATGAAGCGAAAACTGTTGTTGAACCTTGCGAAGCTGTGAAAAAAACAAGCGATCCCGTTTACGACTTCTCTCTTATGGAAAACGGTGGTAAAATATGCGGATATGTTCTCAATGAAAACGAGTGCGAAAGAATTTTTACGGCACTTGAACAGCTCGGCAGCCCCGAAGCCTTTGAAAAGCGTTACAACCTCGCCGATATACCCGTTCTGCTTTACGCGATGGGTGACGGTAATCACTCGCTTGCAACCGCGAAAGAGTACTACGAACAACTCAAAAAATCAAATCCCGAAAAGGATTTTTCAAATCACCCCGCGCGCTATGCTCTGGTTGAAATCGTAAACCTGCACAGTCCCGCGCTTGAATTTGAAGCTATCCACCGGATCGTAACCGAGGTAAACCCGAATCAGCTGCTTTCCGAAATGACCGAGGCTCTCGGACTGAGCAAGACGCCCTCAGAACAGAAGTTTACAACTGTAATAAACGGAAGCGAGGAAGCTTGGTTTATCCACAAGCCAACCTCTCAGCTCACAGTCGGCAGTATTCAGGAGTTTCTTGACAGCTACATAAAGCAGAACGGCTGCAAAATCGACTACATTCACGGCAAAGATGTCGTTCATAATCTATCAAAATATGAACAAAGCATCGGATTCCTGCTTCCCGACATGAAAAAATCGGAGCTTTTCCCTACTGTTATCAAGGACGGCGCACTGCCGCGCAAAACCTTCTCGATGGGACACGCCGAGGACAAGCGTTTTTATATTGAATGCAGGAAAATCACGGAGGACGTATAAAAATGAACGAAAACGTACAGAAAATCATTGATTTACGAGTTGAAAAGACTATCCGCGCTCTTGAAAAGAATAATATGAAGGGCTATTACGTGAAATCGCGCGATGAGCTTTACGAACTCGTTGACGAGCTTATTGCAAACGACAAGCTAATCACAGCGGGCGGCTCTGCTACGCTTGAAGAGGTTGGAATCAATGCACTGCTGAACGAAAAATACGGTGCCGCATTTGCCAGCCGTGCAAAGTGCGGAAGCCCCGCAGAAATCGACGAATGCATGCGCAAGGCATTTGTGAGCGACACATTTTTTGCAAGCAGCAACGCAATCACCGAGGACGGCGAGCTGTACAACGTTGACGGAACAGGAAACCGCGTTTCTGCAATGATTTTCGGACCCAAACAGGTCATAATTATCGCGGGCATAAATAAAATTGTTCATAATATGGAAGAAGCTGAACGACGCGTTGAAAAGATCGCCGCCCCCGCGAACACGGTTCGTCTTTGTCAGGAAACACCCTGCTCAAAAACAGGCGAATGCGCTCACTGTCACAGTCCGCAGCGCATCTGCTGTTCATATGTTCGGCTAGGTCAGCAGCGCGTCAAGGATCGCATAAAGGTGATTTTCGTCAACGAAGCTCTTGGCTTCTGACAGTGTAAACCGTTTCTCTCCCACGCTTACCGATACGGCTGACTGCCCCAGCATATTCGAGAATTTCAAGCATAATAGACGGGTCAGTCGTGGGAAGAAGCTTGTGCAGCTCTTTTTTGGTGAACTCCGCAGGAAGCCCGTCGGGTAAAAATTCAAGGTAATCCGTCTTGTTATCAAGGCGGATTTCTTTTATATATCGCTTCGGTATTTTCTCCTTCTTCATACCCTTCCGTCGAATTTTCCGAGAGTCATTGTAAAAGGTTTTCTGCTCTATTTCAAGCTGTGCGATACAAATTGTCAGGTTAGGATTTGTGAGAAAGGTTTTTATTCGGTAAAGTTCAAGAAAGAATTTTGAAAGAGAGGAATTACGGCGGGTAGATGACGAAAGTACCTCTCCAGTCTGTTCGTTGATCGAAAAATTATGAACAATTTTGGAATAAGGATACACCACCGTAACGTGCGCAGCCCGAAGCATTTTTGAAAGCTTCCTTTCAAGCTTTGAAAAGCTCGCGGTCTGAATCTCATACAACCCGTTTTCGCCTGCTCCGTCAGCATAAAAAGAGCCGATTTTTGCTTCGTGGTCAAGCTCGCTGCAATAATAACATTTGAGCGCGTTATGAATGGTTTTTTCGTTCAAGGTGCCTATGGTAGTGCGTTCGCGCGCAAGAGCCTTCTCAACCGATTCAGCAAAGCGCGCTTCGTCAATATCTGAATTTCCGGGACGTGCGTAATCAAATCCTTCAAAGTGTTCATGTTCCAAAAAAATAGGAACACCCAGGGCGTCGTTTGACGCTATAATGCCGTCCGCAGCTTTTTTTGCCTCATCAACTGCATTTTCGACAGCGTAGCACCTGTCCGAAACAGCAAACATCGAAATATCGTTACAATTATCCCCGAAACTCACCACCTCGTCCGCTCCGAGCAGTTCTTTCAGCTGCAAAACTGCATTTGCCTTACTCGCAGTGCTGCTGAAAACTTCGTACCAGCAATCGTCTGTGTAAACGTCACGATAGTAAACGTGCGAAAAACCATTTCCAGCGGTGAACACCTCATCAAGCTTGTTCACATCTTCGGGATTTATAAACACTGCGTAAAAAATTTCGCCGTCAAACATACCGCTGTAATCCTCAAGAGGTCTGAGCCGCTCGTCGTTTCCCTTGTTTTTAAGATAATTTCTGAGGTTTTTTGAACCGTCCAGATAGCTGATCCGGATTCTGCCATCAATAAATGCGTGTATCATCGGTCGTTCCTGAAACCGCAGCACTGTTTCTCTTATCAGCTCCGCCTGCCGCCTGCCCGGCATATTTTTAATAAGGTACTCCCCTTTTTCGACGTCGTAAACGAACACGCCGTTTTGAAGGATAACAGGCAGCGAAAGCCTTATATTTTTCATCAATTCCCCCGACGAATTGATTGAACGTGCGGTGCAATATGTAAAATTCAGTCCGTTCGCAAGCATATCGTTAAGCATATCCTCCGCGCGGGGCTTCATTTTTCCCGCTGACGTAAGGAGCGTCCCGTCAAGGTCGCTGATATAAAGCGTCATATTTTTCTCCATTTCCTGTTGCTGATATACAATATATTGTATCATAAATCCGATAAAAGTCAAGTCTTTTGTCAAATTGCACAAATTTCAACTTTCTTTTTTTACGTTCATTTTAAGGAAAAATGTGTTAAAAATTTTTTAAAGCACTTGATATTTGTGTTCAAATCTTGTATAATAATAGTTGGTACAAAGTATCAATTTTTTTCAGGAGGATAAATCCAATGTCAGTTAAAGTTGCAATTAACGGCTTCGGCCGTATCGGACGTCTTGCATTCCGCCAGATGTTCGGTGCTGAAGGCTACGAAGTAGTAGCTATCAACGATCTTACTAAGCCCTCTATGCTCGCTCATCTCTTAAAGTATGATACCGCACAGGGCGGCTACTGCGGAAAGATCGGCGAAAATGTTCATACTATTTCCGCTGATGATGAAGCAGGTACAATCACTGTTGACGGCAAGACCCTCAAGATTTACGCTATGGCTAAGGCTAACGAACTTCCCTGGGGCGAAATCGGCGTTGACGTTGTTCTCGAGTGCACAGGCTTCTACTGCTCCAAGGAAAAGAGCCAGGCTCACATCGACGCAGGCGCTAAGAAGGTTGTTATTTCTGCTCCCGCAGGCAACGACCTCAAGACCATCGTTTACAGCGTAAACGAAAAGACCCTTACTAAGGAAGACAACATCATTTCTGCTGCTTCCTGCACAACCAACTGCCTCGCTCCTATGGCTAAGGCTCTTAATGATTATGCTCCTATCCAGAGCGGTATCATGAGCACTATCCACGCTTACACAGGCGACCAGATGATCCTCGACGGTCCTCACAGAAAGGGCGACCTCAGAAGAGCTAGAGCAGGTGCTGCTAACATCGTTCCTAACTCGACAGGTGCTGCTAAGGCTATCGGTCTTGTTATTCCCGAACTCAACGGCAAGCTCATCGGTTCTGCTCAGAGAGTTCCTGTTCCGACAGGTTCTACTACTATCCTTACCGCTGTTGTTAAGGGCGCAAACGTAACCAAGGAAGCTATCAACGCTGCTATGAAGGCTGCTGCTTCCGAATCCTTCGGCTACAACGAAGATCCTATCGTTTCCTCTGACGTTATCGGTATGAGATACGGTTCTCTCTTTGACGCAACTCAGACAATGGTTGCTCAGATCGCTGACGATCTCTACGAGGTTCAGGTTGTTTCCTGGTATGACAACGAAAACTCCTACACCTCTCAGATGGTAAGAACAATCAAGTACTTCGCAGAACTCTAATTTTATTCTACGAAAACAAGCAGGCAATCCTAATCGGGTTGCCTGCTTTATTTTTTTACATATTTTATTTGTGCTGTTCGATAAAATCAAATACTGTATTCCAATACATCTCAGGCTCAAGCTCCGACGACTGTGCGTGAACAGCTCCGTAGACAACCAGCTTTTGTTTAGGACAAGCCGCAGCCTCATAAAGCTCGTCGTGCATATAAAACGGCACAAATTCGTCTGCACTCCCGTGAATGAAAAGAATCGGGATTTCCGCACGTTTTACCGCACTGACGCAATCAGCGCCTCTTTTCAGACTCCAATCGTCCTTTATTCTGCATACAATGTCAACAATGTCGAGAATCGGAAAAGCAGGCAGATGAAACATTCTTTTCAGATTATATCTGAACTCGTCATAAACCGACGTATAGCCGCAGTCCTCGATAGCAGCACGAACCTGCTCGGGAAGCTTCCGCCCTGACGTAAGCATTACCGTTGCCGCGCCCATTGAAACGCCGTACAGGATAATTTCAGCCGCATTATCGTCTGATACGAGGCTTGATATCCACTTGATAAGGTCGTACTGCTCCTTTTCACCCATAGTTGTTTTTCGACCCTCGCTAAGCCCGTAGCCGCGCTGGTCGGGCAGCAGAATATTATACCCGCGCATATGGAACTGCTCCGCGCAGTCAGCCATATTTTTCCCTTCCGAGTCGTAGCCATGCACAATAATCGCCCAACGGCTGCCGCTGTTTTTTATAACAGTACCGTGAAGTACCGCTCCATCGCGCGCCGCAATATAACGCTCCTCGGTTGTTACCGACTTAAGCCACTTTCGTTTTTCTGAAATGTTTCCTGAAGAAAACTTTTTATAGTCGGTGTAAAGAAACACCTTATAAAGAATCGCACTTACCGCGGCAGCTACTCCGCCTAAAAGTGCAAAAATAGCAAGTATTTTTTTCATACGATCGCCTCCGTTTTTATTTTATCATATCCGAAAAGCTTTGTCAATTTTCATTTTTCATCATAATTTCACGCTGACGCGCAATATCGCCGCGAAGCGTTATATCGCCCCTCAGATAAACTCCGCTTTCGTCCGCACGCACGCTTTTTTTAATTTCAACAAGCTCGTAATCGCCGAATACGCTTTCGCAGTAATCGTCCATCTGCCGTGATAGAATGCGCTCAATGTCATCTGCTTTGCGCGTTACGGTTATATCTTCATATTCGGTATACGTGTTCGTTTTAAGTTTCCATGGAAGCTCCATACCAAACAGATCGTACAGTCTGACCTCCTCGGTGCAGATTGTGCTTGATTTATCGCTTAAAGCTTCTCCGAACGGGATCACAAAGCCGAACAGCATAAGCTCTTTTTCCTGACCGATTTTACCTGTCCTCTGCTTTTCGACAGTTGTATACGGCATAAAAAGCTCAACTTTCTCGGTGAACTCCGCGATTATTTTCGCACTCGCGTGGTTTATTGATATATTCCCTGCACCATCGTCAACTGCTCCGCTTACAATAACGCTTCCTTCCGCAACCCCGCTCCCCTTAGGATAAAGAAGCGTTCCCGAATACACCTGAACGTCAACTATAACGCCTGTTTTAGACGCAACAACATTGCACGGAGTATTGAGCGGGATTTCCGGTTCTTCAGGAAACGCAGCTTCATCAATATAAACGTCAAGCCTGCTTCCGTTAAGCGAAACACTCATCCACGCAATATCCGGAACGCGGCGTTTTATATTTATTTCAAGCTCGTTTACGTCAATAAGCGGCGAATACGTACCCGTTTCAACGCCGTTTTCGGAAAGCAGCTTAAGCACCTGATTATCGGAAAGCTTTTCATTGCCGTGAATTTCAATCTTCCATACAAACTGTTCAAGAAAAATAACAAGAGCTGCGGCTGCTATTACGCCGAGCGGAATCCCAAAACGTCTGCGATAGCGCCGCAGGGAAAAATATCCCCCTTCCCTTTTACAGACCCGCGTCCGAACGCCAAAGCTCCGCGACAGCCGTGCGGCGCGCAGGTAATCGCGGGAGGAAACCGCAGCATACAACATATCGCCGTCGGAGCGGACATTTTTTACGACAAATCCACGCTGCATGAGCGCGCTTATATATTCCTCACTGTAAGCGCCTAAAATTGAAAAAGTAACGTTTCCGGAAAATACGGATCTCATTTGCGTTTTCCTCTCTTTTCATCTGACGGTTCAAAGGCTATTGAGTGAAAGCACCCGCTTACAGCCGCTCCTCCGCTGCTGTAATTACGCATTTTCAAATCAAGGCCTACTATTGTTACCGTGCATTTTGCAAGTTTCAGGCAAATCATATTTTCATTAAATACTATCACCTCGCGGCAGCATTCTATAAACATATTGCCGTAGTCTGTAATCTGAATAGCGGAATGTCGTTTCTGCCTGTTCTTGAAATTATCGTATTTCTCCGCAAGGACATTTATATTCATTGAATCACCTTCCTTTTCATATATATGTAACAAAAAAGCCGATAGAAGTGCAATATGACAAAAGAAAGGGCGAACAGAATGAAAAAAATACTTATCAAATGCGCTAAAATATCCGGAGCCGTCGCACTGTCCGCTGCGCTGCTGATTTTTCCCCAAAAAGCGGCGCAAAGCGTTTCCGACAGCATTTCGGTATGTATCGGAACAATTATCCCCGCAATGTTTGCGTTTATGGCAATTTCAACATATATCATAAACGAGGGGCTTCACAGCGCTATTTTCAAGCCGCTGTACTTTATTTCGGGTCGGATAATACGCCTTGACGAGGACAGCTTCAGCATTTTTTCTCTCAGCCTGATCGGCGGTTATCCTGTCGGGATAAAGCTGCTGCGGGAAGCGGTCGAAAACGCTTTCATAAGCAAAAAAAACGCCGAAAATACCGCCTGCTTCTGTTATTGCATCTCCCCGTCATTTGCCGTAACAATGATAGGGCTTGGCATATTTTCAAGCGCAGAGGCGGGAATGCTGGTCTATTTGTCAGACGCGGCGGCGTGCATTTTAATGGCGGCGCTTTTCGGGAAAAGAAACAATGCTCCGCAGATAACCCGAAGCAGATCGGCAGGCGGAATAATCGGGGCGGTGTGCTCGTCCGCAGCTTCTCTTTTTACGGTATGCACAGTTATTGTCGCTTTTAACGTAATTCTTTGCGCGATTACTGAAACGCTTGGCGTTTTCGGCATTACGCTTCCGACATACATACTTGGTTCTGCGGAGATAAGCAACCTGCTCAGGCTTCCGCCGGACGTGCAGCTTTTACCGCTTATTTCCGGAATTTGTTCATTCGGCGGAGTTTGCGTTCTTACGCAGTGTCTGGCGCTTTGCTCGAAAGTGTTTTCACTAAAAAGATTTCTTCTTATGCGGATACCAACGGCAATTCTAAGCGGAATAATATGCTTTATTCTTATGCAATTTATCGAAATATCCGTACCCGCGTCAAGTGGAAGCGTTTACGCCTTTACATTTGACTCAAACGGCATTGTGCTAATTGCACTTATGGCTATGAACATAATTCTTTTTTCAAAAAATGAAAAAAATTTACAAAAGGGGTAGAAATCCAATAAAAAATATGATATAATATGTATAATAATTTAAGACATTCGTCTTACAGAAAGGATTGAGGTATCATGAAAAAGAAACTGTTCGGTAATAATATCAAGCCCGCCTGCAAGTACTGCGAGCTATGTAAGGCTCTTGATAATGAAAAGTTTGAGTGCGAAAAATTCGGTGAGGTCAAATCCTATGATTCCTGCAAGAAATTTGTTTATAATCCTTTAAAGCGCATTCCTAAAAAGGAAGTTCTTCTCGCAAATTCTGACGTAAACAACATTGATTTCTAAGACTTGACGCACATTTTCTCTTTGTTTGATTTGCACAAATTTACTCAACTGGGTTAGTGTAATATGTAAATTGACGACAAAGAGGAAATGTGCTAAAATTATATTGACCGGTGTAAACGGTTACACGCTGTATTAACAGCAATTATGAAGCTGATGCTTCCAAGAAAGGAATATTTAAGATGAAATCCAGCAAGAAAATTATTGCGGCAATGCTTGCGGCTTCAACTGTACTTAGCGCGTCTGCCTGCAGTCAGGGCGATAGCGGCAGAACCGAAGCTGAGCAGACTTCAACAACGGCAATGATAACCACAACGGAGGACGAATTATTTGAAAATCCCGTAGATATCGGAAATGTAAACCTCGACATCGGAACAGATGATATTGACATAACAGGAACTGTTGTTAAATACTTAGGCTGTTACGATATAAGAACTGCGGGCGACGTTAAGCCTGCGTATAAATATTTTCAGGAAACCTATGGTGCGGAAATTGACGTTGAAATTGTTGCAGACAGCGCAATAATGGAAACGCTTGCTAAATATATGGCGGCGGATACCTCGCCCGATCTGGTTGACTCGCGCGACAACACATTCCCCTACCTTATTTCTAAAAACTCATACGAACCTCTCGACGGCTATATCGACCTTACAGCTCCGCAGTGGGACGGTGTAACAGATATTATCGACAATTACCAGATTAACGGAAAGCATTACTACTATCCATGGGCGTATTTCGTTTCACCAAACTTCCTTATTTATAACAGAGGGCTGTTTAACGAGTACGGTATCAACGACCCTAAGGAGCTTTGGGATTCGGGTGAATGGACATGGGACGCTTTCTATGACTGCATGGTAAAATTCACAAGCAACAGCCCCGACGAAAACGCTCTCGGTGTTTACGGCGTAATCAGCACTACCGCTATCAACTCCACAGGCGAAGCTCTCGTCGGTTTTGAAAACAATCAGCTTGTAAACAATCTTCGTTCCGCAGGCGTTGAACGCGCCCAGATGTTCCTCGAAAAGCTAAAAAAGGAAGGCTTATCGGCGCTTTATTACGGAACATATTCAAACGTTGACCACTACCCGATTATCGACGGAAACGCAGCCTTCCACTCAGTAGGCGACTGGAAAATTTCCGACTATTCAAGACAGCAGAAAATGAGAGCGAAAAAGGGCGAGGATATCGACATTTTCTTCGTTCCCTACCCCAGAGATCCTTCTACCGACGCTTACTACTACACGCTCGACACATTCGGATACCTCGTTCCCTCCGGTTCTAAGAACATTCAGGCTGCCTGCATCTTTATCAACTGCATTCGCCTCAGCAATACCGACCCTGAACTTAAAGAAGTTACCCGCGAGAGCATTATGAAGTCAAAGGCATATACCGAGGAGCAGTACGAACTCTGGAACTACTTCCACGATGTATCTAACTTCGACAATCTTGTAGTTGACTATGCAACCTGCTTCGACACCGATACGATCAACAGCACAATTACACCTATGCTTGAGGACGTTCCTTTTGTTGTAAGCGCCGAAAACGACAACTCATGGACAACGCTCAGAGAAACGAACTATAACGTTGTTGATGGAAAAATCCAGGAAATTAACGCTCTTATAAGCGGTCAGTAATGTAAAAAAATTAAATAAGCATAGCTGAATCCCCCTGAAAAAAATCAGGGGGATTGTTCTATATAATCATTTTTCCTCGTAAACATTCAGTATTTCTCTCATAAATTCAATAAAGTCGTTTCTTAATCTGTCGGGCGCAGTCAACTCAGCTTTTGCCCCGAATTTTGCTAACCAGCTGAAAAAAGGAACAGGCTCTTCCGTATTAGCGTTAACGTGTGCAATAAAATATTCATCATCATCGACGAAAATCGGCGTATTATTGCCAAACCTATCTATTACAGCAGTCACCAGTTCATTTTTAAACCGAATTGTAACACGTTCAGATTTTCCGCTGAACATAGAAAAAGTGGAATTTAAGTAATCAGCCATATTAAAATTATCCGGCAGCGCTTTTATCGGTTCATCAAGAATCTTTACATCTTCCATACGGTCCACTCTGAAATGAGTCAGGACATCGGGATGGCGATTGCAATAGGAAACCAGGTAATACCTTTCGTTATCCCATGTCATTACGTAAGGCGAACATATCCGCCCTCCTTCGCGGTACACCTTATTTTTCCGCACATTATAACTAAAGTACCTGAAAGAAATCTGTTTTTTCTCCATGATTGCCTTTTGAATAACATCAACACTCAGATATATTCTTTCGTTCATAGGTTTTACCCTATCGGAAATATATATTGTACGCCGGAGCTGCCTTGCTTCATAAACGCTGGCTAGCTTTGTTATCTTTTCAAGCAGCTCGTTTGATTTCTTTTCCGTCAGAAACCTTGAACAAGAAACAGCGTCAGCAAGAAGCTTCAATTCAGGAAGCTCAAAATCGCGGTTACAGACATAATATCCCGAATTTCTTCCCGACGAGATTATATCAACTCCGTACAATTTTAATGCCTCAATATCATCGTAAAGAGCCTTTCTTCCCGCGCTAATCCCGTATTCTTCAAGCTTAAGCAGGATTTTCGTTGCAGTCAGGCTATGAGCTTCGTCAGTCTGCTCGAGCATTATTTTGTATGTATAAAGTATTCGCAGTCGTTGGTTCGTTTGCTTCGCTTCGCCATTCATAGTAAAGTCCTTTCATCAACAAATCTGTTCTTATGTTTATATTATAACATACTTGTTGTACTATTTTCAGAACAACCAAAAGAAAAAAACAAAATAATGCGCATTTTTTGTTCACGTTACAATTAAAACATGAATACTACCTGAGTTTGTTTAAGAAAAAACGCGGCATCGTTGAATGTGTTTTCTCAGAAACTTCAACGAACATCGAAGCAAGTGAACGACCAACCAGCCTGCCGCTATAAACCGCCTGTTCAACAGAATTTCCGTGCGAGCCAACTTCAATCAGAAGCGAGCCTGTCGAGAGGTGCTGATTATATTGACAATACTGGAACAAAATCGGACGGGTAAGCGTCGGATAACGTAATTCCATGGCTTGCTGAAAAGCACAAGCAAAATGAAAATTTTCAAGGTAATCGGGTATATTATAATTTCCATTATCGGCAGCCGAAATAATCATAACCTGCGCAGCTTTTTTACCGTCGATTTCCGTAATCGCGCTTATCCGGGTCCCGTCCCGTTCCTCAATTGCGTCCCTATGAACATCAAGAATTATCTTTATTGACGGAAATTCATTCAGCAGACTTTGCGTTGTAGCAAGGCTTCGGTCGTAAGCTCCCGTGTACTGTGCGTCGTGAATCGTTCCATCATGGAGAACCGAGATCCCTGCCGCAGCCAGTTCCTCTGCCATTGCCGCGCCTACGGCAACAACGCTGTTATCCGGGTCGGAGGAACGACAGGTGTAATCCTCGTCATAATATGATTTTTCATCAGGCTCGTAGCTTTCGCTTGTATGAGTATGTACAATCAGTACCTGCGGTTCATCACTATACATTTCAACCGTTATCCCGCATGGCTTTTGCGCCTCCTCAATAACTTGTTCTCTTGAAAGCTCGGTACAATTTCTGACCTGTCCGCCGCGAGAAAGCGTTACAAAGTCAGTTCCGCCATTTGTCGTAAAGGTTCGTTCGCTTATTTCACCGCTTATGCTGTCAAAAACAGATAAATCTTCCCGTTCCTCGGAAATATTTCTTATAACTAAAGCCGCCTGTTCATTCTTTTCGGAAATATGAACAGACTCGTCAGTGTGCGTTTCGGTCTGCGTCCGGGTTTGCGGAACCTGCGGCTTGTACAGGATAAGAGAACCATTACTTATCTCTGTATCACCCGATGAAACATAAAACGTTGAATATTTCGCAGCCTCGTTCATATACCTTACCGCGTCGGGTAAAACTGTCGATACAGCCAGCGATGTAATCGGCGCGGCAACAGAAACGCCTATCGCAATTGCCGCGCGATATTTCACATTCAGTATTTTACTCCATATCCTCATTATTATCACTTCCTTCTGAAAATCATTTTATTCAGAAGAATATGGAATTATACGACTAATGACAGAATTTCGTCAACGGAAAGCTGCGGGTTAAGAGCAAGGCTGACCGATATACCTATCGTACGTGCAAATTCATCTGTAAGCCTGTCGATATTCCGCGGCGCAACCATCATTTTTTCGCTGTTTTCACATTCGTAATCAATTACTGTCGGAACGCCTATGGCAATCACCTTTTTACCAATCGTAGCCGCGCTTATCTCATTTCGATTGTTTCCAATCCCTGACCCCGGCGCAATACCTGTATCAGTAAGCTGAATCGTTCGGCAAAGGCGGTCGGACTCCGCGCAAGCCAGACTGTCAATCGCAATTACAAAATCCGCACCCGCGCCTTCGGCGAGAAAACGCACCTGTTTCGCGCTTTCAAGACCTGTCTGACCGGTCACTCCCGTTTCGATAACAGTCACACGCCTCATTCCGAGAATGTCAAAATCTGTATGCGCGGCAAGATGGGCTGTGGCGGGAATATAGCGAAGCGCCTTTGCACCAAGACTGTCTGAGCAGATACGAGCGTTGCCAAGTCCCGCAACAAATGCGCTTCCGCAGGGAAAAAGTTCTTTAAGAACAGCAGAAAGACAAGGTATACAATCGGTTTTTTCGGGAAAAATTGTATAATAGCTCCCCGCAGCTTTACCTATTATACGTCCGTTATTTTCATCAAGCATTGCCTTTGAACATTTTGTTCCGCAAATTTCGAAATCGTGAACAAAAGCGCATTTGCTTTTGTCATTTATGACACCATTTTCACAAATCAAATCTGTTCTTTTCATCATTTCTACCTAATTTCTAAAATAATTAAAAAAGTATTGCTTTTTTTTAAAAAACGTGTTATAATATATCGTACTGAAAAAATGTAGTTTTATACATACTTTTGTTAAGGAGGTGCAAAACAGTGCCGAACATTAAATCTGCAAAGAAAAGAGTTCTTGTTGCTAAGGCTAGAAATGACCGCAACAAGGCTGCTAAGACTGAATTAAGAACAGCAATCAAGAAGGCCAGAGCGGACGAAGCTACCGCTGAGGTTATCAAGGTTGCTTCCGTAAAGCTGGACAAGGCAGCCGGTAAGGGCTTAATCCACAAGAATAAGGCTGCGAGATTAAAGTCCAAACTTGCAAAGAAGGCTAACGCTTCTGCATAAGTTAATACAAATTCAAAAACAGACGAATCTTTTAGGTTCGCCTGTTTTTATTTTTTGTTCATACTGCTGTTCATAGCAAAAAATTATTTTTCAGAAATTTTCCTTCTTTGTATTGACAAAATCGAAATACTGCAATATAATATATCTTGCACACGTTAATAATTCTTACCACAAGATGTTGTGGTAAGACTGTAAAATAAACCGAAAAGAGGAGCACGGCATGATAACAAAAATACAGAAGCGCGACGGACGACAGGTTCCGTTCAACGTTCAGAAAATCGCAGACGCTATATATAAAGCTGCATCGGCGGTAGGCGGTAAGGACTTCAATTCTGCGGTTGCATTAGCGGAAGAAGTTTGTCGTATTCTTGATGAAAAATCGGCTTCTACAGGAAAAATCCCGAGCGTAGAAGATGTTCAGGATACTGTCGAAAAGGTTCTTGTTGAAAACGGACACGCAAAAACCGCAAAAGCCTTCATTCTTTACAGAGCTAATCGAACCAGGATCCGTGAAATGAACACAACGCTTATGAAAACGTATGAGGATCTAACATTTAAATCCGCGCGTGACTGTGACATAAAGCGTGAAAATGCTAACATCGACGGTGATACCGCGATGGGTACAATGCTGAAATACGGCTCGGAGGGAGCAAAGCAGTTCAACGAAATGTATGTGCTTGACCCGAACCACTCTAAAGCGCACATTGACGGCGATATCCATATTCACGACCTCGATTTTCTGACGCTTACCACAACGTGCTGTCAGATCGATATTATGAAACTGTTCAAAAACGGTTTCTCAACAGGTCACGGCTACCTGCGTGAGCCTAATAATATAGGAAGCTACTCCGCTCTCGCCTGCATCGCTATCCAGTCAAACCAGAACGACCAGCACGGCGGTCAGTCTATCCCTAACTTTGATTACGCAATGGCAGACGGCGTAAGAAAATCGTATATGCAGCTCTATGCAAAGAACATTGTCCGCGCTATTATGCTTGAAACCTCAAATGAGGACGATGCGGCAATCGAGGCTGATGTAAAGGCGTACATGAACAGAATAAAGGAGGAACACGGACTTGTTCCTGTACTTGCAAACAACAACGGTTTTGCAGAGCTTGAACGAGATGAGCTTATCCGCCTTACAGGAAGCGAGGAAATCGCTGATTCTGTACAGAAATTCACTCTGAAACTTACCAAAAAGGAAACGAACCGCGCTACGTATCAGGCGATGGAGGCTCTTGTTCATAATCTTAATACTATGAACAGCCGTGCAGGTGCGCAAATTCCCTTCTCATCAATCAACTACGGAACAGATACCTCTCCCGAAGGTCAAATGGTTATCGAAAATGTTCTGCTCGCAACCGAAAAAGGTCTTGGAAACGGCGAAACACCCATCTTCCCTATCCATATCTTTAAGGTCAAGGAAGGCATAAACTACAATCCCGGCGAGCCGAACTATGAGCTTTTCAGACTTGCTTGCAGAGTATCCGCAAAGCGTCTTTTCCCTAATTTCTCGTTCATCGACGCTCCATTCAATCTTCCTTATTACAAGGAGGGCGATTATAACACCGAAATCGCTTATATGGGCTGCCGCACACGAGTTATCGGAAACGCATACGATAAGTCAAGGGAAATCGTTACAGGGCGCGGAAACCTCAGCTTTACTTCCGTAAACCTGCCCCGACTTGGTATAAAGGCGGGCGGGGATCTCGTTAAGTTCTTTGAAATGCTTGAGGACACAATGAATCTCGTTATCGACCAGCTCATGTACCGCTATAAAATTCAGGCACAGAAAAAAGTTAAGAACTATCCCTTCCTTATGGGTCAGGGCATCTGGATCGATTCCGACAAGCTCGGTCCGGACGACTGCGTAGGCGAAATTCTGAAGCACGGTACACTTTCTATGGGATTTATCGGTCTTGCGGAGTGTCTTAAAGCACTTACAGGCGTTCATCACGGCGAAAGTGAGCAGGCGCAGGAGCTTGGTCTGAAAATAATCGGAAGAATGAGAGCAAGGCTTGACGAGGAAACCGAAAAGACAGGTCTTAATTTCTCGCTCCTCGCAACACCCGCCGAGGGACTTTCCGGTCGCTTCGTGCGTCTCGATAAGAAGCTTTTCGGCGAAATAAAGGGCGTTACCGACCGCGATTACTACACAAACTCCTTCCACATTCCGGTTTATTACCACATTTCTGCTTACCAGAAAATTCACCTCGAAGCGCCGTACCATGCGCTTACAAATGCGGGACATATCAGCTATGTTGAGCTTGACGGCGACCCCGTAAACAACCTTGACGCTTTTGAACAGGTTATCCGTTGTATGAAGGAAGAAGGCATCGGCTATGGCTCTATAAACCACCCCGTAGACCGCGACCCTGTCTGCTGCTATACCGGAATTATCGGCGACCGCTGCCCGAAATGCGGACGCACGGAGAACGAAGAAACTGTCACAAAGGAAAGAATCAAGCGAATCCGTATTTAAATGAGTTTTTTTCCTGTAAAAAATAACAAAAATTTCAAATTCCTATTGACTTTAGCTCGTTAATATTTTATAATAATTATTGTATACTGTTCTGTTTTACGGCAAACAGAAATTTTACCAACTTTTAGGAGGTCAATCATGAGAGTTTACAACTTCAGCGCAGGTCCCGCTGTATTACCTGAGGAGGTTCTCAAGGAAGCGGCAGACGAAATGCTCGACTACAAGGGTACGGGTATGTCCGTAATGGAAATGTCACACCGCTCAAAGGCTTACGACGCTATCATCAAAGAGGCGGAAAAAGACTTAAGAGAGCTTATGAACATTCCCGACAATTATAAGGTGCTTTTCCTTCAGGGCGGTGCTTCCCAATTCTTTGCAGAAGTGCCTATGAATATGATGAAGAATAAGAAGGCTGCTTATATCATTACAGGTCAGTGGGCAAAGAAAGCATACCAGGAAGCTCAGATTTACGGTGAGGCTGTTGCAGTAGCTTCTTCCGCAGACAAGACCTTCTCATATATCCCCGACTGCTCCGACCTCGATATTCCTGAGGACGCAGACTATGTTTACATCTGTGAAAACAACACGATTTATGGTACAAAGTTTAAGACCCTCCCCAACACAAAGGGTAAGACTCTTGTTGCCGACGTTTCGTCATGCTTCCTTTCCGAGCCTGTCGATGTTACAAAGTATGGCGTAATATACGGCGGTGTTCAGAAAAATATCGGTCCTGCGGGCGTTGTTATTGCAATTATACGTGAAGACCTGATTACGGATGACGTTCTCCCCGGAACTCCTACAATGCTCAAGTGGAAAACACAGGCTGACAACGATTCTCTTTATAACACTCCCCCCTGCTATGGTATTTATATCTGCGGAAAGGTGTTCAAGTGGATCAAGAAAATGGGCGGCTTAGAAGCTATGAAGGCGCACAACGAGAAGAAGGCTAAGATTCTCTACGATTTCCTCGACCAGAGCAAGCTTTTCAAGGGAACTGTTCGTCCCGAAGACCGTTCTCTTATGAACGTTCCTTTTGTAACAGGCAACGAGGAGCTTGACGCGAAGTTCATCAAGGAGTCGAAGGCTGCGGGCTTTGAAAACCTTAAGGGTCACCGTACCGTTGGCGGTATGAGAGCTTCCATTTATAATGCTATGCCTATCGAGGGCGTTGAAAAGCTCGTTGAATTTATGAAGAAATTTGAAGCAGAAAACAGCTGATTCTACATAAGGAGTAAATGCAATGTATAACGTATTAACACTCAACAAAATCGCAGCATGCGGAACCGACCTCTTCGACAAATCGGCTTACGCTTTCAGCGATGAAATGGCAAATCCCGACGCAATTCTTGTAAGATCCGCTTCCATGCACGAAATGGAACTTGGCAGCAACCTGCTTGCAATTGCAAGAGCGGGTGCGGGCGTAAACAATATTCCGATTGACAAGTGCTCCGAAAAGGGCGTTGTCGTTTTCAACACTCCCGGTGCAAACGCTAACGCGGTTAAGGAGCTTGTTCTTGCGGGCTTATTCCTTTCCAGCAGAAAAATCGTTCCTGCAACCGAATGGATAAAGACCTTAAAGGGCAAGGGTGACGAGGTTGGAAAGCTTGTTGAAAAAGGCAAAAGCCAGTTTGCAGGTCCTGAAATCAAGGGCAAAAAGCTTGGCGTAATTGGTCTTGGCGCAATTGGTGCGCTTGTTGCAAACGCAGCTGCTGCACTTGGTATGGAGGTTTACGGCGCTGACCCGTTCCTTTCAGTTGATGGTGCGCTCCGCCTTTCCGCAAGTGTTCACTACGTAAAAACCAACAAGGAAATTTTTGAAACCTGCGACTACATCACGCTTCATGCACCTGCAACACCTGAAACTAAGGGTATGATTAACGCTGAATCCATCGCAATGATGAAGAAGAGCGTTCGCATTCTCAACTTTGCAAGAGCTGACCTTGTTGACAGCAAGGCTATAATTGACGCACTTGCAAACGGTGGAATGGCAGCTTACGTTACCGACTTCGCTACTGACGATATTATCGGCGTTGACGGCGTTGTTGCGATCCCCCACCTCGGAGCTTCCACTCCCGAAAGTGAAGACAACTGCGCTATTATGGCTGTTAACGAAATCAGGGCGTACCTTGAAAACGGCGATATTATCAACAGTGTAAACCTTCCTAACGTTCAGGTTGCTAAGACAGGCGACGCTAAAATCTGCATAATCCACAAGAACGTAGAGGGACTTATTTCCAAGGTTACTGCGGTAGCTGCCGAAGCCGGTGCAAATATCGAAAATATGGTAAGCAAATCCAAGAAGGACATGGCTTACACGGTTCTCGATATAAAGGGCAATTCCGACGGAATCGCAGCAAAGATGAACGCTATCGACGATGTAATCAGCGTTCGTGTTATAAAGTAAAACTTAACAACGTTCAACGGGCTGCTGCAGCGTACACTGCAACAGCCCGTTTGTTTTTGATATTTTAGCAGCCTTGAATGTGGGCTGTGTAATAGGCAACTTGATTTTTCGCTTTAAGTCATATACTCCCCTGCCCGTTCATACTATTTAAGGAAAAGTTTTCGATTTAACTTTAACAATAAGCGTCGGAATAGGAAAGGAACGGTACAGGCAAATGAACGGATATACACCCGAAGGAGCATTGCTGCTGACACAAAGAAATCAACATTTTACCAGCACATTATCAGGTCTTGAGGAAGCAATGAAACAGGAAGCGATAGTCGAGTCTGTTTGCACGCTCTGCGACAGCTCCCACAATCTGATCGTAGATTTCGGCTTTGCGCGCGGAATCATACCGCGTGAGGAAGGCGCGGTTGGAATTTCAGACGGTTCAACGCGCGACATAGCACTGATTTCCCGTGTAAATAAGCCCGTATGCTTCAAAGTCAAGGAGCTTGGAAGCGTTATCCGGCTTTCACGCCGTGAAGCGCAGGAGGAATGTCTTGAAAAAAATATAAGCCGGCTAAGGTGCGGAGATGTGATTCCTGCAAAAGTAACGCACATGGAGCAGTTCGGCGCGTTTGTGGATATTGGCTGCGGCGTTCCGTCGCTCATACCGATTGATATGATTTCAATTTCAAGAATTGCTCACCCTAAGGATCGTTTTTACGTCGGTCAGGATATAAGGGGTGTTGTAAAATGTGTTGAAAACGGAAAAATAACGCTTTCACACAAGGAGCTGCTTGGTTCTTGGGAGGAAAACGCCGATAGCTTTTGCGTTGGCGAAACCGTGACGGGCATTGTCCGTTCAGTCGAGAGTTATGGAATATTTGTTGAACTTTCGCCAAATCTTGCCGGACTAGCCGAGCTGAAAGACGGGGTTTTCGCGGGGAATATTGTGAGCGTGTACATAAAAGCGATTATCCCCGAAAAAATGAAAATCAAACTCATAATCGTTGACCGCTTCCCACCGCGCGAGGCTCAGCAGCCGCTTCCCTTCCGATACGTAGAAGAGTCGGAACACATTGACAGCTGGGTTTACTCAACATCTGTCAGCGACAAAATAATCCGCACAGATTTTTTATGATTTTATACGCTTGCAGTACTCAGCGGCAGCCTGCTCAAACTTGTTATCGCCAAATTCATAGTAGACCCTGTCCTTGATTCTGTCGGGTAGATACTGCTGCTTGACATAGTGATTCGGATAATCGTGAGGATAAAGATAGTGCTGACCTCTGACATCCGCACCCTCGCCGTCACAATGAACATTCTGGAGATGGCGCGGAAAATCGCCTGTATTTCCCTTTTCAACGTCCTCCAAGGCCTTGCTGATTGCCATATATGCACTATTTGATTTGGGAGAGGTGGCAAGAAGAATAACAGCCTCGGCAAGCGGGATACGTGCTTCGGGAAAACCTAGCTGGAGCGCGCTGTCAACGCAAGCCTTAACAATAGGAACGGCATTCGGAAAAGCAAGCCCGATATCTTCCGAAGCGATGACAAGCAGACGCCTGCAAATCGACGGAAGATCGCCCGCCACTATAAGTCGTGCAAGGTAATGAAGCGCTGCATTTTCGTCAGAACCGCGAATGGATTTCTGAAAAGCGGAAAGAATATCATAATGCTGATCGCCGCCGCGGTCATATTTCATAGAACTTTTCTGCGTGAGTTGCTGCGCCAAATCAAGGCGTACCGCGCCGTTATCTGCCGACAGCATACAAAGCTCAACCGTGTTGATTGCTTTTCTCACGTCGCCGCCGCATCCGAGTGAAATATGCTCGACAACTCCGTCCTCAAGTTCGTAGTGAAGCCGCGAGGTTTCCTCGCCAATCCGAAACGCACGCTTTACAGCGGGAACAATGTCTTCCTTTTCAACGGGCTTGAACTCGAATACAGTGGAGCGTGATAAAATCGCGTTGTAAACATAGAAGTATGGGTTTTCGGTTGTCGAAGCGATTATCGTCACGTCGCCATTTTCGATGTATTCAAGCAGACTCTGCTGCTGACGCTTATTGAGATACTGGATTTCATCAAGGTAAAGCAGCGTGCCCGAACCAAAGCCGAAACGTCCCCTGTCAGAAATAACATCTTTTATATCCGCAGTCGAACAGCTTGTTCCGTTCAGCTTATACAGATTCATTTCGGTTTTATCCGCGATGATATTCGCAATGGTTGTTTTACCGACGCCTGACGGACCATAAAAAATCATATTCGGGATTTTTCCTCCCTCAATTATTCGTCGCAGCGGTTTTCCCGGAGCAAGAATGTGTCGCTGACCAACAACCTCGTCGAGCGAGGTTGGGCGTATTGCGTCTGCAAGCGGCATTATATCAATCCTTTCAATACAGCAAAACCGCACACTTGATTTCAAGCAGTGCGGTTTTACAAGCTTTGTTCACATATCGTTCAAGATATGTGCAACATCAGTTTTTAAGTGCGCCTTTAACATTATATTTTGCAAGAAGCGCGTCAATTTTACTATGCGGGTCAATTACCTTGCTGGTGGAAACGTCGTGGTTAAGAGCAAGGATTAGGTATGCAATATACTTTGAGATATCAACCTCATAGAACCACTCGCGCTTAAGCAGTTCGGGAGTTCTGTATGTAAGATTTGTTCCGAGAACATAATCGATAACTCCGCTTTCATACGCTTCGTCAAACTTAGCAAGTCCATTTGTGAAAATCGGATATGTAGCGTAAGCAATAATGCGTCTTGCCTTGCGCTTTTTTAGCTCGTAAGCGATATCAAGCATCGAATCACCCGAAGAAATTATATCATCGGAAATGAAAACGTCCTTACCCTCAACTGAATTACCGAGGTATTCGTGTGCAACGATCGGGTTTCTTCCGTTTACGATACGCGAATAATCGCGGCGCTTATAGAACATACCGAGGTCAACGCCAAGTACGGAAGCGTAATACATATTACGGTGCATTGCGCCCTCGTCAGGGCTTACAACCATAAAGGTTTCAGGGGTAATATTAAGATCCTTAACGCTCTTGAACATTGTTTTAAGAACCTGATAAGACGGCATAACGTTGTCAAAGCCCATAAGCGGAATTGCGTTGCAGACTCTGGCGTCGTGCGCGTCGAAGCAGATAACGTTCTCAACGGACATCGCCTGAAGTTCCTGGAGAGAAACTGCACAGTCGAGAGATTCGCGGTAATTTCTTCTGTGCTGGCGACCGCCGTAAAGGATAGGCATAATAACATTTATACGGTGCGCCTTACCACTCATTGCCTGAATGATACGCTTCAGATCCTGAAAATGGTCGTCGGGCGACATTGCATTTTCCTTACCGAACATCTTATATGAACAGCTGTAATTTCCAACATCGACAATAATATAAATATCGTCGCCGCGGATTGACTTCTTAATAAGACCCTTACCATCGCCCGATGAAAAACGGGGGCATTCGGTTTCGATCAAGAAAGAATCAACATTTATGCCGCTTCTCTGTGACCATTCAACGAGGTAGTTATTGATTTTTTCGCCAAGCTCCTTAGCGCCATCCATTGCAATAACACCGAGAGGCGCAACAGCCTCCTGGGTATTTATGACAACTTCACTTGCTTTTGTCATTACGTGTACTCCTTTTGTGGTTGATAATTATTCGTATAAAGGATATTTTTTGCAGATTTCCGTAACGGCTTCTCTGATCTTTTCCTTTGAATTGTCAAAATCCTTTGCAGCAAGGTAAATGCAGTCAGCAATCACTCTCATATCGTCCTCAACAAGTCCTCTTGTTGTAACAGCGGGTGTGCCGATTCTGACGCCGCTTGTTATAAACGGACTCTGGGGGTCATTCGGGATAGCATTCTTATTTACAGTAATGTAAACCTCGTCAAGCTTCTTTTCAAGCTCCTTGCCTGTGATATTAAACGGCTGAAGATCAACCAGCATAAGATGGTTATCCGTACCGCCTGACACAAGATTAAAGCCCTTTTCGAGCAGCGAATCAGCAAGAACGGAAGCGTTCTTCACAATCTGCTTTCCGTATGCCTTAAATTCAGGCTTTAAAGCCTCTGCGAAGCAGACAGCCTTTCCTGCGATAACGTGCATAAGCGGACCACCCTGTGTGCCGGGGAAAACAGCCTTATTGATCTTCTTTGCAAGCTCCTCATCGTTGGTCATAATCATACCACCGCGGGGGCCGCGAAGAGTTTTATGTGTAGTAGTGGTAACTATATCAGCATAGGGTACAGGAGAAAGATGCTCGCCCGCAGCAACAAGACCTGCAATATGCGCCATATCGACCATTAAATATGCGCCGACGCTCTTTGCGATTTCGGAAAGCTTCTCAAAATCAATCTTTCTCGGATATGCGCTTGCACCCGCAACAATCATCTTCGGCTTGTTTTCTTCTGCAAGCTTCTTAACCTCGTCGTAATCAATCATTCCGGTTTCATCGTTAAGACCGTAGGGAACGAAGTTGAAATACTTACCCGAAATGTTTACGGGAGAACCGTGGGTAAGATGACCACCGTGAGCGAGGCTCATACCGAGAACAGTGTCACCCGGATTAAGGAGCGCAAAATAAACGGCAGTATTAGCCTGAGCACCCGAATGAGGCTGAACATTAGCAAACTTGCAGCCGAACAGCTTCTTTGCGCGGTCGATAGCGATGTCCTCGACAACGTCAACACACTCGCAGCCGCCGTAGTAGCGCTTACCGGAATAGCCTTCAGCGTACTTGTTGGTAAGGACGCTGCCCATTGCCGCCATAACTGCGGGAGAAACGATGTTTTCGCTTGCAATCAGTTCAAGATTGCGCTTCTGTCTTTTCAGCTCGCCTGCCATTGCCTCGGAAACTTCCGGGTCGTATTTTGCAAGGAAGCCGATTGAGTCGATTAAATCCTGATACATACCAATCTCACTTTCTGTAAAATTTACTTATACTTTAATTATACAGAATCCGCACACAAATTTCAATCGGTAATCTGACAAAAATTGTGCCGTATTTCTGATAATTTTTGTAACAAGAGTTTCACAAGCTGAATCGTTCACATTAAAGAATAATATGAACATTATCAGACTTTTCTTCTAAGTTCGTGAATAAACGGTCTGCCACGGTATCCGATGCAGTTTTTTCCATTCTGCTTTGCGATTATAAGTTGAATATCCGCCTCGTTAAGAAGTTCGGAATATGTCGATTTATCGTCAAGCACGCGGATTTTCGAGATACCGACGCTTATTGTAACAATTTTTCCCTCACCGGCGGGTAAAGCCATTGTTTCTATGGATTGTCTGAGCTGTTCAGCGAACGTTAACACCTCAACCTCGCTTTTATCCTCAATGATCAGCACAAAATCATCGCCGCCGAAACGTGAAACTATATCAGTCACAGGCTTTGCCATTATCCTTATGCAATTGCAAATTGTATAAAGGCATTCATCACTTTTATCATATCCAAAAGTATGGTTGTACTGACGGAAATTGTCAACATCAATAAGAATTACAGCGACATTATGGCTTTCAGAGGAATTGGAATACTTTTCCCGGAATTTTTCGGCAAGTCCGGCTTTATTTAGCATTCCCGTAAGCGAATCGGTTTGTGATATCCGCGTGCAGCGTTCCTCGACAGTTTCGAGGCGGCGGCGGTTAATCCACATTCCCGCGTAACAATTGTATTTAAGCGCAAAACTCCACACCCAAGCTATTGCAGCAAGGGCAAGTACGACATAATACAAAGGCGTAAGTTTTTCGACAATTCCGATAATTACAGCGAAAATGGCAAACACTCCCCCGCTTACAAGTGCGCCAACAACATGGAAAATCGGGACAAGCTCAACCAGAAGCAGGAAAACCAAGAATGAGAAAATTGTGTGCTGTGAACGAAGCTCGCCTATCGCGTTCATAATTCCGCTGAATATGAACACACCCCAGTAAAGGCGCAGATAAAGTCGCAGCTGTTCCTCGTTTGGTCGCCGCTGAGAAAGCTCATGCCTGTACAGTGAAAAGAATACGGCAGCGGCAGCGATATGAACAAGTGAACCAACAGCTGTAAAAACTGTTCCAGAATCAGCTTTTTCAGGAACAATAAAACCGATAACAAACCAAAGTATGCCAATAAGAAGCTGGAATGCCGTAAAGGTATAAATTCTCCTGCTGTTTTTTGACAAAATATAGCTGTCAAGAAGCCTTGCGGCACAGTCGTCCTCGGAAAGAAGCTCATTCACAGCGTTTTGATTCAGAATATTTTTAATATTTTCAAAATGCTCGGTCACAACCGAAAGCCATCGGCGCATATCAGAACCTCCCTGTTCTCACCGAACGTAATTTATTATAACAACGAAATGCACTTAACAGGACAGACCTCAGCGCAGGTTCCACAGCCCGTGCATTTCTGCGGGTCGATAATCGCGTGGTTTGCGCTCACGGCGATTGCATCAGACGGACATTTTTTCGCACATAATCCACATGCAATGCAGCCGTTCTGACATGCCGAGCGGGTGATTTTTCCCGAATCGGTTGACGAACAGGAAACGATGTATTTCTGACTTTCCTTAATCAATGCAATGAGCTGATTTGGACAGACCTTAACGCATTTTCCGCAGGCGGTGCAAAGTTCGGAATTAACAACCGCAACCCCGTTTTTTATGCAGATTGCATTAAACTCGCACGCTCTCAAGCAGTCGCCAAGCCCGTGGCAGCCCGAAGAACACTTTCCCTTTCCGTTATAGAATTTCTCCACGGCGGCGCAGCTCTCCGTTCCGATATATACGAATTTATCCCCTGTCGCTTCGCAGCTTCCATTGCATTTCACGTAGGCAAACTCGCGTTCCTGAATATCCGCGGCAACGCCCATTATTTCGCTGACCGCAATGGTTACAGACGCACCGCCGGGCTTGCAGAGATTGGGCGGCGCTTCACCTTTTGCAACAGCAGCGGCGTAACCCTCGCAGCCCGAAAAGCCGCAGCCGCCGCAATTTGCTCCGGGAAGGGCTTCGGTAATCTTTTCGACAGTTTCGTCTGTTTTCACAAACAGAAGCTTAGAAGCAACGGTAAGCAGAACGCCCGCAGCTGCTCCCAGAAGCAGGAAAAATAAAATAGGCAGAACATACTGTTCCATACGCTAGCTCCTTTCAATCAACCGAAGATCCCATCTACTACTCCCCCGAAACCGACAAAGGAAAGCGATGTTATCGAGGCTGCAATAAGTGTAATCGGGGTTCCCTGAAGTGCGGCGGGAACGTTACATTTCTCGATTCTTCCGCGCACACCTGAAAAAATGACCATAACAAGGAGAAAGCCAAGACCGCCGGCAAGTGCGTTCACCAGCGCTTCAATAAAGCTGTATTCCGACTCGATATTGATTATCGTTACGCCGAGAACGGCACAGTTTGTCGTAATAAGCGGCAGGTAAACTCCGAGTGCCTTATAAAGCGGCGGAATAAACTTTTTCAGCACCATTTCAACTATCTGAACAAACGACGCGATAATCAGAATAAAGCATATTGTGTTCAGGTATGTGATGTTCAGAGGAACAAGTATTCCGTAATATATGGGATACGTTACGGCTGTCGCGCCAACCATTACAAAGGTTACGGCAAGCCCCATTCCCGCTGCGCCTGAAAAGGTTTTTGACACGCCCAGAAACGGGCAGATTCCGTAAAACTTGCACAAAATAAAGTTTTCGGTAAGGATACCCGTCATCAGTATTATCATCAGATTTTTAGCAAGCTCCATTTTCGTCAGCCTCCTTTTCAGCGTGTTTGCAGAACGCTCTGCCGGGGCAGCCGTCACAGCCGACAGGTTTCGGCTTTTTCTTTGTCAGCTTAGCCACGATCGCAATTACACAGCCGAGCGTGAAAAAGCCGCCCGCAGGGAGTATGAACAATGTCATAGGCTCGATAAAATCGGGGAGAACCGTTAATCCGAACCATTTTCCCGTCCCCAGAATTTCGCGGATTGAACCGACGATCAGAAGCGAACAGGTGAAGCCCAGTCCCATTCCAAGACCGTCAAGAACCGAGGGAAGCACCTTGTTTTTACAAGCGAACATTTCCGCACGTCCAAGGATAATGCAGTTTACCGTAATAAGGCTCAGAAAAACGCCGAGACTATCCGCAAGGCTGGGAAGAAACGCGTCCAGGAGCAGGCTTACAAAGGTTACAAAGCCTGCGATAATCACGATAAAGCAAGGCAGACGGACTGTATTCGGGATAACTTTTTTTAGCAGCGATATAACAAGGTTTGAACAGACAAGCACAAATGTCGTCGCAAGTCCCATTCCCAAGCCGTTTTCAGCCATTGTTGTAACCGCAAGCGTCGGACACATACCAAGCAGCATAACAAGGTTAGGGTTTTCCTTTATAAGTCCCTTTGTGAACTCTTTCATGTAGCTCATTCCGACACCTCCAGACACTTGTACGCTTCAATTGCGGTATTTACCGCGGAAGCAACGCCCTTTGACGAATAGGTCGCGCTTGTTACAGCCTGGACCTCGTTTTCGGAAGTCGGCTGCTGTTTAACGATCACGGCTTCACCGCTTATGCCCTTGAATTTTTCAAGGAATTCGCTGTCGTTTACCTTTGTTCCAAGACCGGGCGTTTCAGAAATCGAAAGAACGGATATACCGCCCACTGAACCGTCGCTGTTCATTAAAATAAGCAGGTCAAGACCGCCCTTATTGTAGCCATTAGCGATCACTTCAAAAAGGATATCGCCCTTGCTGTTGGTGATAACCTTTTCCACAGCTTCGGGAAGCTGAACCTCAAGGTCGGCGACAATGCTGTATTCGTCATCACCCGCAAGCTCAACACACTTTACAAGCATTTCCTCGGTAATAATTCCCGAAGTATCCTTATAGGTCAGATTGTACGTTACAATAAGAAGCGCAGAAATGATGGTCGTAATAAGAGCGAGGACAATAACAGGCTTCAGATATTTCAGCATTTCCGTTTTGCCTCCTTTTTTACTCCGAAGGGCTTCGACTTTGTAATTTTGTCAATCTGCGGCATTAAAATGTTCATAATGAGTATCGAATATGAAACACCCTCGGGATATGTTCCAAAGCTTCTTATAAGGACAGTTATAAGACCGCAGCCGATTGCAAAAATCAGCTTTCCCTGCCACGTTATCGGCGTTGTTGCATAGTCGGTCGCCATAAAGATCGCGCCGAGAAGAAGTCCGCCGGAAAGAATTTCCATCAGAACGTCCCCGCCCGCAAACCATGTGCAGATGCCGACTGTTCCGACAAAAACTACGGGGGTAATCGGATTGATAATTCCGAGAAGTGTTAGATAAATACCGCCGAGCAGAAGTGCTGCTGCGCAGGTTTCGCCGATACAGCCGCCATGTAAGCCAAGAAACATATCAAGATATGACGGCAAACCGCTTTCCATCACAAGCGGCGTAGCTGTCGTTACGGCGTCAGCAGCGTCCTTTGTGTACCAGAAAGGCTCGACCCACGTCGTCATATACGAGGTGAAGGAGAGCATAAGCACGATACGCGCAGTGATCGCGGGGTTCGCAAAGTTCTGACCAAGACCGCCGAAAAACTGTTTTACGACAACGATTGCGACGGCAGAACCTATTGCCGCCATATAGATCGGGAGCGTTGGCGGGAGGTTAAGCGCGAGGAGTACACCCGTAACGATCGCTGAAAGGTCGTGAATCGTCTGCGGACGTTTTGTGATTTTATTGAAAATCATTTCCGACAGCACGCAGAAGGTCGGACAAAGAACGCACAGAAGAAGCGCGCGGAGTCCGAAAATCACCGTTCCTGCTAGAACGGCAGGGCAAAGAGCAATTATGACGTGCAGCATAATCTTCTGCGTAGACATACTGCTTCGGATATGCGGCGAGGGTTCGATAAGATAGCTGTTCATTTTATTTCCTCCCCTGTTCACTTTTTGCTTTCACGCAAGAACAATTTTGCAAGCTGATTTTTTTCGGAAAGACTGCGCCGTGCGGGACAGACGTAAGAACAAGCGCCGCAGTTCATACACAAATTGATATTAAGCTTTTCAAGCAGAGCTGCGTCGCGGGAATCGTAAGCATGTTCAAGTTCGGTCGGCATAAGCCCCATTGAGCAGGCGCGAACGCATCTGCCGCAACGTATGCAAGCGGTCGGAGCCGTTTTTTTCGTCTGCGCAAAAAGCAGCACGGCGTTGTTCGTCTTTAATACAGGCGTTTCCGGGTCGTATATGCAGGTTCCCATCATAGGTCCGCCGAGAAGCACACGGTCGGGCTGCATTCTCACATTTGCTGCTGCAAGAATGTCCGAAACGGTTGTTCCTATCGGAACGATCAGATTCATCGGCTTGTTTACAATCGGACCGTCAACGGTAAGACGACGTTTAATAAGCGGGATTCCTGTTGTCAGATAGTCATTGATAAATGCAACAGTTGAACAGTTCAATACCAGACAACCTGCCGCAGACGGGAGCTGACCGGCGCCTACTACCCTGCCCGTTGTGTTATAAATCAGCACCTTTTCCGCGCCCTGTGGGTAAACGGAAGGCAGCCTTGAAACGGTAATATTTGAATCGGAAGCGGTCAGCGCGGTCATCTTTTTAATTGCGGCGGGCTTATCGGCTTCAATCCCGATAAAAGCCTGTTTTAAATCAAGAATATCCATTATCCTGCGTATTCCCGCAGCTATTTTTTCTCCGTCCTCCATAAAAGCGCGATAGTCGGAATTTATATATGGCTCGCATTCCGCCCCGTTTACAACGAGAGTATCGACAGCCGTTTCTTTTGGAAAATCCAGCTTCACATAGGTTGGGAAACCTGCTCCGCCAAGACCTACCGAGCCGCTTTTTTTCACAGCCTCGATAAATTCCGCACGGCTGTTTATAACCGGCTTTGAAATTTCATCGGAAAGCTCTTGTCTGAATTCTGTTTCAATTACGACAGCCTTATTCCACTTCCCGAAAACATTCATTATCTCGCGGATTTCAGTTACTGTTCCGGTAACGCTTGAATGAACAGGCGCAGAAATAACCGCGTCACTTGAACCGATAAGCTGTCCGGTTTTCACACGGTCGCCGACCTTAACAAGCGGCGTACACGGCACACCGCCATGCTGGGACATACTTATTACTACCCTTTTCGGGAGAGTAATTTCGGTTGACGGTATTTCGGCTGCTCCGCAGAAATGCGGCAGTTTTACAGAGTTCAGTTTCATTTCCGTACCTTTCCGCTTATTCGCCGCTTGCTGAAGCAAGAGTATCAATAAGCTCAGTTATTCGTCCCGACGGACGTTCAAAATATGTATTGTCAACAAAAACGACATTGCCATTCTGCACTGCGGTAAGTCCGCACAGAACCTCGTCTGCAAGCAAATCATCAAGGGTATAGATACTGCTTGCATATACACGTTCAGGCTGTAAATCGGAAAGGTAATCCTTATTAAAGGAATATCCTGTTCCCTCTTCGGCTGCATTCCTTCCGAAATAGGACAGCACGGAGCTTTCAAGAGTGTTACCGCCTGCGACGCTCATTCCTTCGGTAACATATACGAAATCCTCGTCAGCCCTGTTCACCTTTTCAAGTGCAGCTGAAACATTTGAAAACGCCTCATTACCGGCCGTTTCGCCGTTAAAAACCCCTTCATAAATCAGTCCGACTGCGCAGTATACTTTATTAAGCTTGTCAATCGAATCAGGGTTGGCGATGCAAACGGTTGAAATCCCCGCTTCTTCAAGGCGGTATATATCCTTTGTCGGAATAGCCGAAGCGGTCAGCAAGATATCCGGCTCAAGAGCAATTATCGCCGATAGATCCGGCTTAGTCGGTTTTCCGACGTCTGTCGTTAAAAGAACACTTTCGGGATAATCGCAGTAGCTTCCCCGCCCGACAAGCGTTTCACCATAGCCCATTTCATAAACTATCTCTGTCAGATACGGGGACAGGCATACCACCCTTTTCGGTGATTCTTCGATAACAGAATCGTTAATTACAACAGGATACGGAGTCGGTTCGTTTTCCGCAGCTGAGGTCGTCACCATCGCCGGAAGAGCCTCCTCGTCCGTCTGCGCAGGCTCGTCAGCACAGCCGCCAAGCATCATGCAGGAAATAATGAAAAGAGCAAAATATTTCTTCAAAAAAGTGTACTCCTTACAGGTTTTCATAGTCAAGTCCGAGTTCAAGACGTGCTTGCAGCATATCCACAAACTGGCGCGCTGTTCGCGGCGAACGACCACATTTTTTTAGTGCGAACCGCTCCGCCGCAGAGTCGAGCTTATCAGCTGGCAGATTGATTCCGCGGTCATCTGCAATCTGATGAACAATATCGAGAAATTCGCTTTTCGCAGGCGTACTGAACGTTATATAAAGACCAAAACGGTCAGCAAGCGACATATTCTCGTCGCGCGCGTCTGCCGCGTGCATTTCGTCGCCGCTGCGCTCGGATACTGTTTCCTTAAGAATATGCCTGCGATTTGTTGTTGCATATAATATGCAGTTATCGGGCATTGCGGACACAGAGCCTTCAAGCACCTGCTTTAAAAAGCTGTACCCCTCGTCGTTTTCACTGAATGTTATATCGTCAATAAAAAGAATGAATTTAAGCGGGTTATCACAGACGAGATCATAAATACGGTAAATATTCAGAATCTCACGCTTCGGAATCTGGATAATACGAAGCGTTGGATACTCGTTTGCGAGAGCCTTAACCGTGCTTGACTTTCCCGTTCCCCTATCGCCGTAAAGCAGAGCGTTATGCGCCTTTTTGCCGTTTATAAAGCAAAGTGTATTGTCAATTATTTTTCTGCGCTGAGCGTTATAATTTTTCAAATTGGAAAGACGTATTGCATCGGGCTTTGCTACAGGAAAAAGCGCGCCGTTTTCAAAGCTGAACGCCTTATTTTCGGCAAAAATCCTGCTTCCGAAGCGTTCAACGTATGAAATAACGCTTTCCGCCGTAACTATTGTATCGCCTGTATCAAATCCCGGAAAAGCAAGCTCTGTTGTTTCAGGAAAACGTTCCTTCAAATAATCGACAAGCTGCTTTGACGAAACCGAAGCAATTTCCAAAAGAATAGAAATGTCGGTCGTTACAGCCGAATAAAGCTGTTCCGTTTTCGATTTACTGTACGCATTTATAAGCGGATTATCCCCGCCAACCGAAAGGAAAAATATGTAGTCGCTAAGCGAAAGCTCACAAGAAAGCAATCGTTCACAGACCGACGAATACGAACGCAATGCTTCTTCGCAATTATCACAAAAAACCCCGCAAAAATCATGTATCAGCGGGTCATTTTTATATGCCGAGCAGCAAAGCAAAGCCGCTGACAATCCAAAATTTTTCATAAAACGCCTCTGGTTCGGCAGCTGAAACTGCCTTTATAAGATATAAATCAATACATCTTATATTATACATGATTATGCGGGATTTTTCAAGTATTTATCGAAAAAAAGGTAAAATTATTCTGCGATATGAATTGTTACAGAAGAAATAATTATATCAGTAACAGGCTTACTCTCTGCGCCGTCGCTGCCCATTTCGGTTTCAACTGCTGAAATCGCGTCGATTACATCGAATCCTTCGACAGTCTGTCCGAAAACCGTGTAACCGCCGTCAAGGAACGGCGTTCCGCCAACCTCGGCGTATTTTGCCTTTATTTCGTCTGTAAGTGTTTCCGACATTGCTTTCGCGCCATCGCTCATATTCTTGTAAGTTTCGCCACTTGATACAAGATACTCGTAGTATTCGGCATTATCTTCGTAATTCTTGGCTTCGTTCGTGTACATTTCAGCATACTGTGAATAATAACTCGCATACTGGTCATAAACATTCGATACATCTGTCTGCGGCTCTTTATTGTTTACAATATAGAACTGACAGGTGTTGCTGCCGCCTGCATTCGCATAGCAAAGCGCGCCGTAGTAATGGCGCATACTCGTATTTATTTCACAGGAAAATTCGCCGCCGTCAGCCGATGTTCCGCCTGTTCCGTTGCCGTTAAGCGAGCCGCCCTGAAGCATAAAATCAGAAATCACGCGGTGAATATTTTTTCCTGTATAATATCCCGAATCAGCAAGGTCGATAAAATTCTGAACGCCCACGGGAGCTTCGTCGGGATAAAGCTTAACCTTTATATCGCCGAAATTTTCAACGCTTATAACCGCGTAGGTATCGCCCGATTCTATGGCAACATCTCCGCCGTTACCCTTGCCCGTTCCCTTTGTGGCAATCGGATTTTCACTGCTGCTGCATGCCGAGAAAAGCATTGCAGCTGTACAAAAAAGCGCAAAAGCGCTTAACAACTTTCTTTTCATTTTTAGCTATCCTTTCCAAAGAAACAAAAACCGTCCCGCAAAGCTGCGGAGCGGTTTTCTGTCAATCAATTTCAACCATAACCTTTTCGCTATGCTTGACAGCACCGGCGCGCATAATGGTACGAATAGCCTTAGCAATTCTACCCTGCTTGCCGATTACTCTACCCATATCGTCGGGAGCAACGTGAAGATGATACACTACTGTTCCGTCCTCTTTGGGCTCGTCAACGGTAATTTCGACTGCCGATTCGTCCTCGACAAGCTCGCCTACCATTGCGTATAACAATTCCTTCATTGTAGCCTCCGCTTCGTTATCGACTTACTTCTTTAAAAGCTTCTTAACGGTATCAGTGGGCTGTGCGCCGTTCTTGATCCACTGTTCAGCCTTTTCAGCGTCGATTTTAACAACTGCGGGTTCCTTTGTAGGATCGTAATAACCGATTTCCTCGATAAAACGACCATCTCTGGGGTAACGGGAATCAGCAACAACTACTCTGTAAAAAGGAGCCTTCTTTGCACCCATTCTTCTGAGTCTGATTTTAACTGCCATTTCAATTTCACCTCCATATAATTATTTTTTGTATATTACGCTTTCGCGGTAATACCAGCACAGATTTTACATAAGTCCGTTCAGGTCGCCGCCCAAACCTTTCAGGAGATTTCGCGGTATTCTGCCCTTTTTCATTTTTCCGCCCATCTGCTTCATCATTTTCTGCATCATTTCATACTGTTTAAGCAGATTATTCACGTCCTCAACCCTCGTTCCGGAGCCTGCGGCAATTCTGCGCTTTCTCTTTGCGTCGATAATTGACGGACGTTCGCGTTCTTTTTTGGTCATCGAAAGAATGATCGCCTTTGTACGCGGCATTTTCTTTTCGTCGATATCCTCTTCCTTTATTTTTCCGCTTATACCCGGAATCATATTAAGGATTGAAGAAATACTGCCCATTTTTTCAATCTGTTCAAACTGGCTCAGCAAGTCGTTCATATCAAACTTGTTGGACTGCATTTTCTTCGCAAGCTTTTCAGCTTCCTTTTCATCAAAGGTATCCTTCGCCTTTTCAATAAGCGAAAGCATATCACCCATTCCAAGAATGCGGTTTGCCATTCTATCAGGGTGGAACTGTTCAAGGTCGTCAATTTTTTCGCCGATACCCGCAAACTTTACTGGCTTACCTGTTACAGCAAGAACCGATAACGCTGCACCGCCTCGTGTATCGCCGTCCAGCTTCGTAAGAACAACGCCGGTTATATCAAGCAATTCATTGAAGCTTTTAGCAACGTTTACTGCATCCTGTCCTGTCATCGAATCGACAACAAGGAGAATTTCATTCGGCTGAACCTCGGACTTGATATTCTTTAACTCGTCCATCAGTTCTTCATCTATATGCAAACGACCCGCCGTATCGAGAATTACAACGTCGTGACCGTTATCCTTTGCAAACCTGATACTCTCGCGTGCAATTTTTACGGGATTTTCCTGTCCCATTTCAAAAACCTTTACGCCTGCCTTTTCGCCGACAACCTTTAACTGGTCGATAGCGGCAGGACGATAAATGTCACAAGCGACAAGGAGCGGACGCCTGTTCATACCCTTCAGATATTTAGCAAGCTTCGCAGAATGCGTGGTTTTACCGGCACCCTGGAGTCCGCACATCATAATAACGCACGGAGGCTTTGAGGGAAAATCAATTCTGGCGTTTGTTTCACCCATCAGCTTGCAAAGTTCGTCGTGAACAATGTCAATAACCTGCTGAGCGGGAGTAAGGCTTTCCATGACCTCTGCGCCGACCGCACGATCGGTAACATTCTTAACGAAATCCTTTACAACCTTATAGCTTACATCTGCTTCAAGCAGAGCCATTTTAACCTCGCGCATTGCCTCGTTTACGGTCTTTTCGTTCAGCTTTCCGTAACCGCGCAGATTTTTGAACACCTTTCCAAGCTTTTCGGATAAACCTTCAAATGCCATTGCAATTTCTCCTTTCTACAAGCGTTCCTTTATATTATCAATAATTGTATTTACTTTTTTCAGTTTTTCGCCGTCTGAAATATTAAGGGAAGCAAGCTCTTCCTCAAGCTGATCGAGATACCCGCGCGTTTCCGAAAGACGCTTCACAAGGCCAAGCTGTTCTTCCAGCTCCGAAAGCCGCACCTCGGCATTTTTAACGCATTTCATAACACCCTGCCTGGTAATTCCGGTTTCAGCAGAAATCTCGCCGAGCGACAGGTCGTCCTCATAGTACATTTCAAGCGTTTCGCGCTGTTTTTCCGTAAGGAGCGTCCCGTACAAGTCCAGCAGCAGCGTATTGCGCAGATTTTTTGACATCTCTGTATCCCTTTCGTGTGTAAACCTCACAAGGTTTACAGCTTTTATATTATAACAGAACAAAACGGATTTGTCAAGCGTTTTGCTCACATTTGACATTTTGAACAAATGTCAAGAAGAAATTCATAACAAATCCGTTATTATTACTTTTTAGTTTTTTTCTGCTTTGTTTTGAGTTTAACAGTGTTTTCCGAAACCTCAAGCTCGGAAATACTTCTGAGGAAGCTTGAAGTTCGGCTGAATCCATAATTTTTCAGGCTGAAATGGCGATGATTCTTACGCAATTCATCGTAAACGACTGACAGATTTCTTATTACTCCGCCATTTTTTACAATCATATCTACAATTTCACGCTTGACCGTATCGAGGTCAACCTCGTTGCTTACCGAAACGCTGTAACCATGCACGTTCTTTTCAAGTTTGAGCCTGCTGCACTTCTCACGCATAAAAACGCTCAGCTGTGAGTAACCGTAGTTTCTGACGTCAAAGTCGGTAAACTTCTGTTTCAAAAGCGAACCAATTTCCGCAAGACCGAGCGCCTCATTCGACTCGTCTGCACTTATAAACGCGATGATCGCCTCCTCAATCTGTTCAACCGAGGTTACAGCATTTTCGTGCTTGCTGCGTCCCGACTCATTTTTCGCTTCCTCACCTGCGATAAGATTAAGATGCACAAAACGGTCGCACGCCTTAACAAGCGCGGAGGGTGTTTTAGACTCGCCCATACCGATAACGTACATTCTGTCTTCGCGCAGACGCATAGCAAGCTTTGTAAAGTCGCTGTCGCTTGTTACGATACAGAAACCATCGACGTTACCCGAATACAAAATGTCCATAGCGTCGATAACCATTGACATATCAGTCGCGTTTTTTCCTTTTGTATAGGCGAACTGATGAACAGGCTGGATTGAATATTCGAGCAGAATTGCTTCATTCCAGTCATAATTTTTCGACCAGTCGCCGTATATACGCCGGATCGAAATGGTTCCGTACAAATCCAACTCATCAAAAATTGTTTTTATATATTTTGCACTCACATTATCTGCGTCAATCATAAGCGCGATGTTCAGTTTCTGTTCCATATTATTTTTCGTTTTTATCCGTAAGCTCCTTTATATTAGTCGTAATATTTTCCTTTATTTCCCTGCTTTTCTGCTTTATTGCATACGAAAAACGGCGGCTTTTGGTCTTAGTGTTTGCGGTTATACTTCTGACCTTCTGAATCGAATTTGTTATATCAGCTATCGAAGAGAAAAGAACCTCCTGAATTTTTGTTTCACGTCTTTGTGACAGACCACGGCTGCAATTCTCTATTACGACCGAATACCTTTCGTAAGCGCGTTCAACTGCGCTTTCCCACGACATATACACCTCATTCATAGCATTTTCGCCGAGGCGTTTCAGCTCAGGAATATGTCCCGCCGCAAAAAGCAAGTCAGCTGTAAAAGCGTCAACCTCATTTTCGGACAAAATAGCATTATGCTGGTCGGTGAAATCCTCTGCAGCACAGCTTCCCTTTATGAGAATGCTTGCGAGTCCGCATGCAGCGGCTTCACGAACAACGATTCCGTTTGTATCATACAGTGATGGGAAAAGGAACAAGTCGCTTGCGGTATAGTAATACCGCAGTTCTTCGCGGCTGTTGATTGCGCCAACGAAAAAGCAATTATCATATATTCCAAGTTCCTGCGTGTATTTTTCCATCTCCTCACGGTCTCCGCCGTCGCCTATGATCATCATTTTATAACGAACATTCCGTTCCGTAAGCTGACGCAGCGAATCAAAAATCAAACGCAAACCCTTGTACCAGAAAAGTCTGCCGACAAAAATGAATGTCGGTACATTATCCTCAAGACCATACTCTGCACGCAGCTCAGCCACACCGTCGGAATCGGCACGTCCGCGCGGAAAATCAACACCGTTCGGCATAATGATGTAATCACCCTCGTAGCCGATGCTGCGAAGATTTTCGCCTGCGCCGCGGCTTACCGTCCAGATTTCATCGCATGTATTCATATTCTGCACAACGAATTTTGTAATCTGAGAAACAAGCAACGGATTTTCGACAACGCGCTTAATATCCTGGTCGAACTTGGTGTGATATGTCATTATGAGCGGTGCACCGCTTTTTTCCTGTAAATTACGTCCGAGCACTGTCGAAGCAAACGGGCAATGACTATGTATAATATCAAATTTACTGTCTTTTAGTTCCTCTATGGTCGAGCTGCTAAACGGATAGCCGGCTCTATAACCTATCAGCTTTTCGGTAGAAAGGCTCGAATAGCGCACAACGGGAAAATCATAAACATCGACTGCTCCCGGAAATTTCGGAGTTACAACAGTTGCGGAGCCAAGATGCGACTGAATAATTGCAGCATAGTTAATAACTGCATTAGCAACGCCGTCTATGAGCGGCGGGAACGAGTCATTCAGCAGGCATACATTATACTTCTTACATTCCATTATACTCTTTCCTTTTCAACGAAATTAAAGTGGATTTTCTACTATTATACTATATTTTTCATACAAAATCAAGGTTAATTATGTCGAATTGCAGAATTATTTTGTTCATATGTTTTAATTGTAATGAACAAAATAATAAAACCCATTTGATGAGAATGTCGGCTTTAAGCATCGTCCTCGTAATTCGAGGGGAAACTAAAACGTCTGCCTCAAATCAGAGGTTTCTGATTCCTGAGTCAACTTCATCAAATGGGTTTATTTTTTGTTATAAAGCTTTAATTAGCCGTTGATCTTGGTTACAACGCCCGAACCAACAGTTCTGCCGCCTTCACGGATAGCGAAACGGAGACCTTCTTCAATAGCGATAGGAGTGATAAGTTCAACATCCATTGTTACGTTATCGCCAGGGATGCACATTTCCTTATCAGCAGGAAGAGTGATAACACCTGTAACGTCTGTTGTTCTGAAGAAGAACTGAGGACGGTAGTTAGAGAAGAAAGGAGTATGACGTCCGCCTTCTTCCTTCTTTAAAACGTAAACCTGTCCGGAGAACTTGGTGTGGGGGTGGATAGAACCGGGCTTGCAGAGAACCTGACCACGTTCGATTTCGCTTCTCTGGATACCACGGAGAAGAGCACCGATGTTGTCACCTGCTTCAGCGTAATCAAGAATCTTACGGAACATTTCGATACCTGTAACAACAGTCTGCTTAGGCTCGTCAGTAAGACCTGTGATTTCAACAGTGTCGTTGGTCTTTAAGATACCACGCTCAACTCTACCGGTAGCAACAGTACCACGACCTGTGATGGTCATTGTATCTTCTACAGGCATGAGGAACGGCTGGTCAGCCTTACGGTCAGGAGTAGGAATGTAATCATCTACTGCGTCCATAAGTTCCTTAATGCAAGCATATTCAGGAGCGTTGGGGTCTGTGCTGGTGCAGTCAAGAGCAACCTTAGCAGAACCACGGATTACGGGGATATCATCTCCGGGGAAGTCGTTTGAAGAAAGAACGTCACGGATATCCATTTCAACGAGGTCGAGAAGTTCATCATCGTCAACGTCATCGCACTTGTTGATGAATACTACCATAGCAGGAACACCTACCTGGTGAGCGAGAAGAATGTGTTCCTTGGTCTGAGCCATAGGACCATCAGTACCAGCAACTACGAGGATAGCGCCGTCCATCTGAGCAGCACCGGTGATCATGTTCTTGATATAGTCAGCATGGCCGGGGCAGTCAACGTGAGCATAGTGACGCTTGTCAGTTTCATACTCAACGTGAGCGGTGTTGATTGTGATACCACGTTCTCTTTCTTCGGGAGCCTTATCGATCATATCGTATGCTTCGTACTTAGCCTGACCCTTAAGAGCGAGATACTTTGTGATAGCAGCTGTTGTAGTGGTCTTACCATGGTCAACGTGACCGATTGTACCAATGTTTACATGGGGCTTGGTACGGTTAAAATGTTCCTTTGCCATTGTTTTTATCCTCCTAAAAATAATTTTGGGTTTATGATACTATTGTACCAAATTATTACAGAAATTACAAGAGTTTTTTAAAAATTTTTATAAAAATTATTCTTTATTTCTCTTGCTCATAATGCCTTCGGCAATGTTCTTCGGAACCTGAGTATAGCTGTTAGGCTCCATTACGTACTGACCTCGACCCTGCGTCTTAGAACGGAGATCGTTGGAGTAACCGAACATTTCGGAAAGCGGAACGAGTGCGTTAATCTGCTTTACACCGTTTCTGTCTTCCATACCCTGGATAGTACCACGGCGTGAGCTTAAGTCGCCGATTACATCGCCCATGTATTCCTCAGGAACGATAACAACGACCTTCATGATAGGCTCAAGAATTACAGGGCTAGCCTTCTTACAAGCTTCCTTGATTGCCATTGAACCAGCAATCTTAAACGCCATTTCAGAAGAGTCAACCTCATGATATGAACCATCGTAAAGAGTTACCTTAAGGTCTACAACGGGATAACCTGCGAGTACACCGGACTGCATTGCGCCCTGAATACCTGCGTCAACTGCGGGAATATATTCCTTCGGGATTGCACCGCCGACAACGCTGTTGATAAACTCATAGCCCTTACCGGATTCGTTAGGCTCAACATGGAGCTTAACGTGACCGTACTGACCCTTACCACCCGACTGACGAGCGTACTTTGTATCAACATCAGTAGCAGCTGTAATTGTTTCCTTATATGCAACCTGCGGAGCACCTACGTTTGCTTCAACCTTAAATTCACGAAGAAGTCTGTCAACAATAATTTCAAGGTGAAGTTCACCCATACCAGCGATAATGGTCTGACCGGTTTCCTGATCTGTCCATGTTCTGAAAGTCGGGTCTTCTTCTGCGAGCTTTGCAAGTGCGAGAGCCATCTTTTCCTGACCTGCCTTGGTCTTAGGTTCAATTGCAAGGTCGATAACGGGGTCAGGGAATTCCATGGATTCGAGGATTACGGGGTGATTTTCATCACAGAGCGTATCGCCGGTTGTTGTATTCTTTACACCAACCGCAGCAGCGATATCGCCGCAGTAGCAAACTTCCAAATCCTGTCTGTGGTTTGCGTGCATCTGAAGAATACGTCCCATACGTTCCTTCTTATCCTTTGTAGCGTTCAGAACGCTTGCGCCTGCTTCAACAACACCGGAATAAACGCGGAAGAAGCAAAGCTTACCAACGAACGGGTCGGTAGCAATTTTGAATGCGAGCGCGGAGAACGGCTCATCATCACCCGCACGTCTTTCTGTTTCCTCACCTGTTTCAGGATCAATACCCTTAATAGCGGGAATATCAAGCGGAGAAGGCATATAGTCAACAACAGCGTCAAGAAGCTTCTGGACACCCTTGTTTCTGTAAGAAGTACCGCAGATTACGGGTACCATATCATTAGCGATGGTAGCCTTTCTGATACAGGTCTTAATCTCTTCGGTTGTAATTTCTTCGCCTTCGAGGAACTTATTCATGATTTCCTCATCCTGCTCAGCAACCGCTTCGAGAAGCTCTTCTCTGTACTTGTTTGCGAGTTCCTTCATATCCTCAGGGATTTCTTCAACTCTCATATCATTTCCGAGGTCATCATAATAGATGTCCGCATTCATTTCAACGAGGTCAATAATTCCTCTAAAGGTATCCTCAGCACCGATAGGAAGCTGAATCGGAACAGCGTTTGTTTTTAAACGTTCCTTCATCATCTTGACAACGTTATAAAAATCGGCACCCATAATGTCCATTTTATTAACGTATGCCATTCTCGGAACGCGATACTTGTCGGCCTGATGCCAAACAGTTTCAGACTGGGGTTCAACACCACCCTTAGCGCAGAAAACTGTTACGGAACCGTCAAGTACTCTCAGCGAACGTTCAACTTCAACAGTAAAGTCAACGTGTCCGGGAGTGTCAATAATATTGATTCTGTGCTTCTTCCAGTAGGCAGTTGTAGCAGCAGAGGTAATTGTGATACCTCTTTCCTGCTCCTGTGCCATCCAGTCCATTGTCGCACTTCCGTCGTGAGTTTCACCAATCTTATGGTTGATACCTGTGTAGAAAAGGATTCGCTCAGTCGTGGTAGTTTTACCTGCGTCAATGTGAGCCATGATACCAATATTACGGGTCATTTCGAGAGTTACGTCTCTTGCCATATTTCCTCCGTTCTATTGCTTACCACTTATAGTGAGCGAACGCTCTGTTCGCCTCAGCCATTCTGTGTGTATCGTCACGCTTCTTGCATGAACCGCCCTGACCGTTTAACGCATCTAAGATTTCGTTAGCGAGTCTTTCCTTCATTGTCTTTTCATTTCTGGCTCTGCTGTATGTGGTGATCCATCTTAAACCTAAGGTTCTGCGGCGTTCAGGACGAACCTCCATAGGAACCTGGTAAGTAGCACCGCCGACACGGCGAGCCTTTACCTCTAACTGAGGCATGATGTTTTCCATCGCCTGTTCAAATACTTCAAGGGGTTCCTTACCCGTCTTTTCGCCTACGATTTCAAATGCACCATAAACGATCTTCTGAGCAACACCCTTTTTACCGTCGAGCATGATGTTATTGATGAGTCTTGTTACCAGTTCCGAATTGTACATAGGATCGGGTAATACATCACGCTTCGGCACGTTACCTCTTCTTGGCACTTTTCTTCCCTCCTTCATAATATTGCGCCGTACAAATACGGCAAATGAAAATCATCGGTACTCGAAAGCGTCGCGGATTTCTCCGCCAACCTCCCGCCGTGCATTCAGAGGTACATATATTATACCCGCCAAATGCGGCAGTTGATTACTTAAATCAGATTTAAGTTACGCCTTTTTTGCACCAGCCTTCGGACGCTTTGCGCCGTACTTGGATCTTCCCTGCATTCTTCCGTCTACGCCCTGTGCGTCGAGTGTACCACGGATAATATGGTAACGAACACCAGGTAAATCCTTAACACGTCCGCCACGAATGAGAACAACAGAGTGTTCCTGAAGCTTGTGTCCGATGCCGGGGATATAGGCAGTAACTTCGTAACCGTTAGAAAGTCTTACTCTGGCTACCTTTCTCATAGCGGAGTTCGGCTTCTTAGGGGTTGCGGTTCTAACAGCTGTGCATACGCCGCGCTTCTGCGGTGCAGTTACGTCTGTTGCTTCCTTCTTAAGAGTATTAAGACCCTTTAAGAGTGCGGGAGCCTTAGACTTCTTTTCAGCTACCTCCCTGCCCTTTCTTACGAGCTGGTTAAAGGTTGGCATTATCTCACCTCCTGATATAATCTTATTGCAAGACACAATTGTCCCACAACATTACCTATTATAACACACAAAAATGGCAAAAGTCAACAATAAAGTTTCGCCAGAGAAAACTTTGTAGCTTTTGCCATTTTTGATATATTATTTTATTTGTTTTTGTGCACTTTTACACATTTTCGGTGGTTTCCTCAACATCTTCCACGGTTTCATCAGCTTCTTCGGTTTCCTCTTCAGCTTCATCGTGGTTATTCATACCGGTACCGGCAGGAATAAGCTTACCGATGATAACATTTTCCTTTAATCCGAGGAGCGGGTCAACCTTACCATGGATAGCCGCGTCGGTAAGAACACGAGTTGTTTCCTGGAAAGAAGCTGCGGAAAGGAAGCTATCGGTTGCAAGTGCAGCCTTAGTAATACCGAGAAGTACAGGCGAATAAGTCGGGTAAATGACATCTTCGCCGTTTGCCTTTCTCTCATCGAGCTGCTCAATAATTCTTGCAAGCTCGTTCTTGTCAATTGTTGACGCGGGAAGCAGGTAGGAATCGCCCGGCTCGTCAATGCGAACCTTACGCATCATCTGACGAACGATAACTTCGATATGCTTATCGTTGATATCAACACCCTGTAAACGGTAAACCTTCTGAACTTCACTAATAATATAATTCTGAACAGCCTCTTCACCCTTTACAAGAAGAACGTCATGCGGATTGATTGAACCTTCGGTTATCGGATCGCCGGCTGTAACATAATCGCCCTCGTCAATCTTCATTCTATAACCGAACGGAACAGCGTAAGCTTCTTCGGTTCCATCATCTGCCGTTACGATAACGTGACGGGTTTTCTTGATTTCCTCAATTCTCGCTCTACCTGATATTTTGGTGATAATCGCACTTGACTTCGGACGACGGCTTTCAAAAAGTTCCTCGACACGCGGAAGACCCTGTGTGATATCCTCTGCGGAAGCGATACCGCCCGTATGGAACGTTCTCATTGTAAGCTGTGTACCAGGCTCACCGATTGACTGAGCAGCGATAATTCCGACTGCCTCGCCGATTGTTATAGGATTGCCGTTTGCAAGTGACGAACCGTAGCACTTTGCACAAACACCGTGCTTTGCACAACAGGAAAGAACAGAACGGATTTTTACGGTCTGTGCGCCTGTTGCAATAATCTTCTGTGCGTCCGCGTCATTTATAAGCTTATCCTTTGAAACAAGTACATTTCCATTTTCATCAAGGAAATCGTCAACAAGGTATCTTCCGACAAGACGTTCCTGAAGAGATTCAATCTTTTCCTTACCCTCGCGGATTTCGTAAACATCAATACCTTCTGTTGTACCGCAGTCCTCTGTACGGATAATAACCTCCTGGGATACATCGACAAGACGACGTGTAAGGTAACCCGAGTCAGCCGTTCTCAGTGCGGTATCGGCAAGTCCCTTTCTCGCGCCACGAGAGGAGATAAAGTACTCCATAATGTTCAGACCTTCACGGTAGTTTGCACGGATCGGGATTTCGATTGTTTCACCCGACGTGTTTGCAATAAGTCCGCGCATACCTGCAAGCTGACGAATCTGGTTGATACTACCACGCGCACCTGAATCTGCCATCATAAAGATCGGGTTATACTGGTCGAGGTTCTTAGTAAGAGCGTCAGATACATCATTTGTAGCCTTATTCCAAATTTCAAGAACAGCATTTTTACGTTCCTGATTGGAGATAAAGCCTCTTGAAAAGTTCTTGTTGATTTCAAGAACCTGCTCGTCTGCTTCTTCAAGAATCTTCTTTTTCTGGGGCGGAATCGAAGCGTCGCAAACTGCAACAGTTATAGCTGCCTTTGTCGAATATTTAAATCCGAGTGCCTTTATCTTGTCAAGCATCTGTGCAGTCATAGCAGTGCCATGAATCTTGATGCAGCGCTCGATAATCTGTCCGAGCTGCTTTTTACCAACCTTAAAGTCGATTTCAAGGTTAAGAGCATTTTCGGGAACACTTCTGTCCACAAAACCGAGATCCTGCGGAATATGCTCATTGAAAATAATCTTACCGACAGTTGTAGTAATAAGACGTTCAATCTTTTCCTCGCCGACTTCCTTCACAACGCGAACCTTTATGGCAGCGTGAATGGAAATAACGCCCTCCTGATATGCCATAAGGACTTCATTAAAGTCACGGAAAACTTTTCCTTCGCCCTTTTCGCCTTCCTTAGTAAGCGTAAGATAATACGAACCGAGAACCATATCCTGAGTAGGAACGGTTACGGGGCGTCCATCGGACGGCTTCAGAAGGTTCTTAGCGGCAAGCATAAGATTTCTCGCTTCGTCCTGTGCTTCTTTTGAAAGAGGGAGATGAACCGCCATCTGGTCGCCGTCGAAGTCAGCGTTATATGCTGTACAAACGAGCGGATGAAGCTTTAAAGCTCGACCCTCAACGAGTACGGGCGAGAACGCCTGAATACCGAGTCGGTGAAGCGTAGGCGCACGGTTAAGAAGAACCGGATGATCCTTAATAACATCTTCCAGAACATCCCAGACCTCATCTTTCGCGCGGTCAACCATCTTTCTTGCACTCTTGATATTATTTGAAAGACCTCTTGCTACAAGCTCCTTCATTACAAACGGTTTAAACAGCTCGATAGCCATTTCCTTAGGCAGACCGCACTGATCCATTTTAAGATCAGGTCCGACTACGATAACGGAACGGCCTGAATAGTCAACACGCTTACCAAGCAGATTCTGACGGAAACGTCCCTGCTTACCCTTTAACATATCAGAAAGTGATTTAAGCGGACGGTTTGACGGACCTGTTACAGGACGACCATGTCTGCCATTATCAATAAGTGCGTCAACTGCTTCCTGGAGCATTCTCTTTTCATTTCGAATAATTATATCGGGCGCCTTAAGCTCAAGCATCTTTTTAAGACGATTATTACGGTTAATTACACGTCTGTACAAATCGTTAAGGTCACTTGTTGCAAAACGGCCGCCGTCAAGGAGAACCATAGGACGAAGATCCGGCGGGATAACCGGAACAACGTCAAGAATCATCCATTCGGGACGGTTTCCGCTTTGACGGAAAGCCTCGATTACGTCAAGACGCTTTAAAATCTTAACACGCTTCTGTCCCTGCTGTGTATTTTCAAGTTCTTCTTTAAGCTCGGTTGAAAGCTTATCAAGGTCAATTTCCATAAGGAGTTCCTTAATAGCTTCCGCACCCATAGCTGCTCTGAAATCGTCCTCATAGCGCTCTCTCATATCAGCATATTCTTTTTCAGAAAGGAGCTGACCCTTTGTGAGAACGGTATTTCCCGGCTCGATTACGATATACTTTGTAAAGTAAAGTACTTCTTCAAGTCTTTTCGGGGAAATGTCAAGAACCTGACCGATTCTTGACGGTGTTCCCTTAAAGTACCAGATATGAGAAACGGGGGCTGCCAATTCGATATGACCCATTCTCTCGCGGCGAACCTTGTTGCGCGTTACTTCAACGCCGCAGCGTTCGCAAACCTTACCTTTAAAACGTATTCTCTTATACTTTCCGCAGGCACATTCCCAGTCCTTCTGTGGTCCGAAAATTCTTTCACAGTAAAGTCCGTCGCGTTCAGGCTTCTGTGTGCGGTAATTGATTGTTTCGGGGCGTTCAACGACGCCGTAGCTCCATTCACGAATCTGTTCGGGAGAAGCAAGACCGATTTTCATTGATTCAAAAACATTAAATGCCAATTTTACAAACCTCAATTCTTTTAAAGTTCAAATTGCCGTAAAATTTACCGTTAAAACGTAAATTATTCATCTTCATCGTCCAGCTCGAACGGTTCGTCGTCATCATCGTCAAAGCTGTCGCTGTCGTCGAAGTCGTCATCTAAATCGTCATAATACGAATCGTCAACTTCTTCGGGAATAAATGCTGAATCAATTTCGTTGACATCGGCAACATATTCAAAATCGTCGGGGCTTACTGTTCCCATATCATCGTCGTCAAAGCTCTGCTTTAAGTCAATTTCTTCGTTATTTTCGTCGAGAACCTTTACGTCAAGACCGAGGGACTGAAGCTCCTTAATAAGAACCTTGAATGATTCGGGAACGCCAGGCTTCGGAACATTTTCACCCTTAACAATTGCCTCGTATGTCTTTACACGTCCGACAATATCGTCTGACTTAACAGTAAGGATTTCCTGAAGCGTATAAGCCGCGCCGTAAGCTTCAAGCGCCCAAACTTCCATTTCACCGAAACGCTGACCGCCAAACTGTGCCTTACCGCCTAACGGCTGCTGTGTAACAAGTGAGTAAGGACCTGTTGAACGAGCATGGATTTTATCATCAACGAGGTGGTGGAGCTTCAAGTAGTACATATATCCGACAGTTACGAGGCTGTCGAACTTCTCTCCTGTACGGCCGTCAATAAGCTGTGTTTTAGCGTCCTGCGTCATCGGAATCTTCGAGAAGTCGATATCAGCGCTGTCCTTACCGGGGTAATTTGCTCTCTGCTCATCTGCGAGCTTGAAGCACTCTCTGATATCTTCTTCGTGTGCGCCGTCAAATACAGGCGTCATGATTTTCCAGCCGAGAGCCTTAGCCGCATAGCCGAGGTGAACTTCGAGAACCTGACCGATATTCATACGCGAAGGTACGCCGAGGGGGTTAAGAACAATGTCGAGCGGTGTACCATCAGGAAGGAAAGGCATATCCTCCTGATGAAGAATGCGGGAAACGACACCCTTATTACCGTGACGACCCGCCATCTTATCGCCGACAGAGATCTTTCTCTTCTGGGCAATGTAGCAGCGTACAACCATATTTACACCTGCGGCAAGCTCGTCGCAGTTTTCTCTTGTGAACACCTTAACGTCAACTATAACGCCGCTTTCGCCGTGCGGAACACGCAGAGAGCTGTCGCGCACTTCCCTTGCCTTTTCGCCGAAGATTGCGCGGAGCAGACGTTCTTCCGCTGTAAGCTCTGTTTCACCCTTAGGTGCAACCTTACCGACAAGAATATCTCCGGAATGAACCTCTGCACCGATACGGATAATACCCTGTTCGTCCAGATCCTTCAGCGCGTCTTCGCTGAGGTTAGGAATATCACGTGTAATTTCTTCCGGTCCGAGCTTTGTATCGCGGCACTCAAGTTCGTATTCTTCAATATGGATAGATGTATAAACATCATTATAAACAAGCTTTTCGTTAATAAGAACGGCGTCCTCGTAGTTATAACCTTCCCACGTCATAAAGCCGATAAGCGCATTCTTACCGAGCGAAATTTCACCCTGAGATGTTGCGGGACCATCAGCAAGAACCTGTCCCTTTTTAACAGTCTCGCCCTTTACGACAATCGGACGCTGGTTAATACAAGTACCCTGGTTGGAACGCATAAACTTGATAAGCTTATATCTGTGATCCTGTCCGAGCTCGTCCTTAACAACGATTTCATCTGCGCAGACTCTTGTTACAACGCCGTCTTCCTTTGCAAGAATGCATACGCCTGAGTCAACGGCAGCCTTATATTCCATACCTGTTCCGACAATCGGATTTGTTGTAACCATAAGCGGAACTGCCTGACGCTGCATGTTCGCACCCATAAGCGCACGGTTTGCGTCATCGTTTTCGAGGAACGGGATCATAGCGGTTGCAACGGAAACTACCATCTTAGGCGAAATATCCATATAGTCAACCTGTTCACGGGCAACTTCGAGAATTTCATCTCGTCTGCGCGCCGTAACACGCTTTCTAGCAAAGCAGCCGTTCTCATCGAGCGGTTCGTTCGCCTGAGCAATCGTATAGAGGTCTTCCACATCGGCTGTCATATAAACAACCTCGTCGAGAACCTTTCCTGTTTCGCGGTCAACGCGGCGATAAGGAGCCTCAATAAAGCCATACTTGTTAATTCTCGCGAATGACGCAAGATAAGAGATAAGACCGATATTAGGACCTTCAGGCGTTTCAATCGGGCACATACGTCCGTAGTGTGAATAGTGAACGTCACGAACCTCAAATCCGGCTCTGTCACGGGAAAGACCGCCGGGTCCAAGAGCTGAAAGTCTTCTCTTATGGGTAAGCTCAGCGAGTGGGTTGTTCTGATCCATAAACTGCGACAGAGGAGATGAACCGAAAAATTCTCTGATTGCCGCAACGATAGGACGTATGTTTACAAGGTTATTGAGCGAGATCTTTTCGTTGTCCTGCTGTAAGCCGATTCTTTCGCGGATCACACGTTCCATTCTTGTAAATCCGATCCTGAACTGGTTCTGGAGAAGTTCGCCTACCGAACGGATACGCCTGTTTCCGAGATGGTCGATATCATCAACCATTCCCACGCCCTCACAAAGGTTGATAAAATAGCTTACGCTTGCGAAAATATCGTCTAAAGTGATATGCTTAGGGACAAGTATATCAGCATTCAGTCTGAGCGCTTCTTCGATTTCCTCGACGGTTTCGTTATTTTCGAGAATATCCTGGAGCGCGGGGAAAAATACCTTTTCATTTATACCGCAGGCTTCTGCGTCAATTTCAGCGGGAATGTACGGAGCGATGTCAACCATCTGGTTGCCGATAACCTTGACAATTCTATCCTCAACCTCAAGGAATACCGCACCGACGCCTGCCTGTTCAATTTCAAAGCCCTTATCGGTACTTATAAACTCGCCTGCCTCGGCGATAATTTCACCTGTCATAGGATTTACAACAGGCTCTGCAAGCTTATGTCCGATAATTCTGCTTGCAACGCCGAGCTTCTTATTAAACTTGTAACGACCGAATCTGGAAAGGTCATAACGCTTAGCGTCGAAGAAGAGATTGTTCAGGTGTCCTTCAGCGGAATCAACCGTGGGCGGCTCACCCGGACGAAGCTTTTTATATACTTCAAGAAGAGCTTCTTCCTTATTCTTCGTAGGATCTTTCTGGAGAATTGTCTGACGGATACGTTCGTCCTCGCCGAAAAGCTCGAAAAGCTCCTCGTCCGTACCCTTTCCAAGCGCACGGATAAGAGTTGTTGCGGGGATTTTTCTGTTTTTATCGATACGCACGTAGAATATGTCGTTAGAGTCCATTTCATATTCAAGCCATGCGCCGCGGTTAGGGATTACCTGCGAGGTGAATAATTTTTTACCTGTTTTATCATAATCAAAGCCATAGTATACACCAGGGGAACGAACCAACTGCGATACGATTACACGTTCCGCACCGTTGATTACAAATGTGCCGCTGTCGGTCATGAGCGGAAAATCGCCCATAAAAATTTCGCTTTCGGTAACCTCTCCTGTTTCCTCATTGCGCAAATGCGCCTTAACTCTAAGAGGAGCCGCATAGGTTACATCACGCTCTTTACATTCTTCGATTGTGTACTTCGGATTTTCGTCAATCCTGTAATCCACAAAGCTAAGAACCAACTTGCCGTTTGAATCGGTTATTGAAGAGATATCACTGAAAACTTCTTTAATACCCTCTTCGAGAAACCACTTGTAGGAATTTTTCTGAATCTCAATGAGGTTCGGCATTTCGATAACCTCGTTAATCTTAGAAAAACTCATTCGGGTAGTCTTACCCAGCTGCACCGGCTTAACATTCACCATTGGCTTAATCACTCCTTAAAATTTTGAAAACATAGCCTTATTTTCGCACTTTCCGTTAATAAGTCCATTATAATTCAGTATTTTATTATATCCCAAATGGAATGATTTGTCAAGCACTTTTTTAAAATTTTTTGAATATTTTTAAAAAAATTGCCGCAGCTCCAAAAAACTGCGGCAAAAACTATTCAAGAGCCATCTTTACGAGGTATTCATCCGTACCTTCCTCAAGCTTCTTTTCAGACGTTAGGCGAAAACCGTTTCTGTTATAGAATGAAACGGCACGCTTATTTTTTTCAAGCGCCCATAAGAAATTGACATCATGCTTTTCAACTGCATAAGCCAGCAAAAGCCTCCCTATCCCCTGCCCTTGTAAAACCGGCTCAACAAAAAGCTTCTCAACCTCCGCGCCGCTCACTCTCACAAAACCCTTAACCGTTCCATCATCATAAACGTATGTACGGGTAAGCAGGGACGATTCCGCACGATACTTTTCAATCATAGGGCTGCCTGTAATTCGCCGAAATAGTATTCATCATTACGGAATATCGGATAGAAATTCAGGCGGTAATTGAAAATCTCAATTTCCACAAGCCGCGAAATGTCATTATTATCAGCAAGCCTTATCTTCTCTGTCATACCGTAATTTTCTCCTGTTCGTTTTCCTCTTCACGATAGCTTAGATCCATAGCATTAAGCGATTTCTCGTCGATTCCCTCAGTGCTTTCCTTTTCAAAAATCGTCTTAACCGTCATCATAATTATTTTCAGGTCGAGCAGCAGCGAAAAATTCTCAATATATATAAGGTCAAGCTTTAATTTGTCGTAAGGGGTGGTGTTGTATTTACCCATGACCTGTGCGTAACCGGTCAGACCCGCCTTGGCATTAAGACGGAACGAAAATTCGGGAATGTCCTGTTCATACTCATCAGCAATTTCGGGACGTTCGGGGCGAGGACCGACGATCGACATTTCACCCTTGAGAATGTTTATAAGCTGCGGAAGCTCGTCCAGGCGCGTTTTTCGGATAAATTCGCCAACAGGAGTTATACGCGAATCTCCCTCCGCCGCAAGACGTGCAACGCCGTCGCTTTCTGCGTTTACGACCATCGAGCGGAATTTATACAAATAAAATTCTCTGCCGCCGTATGTAAGACGTTTTTGCTTGTATATAACCGGTCCGCCGTCATATGCTTTTACGGCAATTGCCGTTCCGGCAAGCAGCGGCGATAAAACGACAACTGCAATCGCCGAAAGTACAAAATCAAAGAATCGCTTTATTGCACGCTGTTCAAGCTTAGCACCGAAATTACGTGAAACAAGCAGCGGCGTATCGAGGATATGCAGTTCCTCCGAACCTCTTATGAGAATATCTGAAATTTTAGGAGTAACATACGCCATAATCCGATGTCTGAAACAGAACTTCATAATATCATTACGAATCTCGTTAGGCGTATCGCAGATAACAACTGCGTCATACTCCGGCAGAAGCGCCGAAATACGCTCAAATCCCTCGTTTACATTGATTGCGGCGCAGATAATGAACTTGTCGTATCTTTTGCTCATTTTATATACGAGCGAGCGGGCAGATTTACTCGCGTAAACAAGGATCATTTTCTTTGGCGGGAAAAGCCTTGCGTAATTTCTATGGATATAAAAGCTCCACCCCAGCGTCAGCAGTGCATTCGGGATTATTGACACGATCAGCGGGAACGGATTTAACAACTCACGAGCAATAAGCGAAATCTGAAGATATGAGATAAAATCCGTTATAATAATCGCAATTACATGTGTAAAAACGGAATCCGTGATACGCTGACTTCCTATCCTGAAGCCGCCGTACATTTCGATGATAATAAAATATATAAGTGCATAGACTACATAAAGTATAATATTTCCATTTTTAAAAAAAGCCATTCCGATATTCGGGTTATAAAAATTTTCCCATACGAAAGCGAAAACCGATGTATATAAAAGTGTACAAAACATCGCATTCAGGAAAATTATAAATCGTTTTATATTAGTAGCAGTCTTATTATTCATTCTACCGCTCCTTTCAACATGAATCAATTATATCACACTTTTCGTAAAATAGCAATGGATAATATATTGAAATTATTCCGAAAACAGGAATATCACAGATTACGCGGGCATATAATATATAGCTGCGCTTTCGGAAGCATAGCGGCGGTCAGTATTCACGCTGCAAAAAGCAAAGGCTTATTCCCGTGAAAAATTGCGGGCAGAAGCCTTTGCGTCTAAAAATTATCATAATTTACATATATCAGCACATCTGTCTGTCGACATTAACCACAACATTAAGTCCGCTGTCCTCGTTTTTTACCCGCTCAGAAATTGTTTTTACCGCTTCATCGGCGGAAATTTTTGAATCAAACGGGACGACAATATCAAAAATAAGATTCCGGTTAACACTTCCGTTTGTCATTCGGAAATCGTGCATGGTTATACCATTCCCTATTTCTGACAGGATTTCCTTCACCAATTGGCGCAAACGCCCGGATTCTTCGGTTTCAGCGGCGATCGGATCCATATGAATTGTCGCGCAGCTTGCGTATTTCATTTTCAGCTCGTTTTCGATGACATCAATAAGCTCGTGCGCTTCAACAAAACCCATATCTGCGGGAACTTCTGCGTGGAGAGAAATAATATTTGCGCCTACTCCGTAATTATGTACGATCAAATCGTGAATACCGGTAATTCCGTCATAGCTCATTACGGTTTTTCGTATATCCTCAACATATTCGGGCGCGGGCTTTTCTCCGATAAGCGGAGTAAGGCTCTCCTTTGCAGCTTCTATACCTGTTTTAACAATAAATAATGCAACAACGATTCCGACATAGCCGTCGATATTGACGGAAGTTACCGCGTAGACAACAAGACCGAGAATAACCGCGCCTGTTGAAATGCAGTCGGAAAGACTGTCCATTGCAGCAGCCTTCATTGTCGCAGAACTGATAAGCTGTCCGATTTTACGATTGTAAAGGCAAATATAAAGCTTAACGAGAACGGAAGCGATCAGAATAGCGAGTGAAATCCAGCTGAACGTCATTTCCTCTGGTGAAATAATTTTCATAACGGAATCACGTCCAAGCTCATAACCCATAAAGAGGATAACAATTGACATAGCCAGACCCGCGACATACTCAACGCGTCCGTGACCGAATGGATGCTCCTTATCGGCGGGCATACCTGCGATTTTAAAGCCAACAATGCTGATTACGGAAGCGGCGGCGTCGGAAAGGTTGTTAAAAGCGTCGGCTGTTACCGCGATAGAGGCGGTAATAAGACCCGCAAAGAGCTTTCCGGCGAACAGGAGAATGTTCAGGGCAATTCCGACAATTCCCGTCAGAACGCCGTAGCATCTCCGGACTTTTGGGTCGGAGACATTCCGGAAGTCGTGTATAAAAGCTTTCGCCAATAGTTTAATCAAGTCAATCCCTCCAAAGTGTTGTGAGATCATCACAGTATATAAAGCTCTGCATTCTCAATAAATATGAACCCAATTAACAAAAAATCAATGTAATTTAATAATTTCTGACATTTTTACAGTTACCGCATAACTTTTATTAAGCTTTAATTTTTCATATACCGAAAAAGAACATCGTAAAGTCCGAATCTTAGATGAACCTGCGTATAAGCAATCAACGGTATAATGTTTTACCGTAGTAAATTTTGAACGAAAGGTATTAAAGCCCTGAAAGACAGTTATTCGTTTATCGACAACGGTTATCCCGACTTTTTTCCGCGATAAAGAACTGTTATCAAAAAGAATGTAAAAAAAGCGCCAACAATCACTACAACGATAATAGCTTGTATTATTTGAAACAAATCCTCCATACATTTACCTCGCACAGTCTCTGGATCCGTTTTTTTATGTTCAAATATTAACAGATATCGGGTCAAATATCGGAAAAACGCAGAAAAATGATTGAGTTCTGTTAAACCGTAATTCACCACAAGCAAATCAACAGAAAGGTCTCAACCATCTTATAGAAAGTATAACACAAAAAAATAAAAAAATCAAGGGTAATTTCCTACGCGTGTTTTTACCAAAACGAAATGAATAAGTTTGTGTATAAAGCTAATATTTGACAAATCCCACGGAATGGGGTATAATTAAATTGTATGCGGGCGTGGTGGAATGGCAGACACGTTGGATTTAGGTTCCAATGCCGCAAGGTGTGCAGGTTCAAGTCCTGTCGCCCGCACCACATAATGACTTCAATTTTGATAAAAAGTTGAAGTCATTATTTTTTGCCTATTTTCAAGACTTTTTACAATTTTACACATAAACCAAGCCGTCACGAAGCATTCCAAGTGACGGCTTGTTAATTTTTTATCTTTTAATTAAAGGAATTTTGCACCCCCTTTTTATAAAAGGATTTCTTATAGTCTTTTTTGCTACATATCCATGTGAGCATTAAACGATTGCTCTATTATGTCCATGGCTTTTTCAATTTCGGTTATATTCTCAAAGAAAAATTCCACATCTCCGTTTCCCCAACGACCTATATTGCTTACATCTCTGCACATATCATATCTGTCAATAATGTCGGTAAACTTCGTATTTACAGATATACGCAATCGCTTTTCTTGAAAAACTATATCAACAAAATTAGTGTCCAATTTATATGCAACATAAAGTTTCTTGAATTCTCGTTTTACTGCTGTTGATAGGTTTCTGATTCTTCTGTCCAAAGTTTCAAACAGAATTTTTGTATAATCGTTGATATTATAGCTATCGATACTATATTTTTCTTCTTTTTTCTCGGGTTCAATATACGGCAGCAATTCTTCTTCAGTCATTGTCGGATATTCCCATATTTTAAGAGCTTTTTCTGTAAGTTCGGCGGCACGCTCTTTTATTTTTGTTTCATTCCATTCCGACTGCATTACAAGATAGCTGTTCAACCTTAAAGCACTTTGTTTGAATCCGCCGTCCATATTCATTTTTTCCGCAAAAGGTCTGTCGCTCATTTCGGAATTGTATACAGTCAAAGTCAAATTGCCTATGGTGTGCAAATATTTTTTCTGAATTTCCAGCCAATTTTCGCCGAGCATATATTTCCATTCATCGGAAAGATTTTGATTTTGTGGCATTATATGTTCAATAGTATAATTTTCAACAACAACATTCCCTTTGTTGTTATACATTTCAAGATGCCTTAAAATATAGTTTCTTACTCTCATATTATAAATATCACGAGAAGCAAAGACGGCGGCAAATTTCTCATTTGTCGGGAATACTTTATAGTCGTCACGCAAAACAAAGAATGCTTTTATTGAATTTAAATAATCATCGTTTCGTATTTCGTTTTTCAATGTTGCGAATGTTTTATTCAAAGAATTTGTGGGTATATCGCAAATATTTCGTCTGAATACATAACTGATACACATTTTGATTATTTCTACGAGTTCATCAATAGTTATTATGCCAAGTGCGTAATCGTTGTGTACCTTAAGTAAAAACGGATACGACACCTCCATTTTAAGGCTGTTTATATCCCGATAAAGAGATTTTAATGCTTCATTTTCGCTTCGGGCAAAGACCATATCAGTATAATACTGTGCAAATTTATATAAATCTGTACACAACTCCCTTATTGATGAAAATTCGCAATTCAAATGATTTTTTTGAATTCTTCATATATGTAATCAACTTTTGGAATACGTGTTTGCTTCATTGTCAAGTAGTCTTTAAAAAACCTGTCCATTACAGATTCCTGCTTGTCATATTCAAACAACAATTCCATAGGTCTCCACAAATGCTCGTATATATAATTTTGTTCTGCAGGTTCCAATCCCATTAATACATAATTACGGATAAGGTCGGATTCGGTTAGCTCCTTTCCTGTTGAATTCAAACTTTCAAAAATAGCTTGAGCGTCATCCACCATGCGGTCCAATGTAATATTTACAATTTGAAGTTTACCGATAGATTCATAGATGTCAGCCGGAGACAGCTTTTGCGTTTCTATGCATTTTGAAAAGTACTCATAATTTATAAGAATTCTCGAATTGGTATTTTCGTGTATGGGTTTTTGTTCTATCAATGAAATCAATACTTCTCTATCGGATTCGGTCAAAAGAAGTTTGAACCGTTCGTCACCGTTTTCATATTCATTCTTCAAAAGCATATTGTCAATTCTTCTTGCATTAATTGTCGTATCTTCAGGATGATTAATGGCATAATCACGCAGAGCAATTAAAAGAAGTGACAAAGTTGTTATTCTTTGTTGCCCATCGATTATCATATATTTTTGCACGCCCGTAGGCATAGCTTGCTCCGCAATATTCACTATTGAGCCTACAAAATGCCCCTGTTTTCCTTCTTTCTGCATTGCAACAATATCATCCCACAATCTGCGGCATTGTTCAATGTCCCAACTATAAAATCTTTGATATACCGGAATAACAAATTGCTTGTTTCCGTTTAATATTTCATAAATATTTCCTTTTCTTGCATCCATTTTTATCTCTCCTATTTTTTAATAAACGATAATTTAGCGGCTTAATCTTCGATTGTAGCCTGACCGTTCATCAACATTGGAAGCAACCAATCTCTAAGTTTTGTTAATTCTTTATTTTCACAGATGTTTTTTGCTATCTGTGCATATATAGGTTGCGTTGTTTCGTGATATTTTTCTAATGTGTTCTTGTCAGGTATGAGAATATGTATTCTTGCCAAGTCCTCATTGTTGACTGCTTCCTGAGTAGCACCGTGAGCAAGCATATCTTTATGTAGCTCAAAGTAAGGGCTTGCAATATATGATGAAATATACTCAAACGATTTTTCATCACATTGTAGTCCACAGAATCCTGTTGATAAAATGCATTGTTCAATAATAAGGTGCATCTCAGAGTTAAGATAAAGATGTTTTATACTATTCTTCATCTTAGCGAACCATACGGAATATTCTGTTGGTTGCATATTGGCTCTGCTTTCTCTGTTTTCATAGTCAATAACAGTACCTTCAGAAATAGATGAACCTTTTACATCGGCAGTTGCTAAGTATACTTTGGACTCAAAAACATCAACACCAGGTTTGATAAATTGAGTTAAACTGTTTTTTGCAACAGAACCAACGGACCAATGTAAAGGAATATTACGCTTTAATGTTTCGTTCCATTCAAGCAAACCACCATTAGATTTATAAGGCTTGCCATTGGAATCAGGATAATCAAACTGAGTAAACCAATAATCGTACAATGTTTTAAGTTGTAATTCTAAATTATCGTTTATCTTAGTATTTAATTGTATTTTCTGTTCTATTTTATAAAG
>CAZAXM010000007.1:0-64739 GCA_964489095.1 uncultured Ruminiclostridium sp. | reverse complement strand
AATGGCAAATGGAACCCGCCGCCTAAGAGGCGGGGGACATCTTGCCTAAGTTATATCATAATAATAGCATATAAACGGTAAAATGTAAAGCACAATGCCGCCATAAACGTTGTTTTTTCGGACATTTGTAAGAGCTTATCCGCACGTTCTTGACAACCGCCCTTGTATATGTTAAAATAGATAAAAATCTATAATAAACCTAACCCCCGAAAGGACGGAATAATATGTCAAAAAAAGCAACTATAAATATGATGTCAAGCGCAACAAAGGTTAAGGGTCAGGGCGTAGGCTCGGCTTATATCGAACAGGTCAACCTCGTCCGCGACGGTCTTTCAGATAAATTCGAGGTTTACGAAAATGCCCGTATGAAAGCCGATATTACGCATTACCATACAATAAACCTCGGCTATTACCTCGGAAAAAGGGGAAGAACTAAATGCGGTCACTCCGTCGGTTACGTTCATATGCTCCCCGAAACGGTCGAAACAAGCCTTAATCTCCCGAAATTCGCCAAAAAGATTTTCTACGCGTATATGATCAAGTTTTACGACAGTATGGAGTACCTCGTTACGGTAAATCCGTATTTTATCGGTCGCCTTGAGCATTACGGCGTAAAACGCGATAAGGTTACATATATCCCGAATTACGTTTCCTCGGAACAGTTCCACCCCGTTTCACCCGAAGAAAAAGCCGCGCTCCGTGAAAAATACGGCATTCCAAAGGACGTCTTTGTTGCGGTCTGTGCAGGACAGCTTCAGGTTCGCAAGGGCTTTTTCGATTTCGTGAAAATGGCTGAGCAAATGCCCGATGTAACCTTCGCTTGGGCAGGCGGCTTCTCGTTCGGCGCGATCACGGACGGCTATAAGGAAATCAATAAGATCATGGAAAACCCGCCGAAAAATCTGAAACTCCTCGGAATGATCGAACGCGAAAATATGAACGAGGTGTATAATCTCGGCGACGTTATGTTCCTGCCGTCGTTTGAGGAGCTTTTCCCGATGACAATTCTTGAAGCTATGTGCGCTAACGTTCCGATTTTGCTCCGCGACCTTGAAATATATAACGATATTCTTTTCGATTTTTACAGCAAGGCTGACGATGTTGACGGCTTTATCGCCGAGCTGAACAAGCTGCGCTCCGATAAGGATTATTACGAGCAGTGCGTAAAAAATTCCCGCCGCGGAAATGAGTTCTATTCTAAAGAACACGTCACAAAAATGTGGGACGATTTTTACACAATGGTACTGAACGATAAGAAATGAAGCGGCTGATAATTTTTTCGGCTTATTAAATCGAAATTCCTGAATGGGTCTATCAAAAAACGAACGGCTGCTGCAGTTTGCACTGCAGCAGCCGTTTTGGTATGTGCTGCTGCCTGACGTGGCGCAGCAGTACCGTATAATCGCTTATTTACAAATATCTCTGTAGCATTCAGGCCGCCTGTCGCGGAAAAGTCCCCACTCCAGCCGTTCCGTGTTCGTCCGGTCGAGGTCAAATTCCCCAATCAAAACCGTTTCCTCGTCACGTCCCGCGTCTGCGATAATATCGCCCGTAGCGTCGGTGATGAACGACGAACCGTAGAATTTCAGCGCGGATCTCTGCCCGCCGTTTTCGTCGCACGGCTCAACTCTCTCCTCGCCGATCCTGTTAGCGGCAATCACAGGTATAACGTTCGCCGCGGAGTGTCCCTGCATGGTTCGCCGCCAGTGCCCCGCGCTGTCGCAGCCTAAAATAGGTTCGCTGCCGATAGCGGTTGGATACAGCAAAAGCTCCGCGCCGTTAATCGCCAGACAGCGTGCCGTTTCGGGAAACCACTGATCCCAGCAGATTCCGATCCCGATTCTGCCGTAAGCCGTGTTCCAGACCTTAAATCCCGTATTTCCGGGCGAAAAATAAAATTTTTCCTGATAATAATGGTCGTCGGGAATGTGCGTCTTTCGGTAAACTCCGAGAAGCGCCCCGTCTGCGTCAATTACCGCTATCGAGTTGTAAAGGCAGTTACCGTCCCGCTCGTAAAAGCTTACGGGGATAACCGCCGAGAGCTTTTTCGCGACATCTCTGAACTGCTTAACCGCCGCGTTTTCTTCGGTTTTTTCCGCAAAACTGTAATATTCGTACCGCCGCTCCTGACAAAAATAAGGGCGCTCAAAAAGCTCCGGCAGAAGTATTACATTCGCTCCTTTTTCAGCAGCCTTTTCCGCCATCAAAGCCGCTTTTTCTATATTTTCACTGCGGTTTTCGGTACACCTCATCTGCACCGCCGCCGCGCATACCTTTCTCATTTTTTCGCTCCTTTCGGTATTTGCTGGGTTATACAGTGGATATTCCCGCCGCCTGTTATTATATCACGCGCAAAAATCGGGACAACTTTTCTGTTCGGAAACAAGCGCTCCATCAGCTTGACCGCCGCTGTATCGCTGCTATCGCCGAAAACGGGAAGAATAACTGCGCCGTTTGAGATGTAGAAGTTCGCGTAGCTTGCCGCCAGCCGTTCTCCGACCTCTCTCATATCCTCGCCGTCCTCAAATTCCAGTCCCGCGAGGTCGTTTTCCGTTACGCAGACAGGCTTTTCCGGGATCAACAGCTTATGTACAGTGAGCTTTCGCCCACGTGCGTCCGTTTCATTTTCGAGTACTTCAAGGTCAGCCCTGCTCAAATCGTACTGCGGGTCGTTTTCATCGTCTGTCCAAGCCAGCACGACCTCTGCGGGGCGCACGAAGGCGCACACATTGTCAACGTGCTCGTTTGTTTCGTCGTTGTAAATTCCGCGCGGGAGCCAGATAACCTTTTCTGCGCCGAGATAATCATGAAGTTTTTCTTCGATCTGTTTTTTTGTAAGGTCAGGGTTGCGACCCTTGCTGAGCAGGCAGGCTTCGGTTGTAATAACCGTTCCCTCTCCGTCCGAATGTATCGAACCGCCCTCAAGAACGAAAGGTTTAGCATTGTAATAGCTGTATCCCAGCTGTTCGCAGAAGCTCCGCGCTGCCGCGTTATCCTTTTTCCAGTCTGCATACAGCCCGTCAAAATCCCCGCCCCATGCGTTAAATTCCCATTCTATGCCGCGGACTGTTCCAAAAGCGTTTTTGACAAAAGTCGGGCACATATCCCGCGCCCACGCGTCATCGGTGTCGATATTCACAAAGCGTATCTGTTTGGAAAGAGCCGCCCGCGCGCTTTCCACGGTACGGTCGTTCACGAGCATATACACGGTTTCGCTTTCGGAAATTGCCTCGGCTATCTGTGCAAAAACTTTTCGCGCAGCCGCTGCGCCGTAAGCCCACGAACCGCTTCGTTCAGGCCAGATCATAATACAGCCGTCGTGTTCGGCAAATTCGGCAGACATAAAAAAGCCGTCGTTTACGGGTAAAGAATTTATCATTTTCAGAGCCTCGATTTAAAGTCGTTATAGCCGAAGCTATTTATCACTTCGCAGCTTCCGTCCTCCTCCATAACGGCGATTGACGGGAGAGGTATGCCGTTAAAGGTGTTGTTTTTTACCATAGAGTAGATAGCCATATCCTCAAAGTAGAGCCTGTCGCCGATTTTTACGGGATCATCAAACGAATAGTCGCCGATAATATCGCCCGCTAAACAGGTGTACGAGGAAAGGCGGTAGGTATACGCCTTTTCTCCCGCCTTGCCGGAGTTTTTCAGCGGGGGTCTGTACGGCATTTCCAGAACGTCGGGCATATGGCAGGCGGCGGAAGCGTCCAGGATAAGCGTAGTAACGCCGCCGTTTTCGACAATATCGAGAATCTCAGTCGTGAGATAGCCCGCGTTGAGCGCGACAGCCTCGCCCGGCTCAAGATAAACGGTAACGCCGTATTTTTCAGCTATTCTTTTTATACATTTTTCAAGCAGCTCTATATCATAATCGGCGCGGGTTATGTGATGCCCGCCGCCCATATTCAGCCACTTCATTTTTCCGAGATAATTTCCGAATTTCTCCTCAACAGCGTCAAGCGTTACCGCAAGCGCGTCCGCGTTCTGCTCGCAGAGAGTGTGAAAATGCAGTCCCTCCACGCCGTCCAGCAAATCTTCGCGAAAATTTTCAAGCGTTACGCCGAGTCGGCTTCCCGCCGCGCATGGGTCGTAAATCGCGTGGTCGCCCTGAGTTGAGCATTCAGGGTTGATTCGTATGCCGATACTTGCTTTTTTACAGCGGGAGCGGTATTTTTCGAGCTGAGCGAAGGAATTGAAGGTGATATGACCGCAGATCGACGCGATTTCGTCAAAGTCGCTGTCCTTAAACGCGGGAGCGAAAACGTGTGTTTCGCCGCCCATTTCTTCATAGCCCAGCTTAGCTTCAAAAAGTCCGCTTGCCGTTGTTCCGCAGAGATATTTTCCGATAAGCGGGTAAAGCGAATACGCTGAAAAAGCCTTTTGAGCAAGGAGAATGCGGCAGCCCGTATCCTCCTGCACTTTTTTCAGTATTTCAAGGTTTTTTATAAGCCTCCCCTTGTCGATAACGTAGCAGGGGGTAGGCAGCTCGTCAAATCTCATTTCAGTCTACCATAACGGGGTTTTCTTCAACGACCCACGGAAGTCCCCACTTGTTAAGTGCGTCCATAAACGGGTCGGGGTCGAACTCTTCGAGGTTGAACACGCCCGGCTCGCGCCAAGTACCGTTTGCTACAAGCATTGCGCCTATCATAGCGGGAACGCCTGTCGTATAGGAAATAGCCTGACTTCCGACTTCCTTATAGCATTCCTGGTGGTCGCAGACGTTATAAATATAGATCGTCTTTTCCTTACCGTCCTTAACACCCTTGAAGATACAGCCGATATTTGTTTTTCCGACAGTTCTCGGACCGAGTGATGCGGGATCGGGGAGGAGTGCCTTTAAGAACTGAATAGGAACGATTTGTGTTCCGTTGAAGTCGATAGGGGTTGTTGAAAGCATACCAACGTTTTCAAGGCACTTCATGTGGGTGAGGTAGCTCTGACCGAATGTCATAAAGAAACGGATACGCTTGATTCCGGGGATATTTTTTGCGAGGGATTCGATTTCCTCGTGGTGGAGCAGGTACATATCCTTTTTGCCGACCTGTGCGAAATCATATTCGCGCTTTATCGACATTGCTTCGACTTCGACCCACTTTCCGTTTTCCCAGTAGGAGCCGGGAGCGGAAACCTCACGGAGGTTGATTTCGGGGTTGAAGTTGGTTGCGAACGGATAGCCGTGGTCGCCGCCGTTACAGTCGAGAATATCGATCGTGTGGATTTCGTCAAAGTAGTGCTTGAGGGCGTATGCGCTGTAAACGCTTGTTACGCCGGGGTCGAAGCCCGAACCGAGAAGCGCGGTAAGGCCTGCGTTTTTGAAGCGTTCCTGATAAGCCCACTGCCACGAATAGTCGAAATAAGCGGTAAAGCCGAGTTCCTTACAGCGCTTTTCGTAAATTGCGCGCCATTCGGGGTCGTCGGTGTTTTCGGCTTCGTAGTTTGCGGTGTCGATGTAGTGAACGCCGGCAGCAAGGCAAGCGTCCATAATTGTCAGATCCTGATAAGGGAGGGCTACGTTAAGAACCGCGTCAGGCTTATAGTCATTGATGAGCGCGGTGAGCGCGGGAACGTTGTCCGCGTCGATCTGCGCTGTGGTGATGTTTGTTTTGGTGGTAGGACGGAGTTTTTCCGCGAGAGCGTCACACTTGGAAACGGTGCGGCTTGCGATACAGATGTCGGAAAAAACCTCGCTGTTCTGGCAGCACTTGCTGATAGCTACGGAAGCGACGCCGCCGCAGCCGATGATTAAAAGCTTAGACATAATACATTATCCTTTCGTTTTATTGCATTTTCGTTTACGGTTTATTTGAAATACAGGGTGAATTAGCGGAAGGAAGCTTTGACCTCGTTCTTTTCCGCTTCGATAAGCAAATCCTCAACATATTTCGGGAGCATAAATGCGCCTAAATGGAGATTTGTGGTATAGTACCATGTTTTGATATGGCGTGCGTTCCAGATTTCGGGCTTGAAATCGTTGATCGGGTGGTATTTTTTTGAAGCGAAGCCGAAAATCCAGTAGCCTGACGGGCAGGTCGGGATATGCGCCTGATAAACGCGGCTTATGGGGAAGGTGCTGTACGCTTTGCGGTGCATTGAACGGAAAGCGGTTTCGTCCTCGTCGAAGAACGGGCTGCCGTGCTGGTAGACCATTATACCGTCCTCTTTGAGAGCACGGTAGCAGCTGCCGTAAAACTCCTTGGTAAAAAGCCCCTCGGTGTGACCGAACGGGTCGGTTGAATCGTTTATTATAAGGTCATATTCTGCGGTTTTTCCGCGCAGGAAGCGTAAGCCGTCACGGTTGATTATATTCACGCGCGGGTCGTCGAACGCCTTAGTTATATCGGGGAAATATTCGCGGCAGGCTTCTATAAACACCTCGTCGGGTTCAACAACGTCGATGTTCTCAACTTCGGGATAAGCGGTAAGCTCGCGCGCAACGCCGCCGTCGCCGCCGCCGATGATCAGCACATTTTTAACGCAGGGGTGGACGGACATCGGGACATGAACGACCATTTCGTTATAGACAAATTCGTCTGCGGTCGAAAAGAGGATATCGCCGTCGAGGGTGAGGAGCCGTCCGTACTGTGGGGAGTCGAAAACCGCGATTTTCTGATACTCGCTTTCCGCGCTGTAAAGCTGGCGGCTTACGGGGATACTCATTTTTGAATTATCTGTATACAGCCACATATCCATAGCTTACTTTTCCTCCTTTATCACCTGTAAAAAGTCGGCGTTCTGGTCGGAAGTTCCCTGAAGGGAGCAGCCCTTTTCCTTTGCGAAACGGATATGGTGGATAATATCCTCGGTTACACGCTCGCCGGGGGCTAAAATCGGTATTCCGGGGGGGTAGCACATAATGCTTTCCCCTGCGATCCTTCCTGCTGTTTCTTCGAGCGGGAGGGATTCTTTTTGTGCGTAGAAGGACTGCTGGGGGGAGTAGACGACTTCGGGCTGGACGTAATCGCCGAGGTAAAGACCGTTTGCGTCCCTGCTGTAAAGCCGCTTTATATCCTCAAGTGCGCCGACAAGGCGTTCGATATCCTGTATCCTGTCACCGATTGAGATATAGGCGAGGATATTTCCGATGTCGCCGAATTCAATTTGAATATCATACTCGTCACGCAGCAAATCATATACCTCGATACCCGTCAGACCTATCCCCTGAGTATAAACGAGGAGTTTTGTTACATCAAAATCGCAAACTGTAACGCCGTCGATAAGCTCCGAGCCGTAGGCATAATAGCCGCCGATACAGTTTATTTCATCTCTTGCGTAAGCGGCGAGCTTACTTACTTTAGCGAAGGACTCGCGACCTCTTAATGCAAGATTGCGGCGCGAAATGTCCAAACTTGATAAAAGCAGATAGGACGCGCTGGTTGTCTGGGTAAGGTTTATGATATTGCGTACATAGCCGGGATCCATATTTTCGCCGAGCAGGAGGAGAGAGCTTTGGGTAAGGCTTCCGCCCGATTTATGCATAGAAACGGCTGCCATATCCGCGCCCGCTTCCATAGCGGAACAGGGGAGATTTTCGCCGAAATAGAGGTGAGTTCCGTGGGCCTCATCGACGAGCATAAGCATATTATGGTCATGAGCGAGCTTGGTTATAGCCTTTAAATCGGAGCAGATGCCGTAATAAGTCGGATTATTGACTAAGATCGCAACTGCATCGGGATTTTCAAGGACAGCCTTTTCAACTTCTGCCGTTTCCATAGCGAGGGCGATACCGATATCGGGGTGTACGGCGGGTTTAACGTAGACGGGGATACCGCCGCAGAGGATAAGGGCGTTGATAACGCTTTTATGTACATTTCTGGGGAGAATAATTTTCTCTCCCGCCTTACACGCGGAAAGTACCATGGTCTGAACAGAGCTGGTCGTACCGGAAACCATAAAGAAAGCCTGGCTTGCTCCGAAAGCCTCGGCGGTAAGTTCTTCGGCTTCCTTGATGACCGAAACGGGGTTACAAAGGTTGTCGAGGGGTTTCATTGAATTAACATCAAGCCCGACGCATTTTTCGCCGAGCAGCTGAGCGAGTTCGGGGTTACCTCTTCCGCGCTTATGTCCCGGCACGTCGAACGGCACTACGCGTCTGCGGCGGAAGGCTTCTAATGCTTCATAAAGCGGGGCTGATTTTTGTCTTTCGATATCCATTTCAGCTTCCTCCATTCGGTTACAAATAAAAAAGTCACGGAATATATCCGTGACGTATCAACTCATTAAGCAAGCTGTTTTTGCTCGGAAACAAGCACTTCCGATTGCTCCTTATTGACCGTTTCACAAGATGATTTGATTATAAGTAATCAGCTTATAAAATTTGAGCTTTTAACTCAATCAATAATGCGGATTTTACCGCACGGCAACCGACCCGCCTGTCCGTAAGGGCTTAACCTTCGTTTTCACGAAGGTCGGTCTTATCAAATGCAGCTGCATTTTAATATGGTTTTATTATACCACATTCCGCGAAATATGTCAACAGGTTTTATTTTGGGCTGATAAGTGTGGACAGGTGCGCACCGCCTTTTGAAATTCACCCTTCTTTTTTCATAACATATAGGCTATACATTCCAAGCAATATATAAGTCGGTAAAATAATGTATAGGCTTATGTCGGGGTAAGTTGAAACACTTGTAAAACAGTACGGTAACGCGCACACATCTATTATAAAATGTAAAATAATCGGCAGCCATAGATTATTTGATTTCTTATATATTGCTCCAAAATATAATCCCATAGCAACAGTCCATACCACTTTTGTAATTATAATGAGTATCGGCTGCCCCTGAACTCCGAATATATGTCCTAATCCAAAAATAACAGATGATAAAATAATAGCAATATTTGTGTTGTTTTCATTTTTACAGCATAGCTTTTCAATAAGGTTTAACAATAATCCTCTCACATACAGTTCTTCAATTACTGCAACGCCTATGTAATATATAATCCCTTCAATTAAGACCTTCAATATTGTCGGACTATAATCGAAAGGCTTTAATCCGATAAAAAATGCGATTCCCGATATGACGCCGGCGGCAAGTCCGACTGCTCCGTATTTTTTTAGCCCGTCTTTCAGCCCTTTTTTATTAAGCCCTAACCTCCAATCAGGGCAAAGATATTTCAGCGTAAGAAATGCAATTGCCACGATAATTATAAAATTAAACATTAAAGTCCAGTATAACGGTGTAATATCTAAAATTTCAATATTTATAAACAGCGCACAGGGTAATCCGCTTATCTCCATAAATGCTGATAATATTGTCAAGACCCCAATTATGATTAGCTCTCTTTTTTTCACTGTTTATCACCCTCCATAAGTCGTTTAAGCACCTTAGATCTCGATAAATCTGCCTTCGCCTTTGACGGGATAAGAGTTACTTTATCGGTCGCTAAATCCACTTCCGCCAATCCAAATTCCACGAAAACGTCAACCCCCACCCTGAATTTACAGTAGTTCACCCCGCCCTGTACGGCAATATCTGCCGCACGGGAAAGCGATCCGCTCTTCCGCAGTGCGTCATAGCATACGCGCATTTCCTCGTTTGTCGGCACCATACGGCAGAGCAAGCGTTCCTCTGTTTTTCCACAGCGGTAGTCCTCATACGCAGTCTTTGCGGCAAAATATCGCTCCTGCCTGAATCCGGTCGGGCGAATGTCCGAAACGCGCACCGATATGTTCTTTTTTCCATTGTATTCGTTGACGTCGACTTCTGCTATAATGTCAACTGCGTCGCCCTCTCTGAACGGAAATGACGCAAAGTCCGAGCTGAACTGTACGGCACGATAATCGCCGCTCCCGAATGCAAAATTGAACGAAACATATTTCCCGTCTTTGATAGGGCGCGTGCTTTTTATCCGACAGTCCCTGAACATGAAAAGCGGCGATAGGTTTTCCTCGCCGAACGGCTCTAACTTGTCCAAAAGCTCAATATTCTCTATCGTTAGCTGCTCAGGCTTTATCTCCATATCCGCCGTCAGCAGTTCAAGAGCAGGCTCCCGCTTTTCGCTGTATTCGTATGCCGCGTTTATGAACTGCGGTATTTTTTCCGTTTCAAGCGTCAGACCTGCCGCTTTGGTGTGTCCGCCGTATCGCAGCAGCAGATTGCTGCAATCGGTCAGAAGCTCGAAAAGCGAAAGTCCGTCGAAGCTTCGCGCACTTCCTCGCGCGGTATCGCCCTCGATTGTGATTACGATATTCGGCTTACCGTATTTATGTAACAGCCGCGCACTTGCGATCCCGATGATCCCGTGGTTCCAGCCCTCTCCGCTTACTATAAGAATGCGCCTGTTGAGCAGGTCGGGATTCTTTCGTATCTGTTCCTCGACCTCCTCAATTATCTTCTGTTCCTCCTGTTTGCGAAGACTGTTGAGCCGCGACAGCTCCTCCGCTTTAGAACGTGCATTCTGCGGACTTTCCGCAAGCAGCAGCTCCATTGCCTCGCTTGCGCTCGAATATCTCCCCGCAGCGTTTATCCTCGGACAAAGTCCGAACGATAAGGCGGACGAAACGACCTCGCTCTCCGCCTCGATCCCACACTGTTTAAGCAGCGCATTCAATCCGTAGTTTTCAGTGTACGGCATAGCTTCAAGCCCACGCCGGACAATAAGCCTGTTTTCGCCGATAAGCGGAACAATGTCCCCGACTGTTCCTACGGCGGCAATATCCGCAAATTGCAAAAGAGCGGTTTCTCCGTCCTCCTCCATAGCGCAGACAAGCTTCAGCACAACACCGCACCCCGCAAGCAGCTTGAACGGGCTGTCATCATCGCGCCGATGCGGATTTACGACAGCTTCCGCGCGCGGCAGTACGTCGGGAACCTGATGGTGGTCGGTTATAACAAGCTTCATTCCGAGTGAGTATATGTACTCCGCTTCATCTGTCGCGGAAATGCCATTGTCAACTGTAACAATAAGGCTCGTGCCTCTTTTTTTGAGCAGGTCAATGGCAGCCCTGTTAAGTCCATACCCCTCGGTCCGCGTCGGAATGTACCAGTCAACCTCTGCGCCGAGCGCCTGTAAATAGCTGAACAGAATGTATGTCGAGGTTACACCGTCACAGTCATAATCGCCGTAAACAGTAATCCTTTCGCCGTTTTCAACAGCAGAGCCAATCACCTCGACCGCTTTATCCATATCGGCAATAAGCAGCGGGTCGGAAAGCTCCTCGCTGTTAAAGAAAACCTCCGCGTCGTTCCGCGAAAGAATATTTCTCCCCGCGAGAATCCGGCATATAAAAGGATTAAGACCCGTTTCGCGGATAAGCCTTTCAACGATCTGCTCGTCAGGCTTTTTTACGTTCCATTGTTTCATACTGAGGTGCAACCTTTCGTGTATAATCTTGGCGTTTTGCAGTATTTTGTAACATTATACCACGCCTGCGCGGTAAATTCAAGTGCGCCGCCCGGAAATGCCGCGCACCGCAGATCACGCATTAAATCTCCGACGTTCCTTTTCCGCTTCTGATCGCGTAATCCTCGCCCGCCTTTAAAACAAATATTTTCCCGTCGCCATGATTGCCCGTCTGGTTCACATCTATAAGCAGCTTTACGACCCGCGATACCTCGTCGTCAGGCACAAGTATTGAGAAAAAACGCTTCGCTATAAGCTGGCAATGCTCCGCCGCAGCACCGCCCGCAGACGTTTCAGAAGTCTGCGCTGCGCGGAAAAGATTCTCGCCCGCCGAGGAAAGGATCTCCCTTCCCCGCCCAAGACAGCCGCGCCAGCTGTACGAAAAAAATCCGTTAAGCTCAAGCACCCTTTTCGTTTCTTCGACCTTATTTACGCGGATAAACGCTAAAACTTCCTTCATCATTACCCGCCTTTCTTAAAGCCCACGTTCGCCGCTGCTTATTGTATACGCTTCTTCAATTTCCGTAACAATGATCCGCCCGTCGCCGCTCTCTCCGCCGTTTGTTTTTGCAAGCGTCATTATCACGTTTATTACAGCAACCTTATCCTCGTTTTCACACGCAACGTAAAGCATATCGCGTCGCATTTCCTCGTTATTCGCGCCCGTTACGCATACGTCAAACTTAGTTACCGCATGATAACCGGCATCGCCGAGTGCAGCGATTATCGCCATTGATTTTTCAGGTCGTACTATTGATTTTATCAGCAACATAACATAGCTCCTGTAAATTTTTTTAGTCCTGCCGAAAGACCTCCGGCACGTTTATATAATATTTTATTATACATTTTTTCGACGCTTTTAGCAATCAGCAAAATGCATAAAGGGAAGGACTGTTTTTCGGTAAAAAAATAAAAAATGCCGATAACACGGCTGAAATAAACGCTGGGGAAAACCGGAATTGTGAAAAATTAAAAAAAGGTAGTGACAAGCGCGCAGGTTTGTGATATAATATGTAAAAATGCTTATACATATTTATAGTGCAAATAGGAAGGAAGAATTTACTATGAAAAATGAAACAAAATGCCTTCATTCGGGCTATACTCCGAAAAACGGCGAGCCGCGCGTAATGCCGATCTATCAAAGCACAACTTACGTTTACGAGTCCACAAACGACGTTGCTCACGTTTTCGACGACCCCACCGCAGGTCTTATCTACTCCCGTTTCGCTAACCCGACAACCGACGCTGTCGAAAAGAAAATCGCAGACTTAGAGGGCGGTGCAGCTGCTATGTGTACCTCTAGCGGTCAGGCGGCTTCCCTCCTTTCCGTACTGAACATCTGCGAGGCGGGCGACAGCCTTGTTGCTTCCGCTTCAATTTACGGCGGTACGATCAATCTTTTCGCCGTAACCTTAAAGAGAATGGGAATCGAATGCATTTTCGTAAGCCCCGATTCCGATTACGAAACGCTTAAAGCTGCCGCAAAGCCCAATACGAAGCTGTTTTTCGGCGAAACTATCGCTAACCCGGCGCTTACCGTGCTTGATATTGAAACGTGGGCGAAGGCAGCGCACGACTGCGGCGTTCCGCTTATTGTTGACAACACCTTTGCTACGCCGATCCTCTGCCGCCCGATCGAGTGGGGCGCGGATATCGTGGTTCATTCTACCAGTAAGTATATGGACGGACATGCGGTTCAGGTCGGCGGCGTTATCGTTGACAGCGGTAAGTTCAACTGGGATAACGGAAAGTTCCCCTGTCTTACCGAGCCTGACGAAAGCTATCACGGCGTTGTTTATACACGCGATTACCCCGCGGCTCCGTACCTTTTAAAGGCAAGAATGCAGCTTATGCGCGATTTTGGCTGCTATCCCGCCGCGCACAGCTCGTTCCTGCTCAACCTCGGTCTTGAAACGCTCGCGGTCAGAATGCCGCAGTACTGTAAAAACGCAATTGTTGCCGCTGAACACTTCGCTAAGTCGGATAAGGTAGCTTTTGTTTCTTATCCTGCGCTTAAGGGCGATAAGTATTACGAGGCGGCGCAGAAATATCTCCCGCTCGGCGCAAGCGGCGTGATCTCCGTTTCGATAAAGGGCGGACGCGATAATGCCGTTAAGTTTATGGACAGCTTAAAGCTCGCTTCTAACGAGGTTCACGTTGCTGATATACGGACCTGCGTACTTCACCCCGCTTCCGAAACACACCGCCAGCTTACCGACGAACAGCTTGCTGCTGCGGGGATCGACGGCGGACTTATCCGCTTTTCAGTCGGACTTGAATCGATCGACGATATTATCGAAGACATTGACCGCGGCTTAGCGGCAATCTGACGGAGGTTGGAACGTGCAGGGAACAGGAGTAAAAAACGCTGTAAGAATACCCGTTGAGGAGCTTGAATCGGGCATGATTGCCGCGCGCAATGTTTATGAGCCCGGTTCGGACAGGATACTGCTCTTCTGCGGCGCAAAGCTTAATAGCGTTACTATCTTTAACCTTAAAGAGCGCTATAACGTTGAAAGCATGTGGATCAGGCGTGATGAACTGAATATTGCGGAACAGATCAAGGCGGAGATCAACGTTCACGAGTCTTTAAGTACGCTTAAATATGTGTTCGGCGGGGACGACGATAAGCCCATTTCGGTCCTCGACCCCGAATCCGGCGCAGAAATAAAGGAACTCGCAGGAAATCTTATAAAAAGTATCGAAAGCGACGACAACCTGCTGCTGAAAATGCACCAGCTCCAGAGTTACGACGACAGCACGTATAAGCACTGCCTGCGTGTAGCGATGATGTCCGTTTCTATCGGTAAACAGCTTAAGCTTCCGCGTGAACAGATGAGCGATCTTGCCCTTTCGGCACTCCTTCACGACATAGGTAAGCGCGCTATCCCGCTCGAAATTATCCGTAAGCCCGGAAAGCTTACCGATATGGAATTTGAGGAGATAAAAAAACACCCCGCTATCGGCTATATGCTCCTGAAAAAACAGGGCGGTTACAGCGACGCTGTTCTCGGCGGCGTTCTTATGCACCAGGAAAAGTACGACGGAAGCGGCTATCCGCTTCATCTTAAAGGCAATAATATTTCTCTTATCGCGCGGATAATTACAGTTGCGGACGTCTACGACGCGCTTACCTCAAAGCGCCCGTACAGACAGCCCTGGAGCGTCGCCGAGGCGGAGGAGTTTATGATGGGCGGAAGTTATACCCATTTTGACTACGATATAATCTGCGCCTTCCTCGCCGCTTTTGCGCCATACCCTGTCGGCGGGCGCGTGCTGCTGAACGACGGGCGGTACGCTACTGTTTTAAGCAACAACCAGAACGTCCTGCGGCCTGTTATACGAGTTGAAAATAAAAACGGTTCAACCGAGGATATCGACCTTTACAACGATTTTACTCACCTTTCCCTCACGATTACAGCAAATGTGCAAAAATGATAGCGCTGTGCAAAATGCACAAAAATTAAGGTTTAAAATATGCATTTTTAACAAATATGATAAGTATTTGTAAAATGCCTTGCAAAAATTTGAGAATTAAGGTATAATAAAAGCATATAGACGGTGAAAAATAAAGAAGCCGTATATTAAGGAGATTGATTGAAATGGCATTAAAAGTTAATGACAAATATTTAAAGGCATATATTGCCGAACACGAGTATAAGGGCATTCAGCCCGCTGTTACCGCTGCACATAATTCCCTCGCCGCACGCGACGGTCTGGGCAACGACTTCCTCGGCTGGATTGACCTTCCGAAGAATTACGATAAGGAAGAATTTGCGCGCATAAAGGCTGCCGCTAAGCGTATCCAGTCCAACAGCGAGGTTCTTATCGTTATAGGTATCGGCGGTTCATACCTCGGAGCAAGAGCAGCGATCGAGGCTCTTAAGTCTAACCTTTATAACTCCCTTAAAAAGAACACCCCCGATATTTACTTTATCGGCAACACTATCAGCCCTACATATCTTAACGAGGTGATTTCGCTTGTCGAAGGACGTGATTTTTCCGTAAACGTTATTTCCAAGTCGGGTACAACAACCGAACCCGCGCTCGCATTCCGTGTATTCCGCGAACTGCTTGAAGAACGTTACGGCGCCGACGGCGCAAAGGAGCGTATTTTCGCTACTACCGATAAGGCGAGAGGAACTCTCAAGGAACTGTCCGACGAAAAGGGCTACGAAACTTTCGTTATCGCGGACGACGTTGGCGGTCGCTTCTCTGTTCTGACAGCCGTAGGACTTCTCCCGATTGCTGTCGCAGGCTGTGATATCGACGCACTTATGTCCGGTGCGGCAAAGGCCTCCGATGATTTCTCAGACCCCGATATTACAAAGAATGAATGTTATAAATACGCTGCTATCCGCAACATTCTCTACCGTAAGGGCAGAAGCGTTGAAATGCTCGTTTCCTACGAACCGTCTTTCGCTATGATGGCTGAATGGTTCAAGCAGCTCTACGGCGAGAGCGAGGGTAAGGACGGAAAGGGACTTTTCCCGACAAGCGCAACCTTCTCTACTGATCTACACTCTCTCGGTCAGTTCATTCAGGACGGCACAAAGCTTTTATTTGAAACAGTCGTTCACTTCGGAAAGGCTCAGAAGGACTTCTTCCTTAAGGACGACCCGACAAACGGCGATGGACTTAACTTCCTCTCGAACCAGAATATGTCAGTCGTAAATCAGAAGGCATACGAGGGAACAATTCTCGCTCATACCGAGGGCGGTACGCCTAACCTCGTTTTAGAGGTTCCTGAGCTGAATGAAGCGGAACTCGGATATATGATCTACTTCTTTGAAAAGGCTTGTGCAATTTCGGGTTATATGCTCGGCGTTAATCCGTTCGACCAGCCCGGCGTTGAAAGTTATAAGAAGAATATGTTCGCGCTTCTCGGAAAGCCCGGATATGAGGCTCAGAAGGCTGAGCTTGAAGCTAAATTAGGTTGATTGAGCGAAAACGCTCTTTAAATAAAAACATACGGAGGATTATACCATGGTAAAATTGATTGCAGGAAAAAAGGGATCGGGCAAGACTAAGCACTTAATCGAAGCAATCCACACCGCAGAAAAGGAAAGTAAGGGTAATGTTGTTGCGATTCAGTACGGCTCGTCGCTCAATATCGACATCTACCACAAAATCCGCTTGATCAATATTGAAGATTACAGAATTGCCGATTATGACGATATGTACGGTTTCGTAGCAGGACTTCTCGCTTCTAACTACGATACTACCGATATTTTCGTTGATGGAATTTTAAGAATCGTAGGAAGAGATCTTGATAAGGTCGCAGAAATGTTCGATAGAATCGCTGCTATCTCCGAAAACGTGAACATTGTATTTACAATTTCCGCTGACGCTAGTGACCTTCCCGAATCTGTAAAAAAATATCTTTAATTGCTATTGACAAATTCCGATATTTATGATATAATAAACAACGTGCTAATTTTAGTTGTGCTTTTTTGTGCGGCTAAATCATAAATATCGCTATTTTAAGGGAGGTGCGAGTAATGGCAGTTCCGAAGAGAAAAGTATCTAAGGCTAGACGTGATAAAAGACGTTCACAGGTATGGAAGTTATCTGCACCTGCATTTTCACGCTGCACGAACTGCGGCGAGCTGAAGCTTCCTCATCAGGTTTGCAGCAGCTGCGGTTATTACAAGGGCAAGGAAGTTATCGCTCACAGCGAAGCATAATTGCGTAAAACCAGAAGCCGACAGCAGTACCCTTCTTAGGGTGCTGCTGTTTATTTTAGGTAAAATTCGTTAGGAGGAAAAGCGAAGTGGCAGTAAAAATCGAGTCCGTAACTCCGCGCTCCCCCGCAGCAAAAGCGGGAATAAAAGCGGGCGAAACACTCCTCGCAATTGATGGCAATATTATAAACGACGCGCTCGACTATGGTTTTTACACGTTTAACCGCGTTCTTGAGCTTAAACTCGACACCCGAACGGTAAGGATAACGAAAAAGGATGATTACGATGAAATCGGGCTGAATTTCGAGAGTTATCTTATGGATAAAAAACAGAGCTGCCGCAACAAATGCATTTTCTGCTTTATCGATCAGCTCCCGAAAGGTATGCGCGAAACACTGTATTTTAAGGACGATGATAGCCGCCTTAGCTTTTTACAGGGTAACTATATAACAATGACGAACCTTTCTGACGAGGATATCGAACGTGTTATAAAAATGAAGCTGAATATAAACATTTCGGTTCATACAACAAATCCTGAGCTGCGCGTGAAAATGCTCAAAAATAAAAACGCGGGCAGGGTTCTCGATTACCTTCCGCGCTTAGCTGAAGCCGGTATTTCAATGAATTGCCAGATCGTGCTTTGTCCGGGCTGGAACGACGGTGAGGAGTTGACCCGAACGCTTACCGACCTGTCGAAGCTGTATCCTGCCGTTCATAGCATCGCAATAGTTCCGTTCGGCGCGACAAGATTCCGCGAAGGATTGGAACATATCGAACTGCACACGCGCGAGTCGGCGCGTGACGCGATCCGTATAATTGAGAGCTTTAGCGGGCGTTTCCTTAACGAATACGGCGAACGCGTCATATACCCCGCAGATGAGCTGTTTCTTACGGCAGAGCTTCCTGTCCCGAAAAGCGAGTACTACGAGAGCTTCGACCAGTATGAAAATGGCGTTGGTATGTGGGCATACCTGCGCGACGGCTTTTACGACTGCCTTAGCGAGGTCGAGGACGACGGCTCTGTGATCGAGCGCTCGGTTGCAACGGGAAAACTAGCCGAACCGCTTATCCGTGAGCTTGCGCAGGCGGCTATGAAGCGTTTTCCAAGCGTTAAAATCCACGTCTATGCAATACGTAACGACTTTTTCGGCGAAACAATAACAGTCGCCGGGCTTGTTACAGGCGGCGATCTTATCGCGCAGCTTCAGGATAAACGCGAAAAGCTTGGGACCCAGCTCATTATTCCGAAAACAATGCTGAAGGCTGACGAGGATATTTTCCTTGACGGAACGACGCTTTCCGAGGTAGAACAGGCGCTAGGTCTGCCCGTAATAGCGATAGGAGATGAGCCTGAGGATCTGATTGAAGCACTTTTAGGTTAAGTACCATGTTCGTTTCCGCTTTTAGCAGCTTTGCTGCTATGAAAAAGCTGTTTATAAACGCAAAATAGGTTTGTTGATAAGTTAAGCCGAGGTTTCACTATTGAAGCCCCGGCTTTGTTTATATCATATTTTATCAATACCCGCGCGCCTTTTTTGTCATAAGGTAGCTCGGAATAAAGGCTGCTGCGTAAACAATTGTCATTACGATAAGCTGAGAAAATTCGGTTTTGTGGAAAAGAATGAACCACGCGGCGTTCCACATGGTCCCGCTTAGTACAGCGGCTATCGGGACGCCGATTATAGCGTATTCGGAATCCTGAACGATCGCCCAGATACCGTAAGCTATGCCGAAAATAAGCGCGGGAATAACCGCTCCGATAACACCGCCGCCTACGTTCCCAAGTTCAGGATTGTTTATAAGAATATAAATTGTCGAATATATGAACATAAAAACTGTATAAACAGCAATTGAAATCGGGTAGGAGAGCGTAATAAGGCGTTCATTGCGTTCGATACGCTCGTACAGCTTAGCCAGGCTTTGATTAGCCTTTTTAACAGCGGCGTTATACTCAGCAAAAACCGCTTCAATTTCCTGCTTTTTATCATCGGGTGCTTTGGAAAGAGCGTTTGTGTAGTGCTTATAAAGCCGCTTAAAATCGTCCTCACTTATGTCGGTATCGGAAAACTCCTCTGTTGCCGCGCGCGCCATTCCCCACCAGCCGCGATAATCCTTTGAAAAATTCTCAGCCACCTGCCTGAATTGGCTGAACGCCGTGCTGTATTCGCCGTCCTCCATAAGACATTCCGCGTTTTCTATATAGTGGTTCATTTCGGACTCGAAATCCCGCGTGGTATGTACAAAACTGTGCCGCTTGTCAAGCAGGACTGCACCGCAGAACTCGCATTTCATAACGCCGTTTTCGTCAACCATTTTTAGCGGCGCACTGCACTGTGGGCAGACGGCGGCGGATAATAATTCGTTTTCTTCCATTGATTGTTGTCCTTTCTTTTTCAATTTAGCTCATTTTACCACATTTTTCGCCGTTTGTCAACGGTTTAGCGGTAATTGAATACAAGAACAACATTAAAAAATCGCGTTTCGCAGTTTTTTCGTTTTGGTGGAATTTTCGCAAAAAAACGCGCTGTTCCGTGTGCTTGGACTCCGATCGTCCAAGGGCGTAAACAGCGCGCTTTTGTTAAATTAAAGCTGATTTTTATAGTCGCTCTGGTCGACCAACTCTATACCTACGTTAGTAGGTACTAATGCATACTATACTTTCAAGCAGCAGTGAACCACAGAGTTTCGGATACGCCCCATTCTTGCGAACGTGCCCCTAAAGTGTCAGCCACACTAACGATATCAGCGTACCTTTATCGTCATTTATATTATACTTCAAAAGCCGTTTTTTGTCAATGGTATTGCTTTAATTATTTTTTATCAGCTCACCGAACTCCCCGACAAAATCCTCCAGAGGATACGCGGAATAGTACCTCGCGGGATTTCCCTCCGTCGTGGTCGTTACGTAAACGCTTTCGCCGAGAAGCTGCGCCGCGTTAAGCTCGCAGGGCTGGATACGCAGGTAAACGAACTCCTCGCCGTCAATCGTGTAAATGTCGCCGAGCGGGTACTCGCGTATCATATAAACACTGCCGTTTTCTTCAAGCACACAGTAAATCTCGTCGCCCTCCGCGTAAATCGGGTTGCCGGCCTCCTGCGTTTCCTCCGAGCCGAAGAAGTATACGACCGCGTTCTCTCCGTCAACCTCCGCGTGGTAATAAGCCCCTTCAAATCCCGAATTTACCGCGGTCTGTTCAGCTTTTTCATCAGCCGTCAGCGGCTTTCCGAAGCTTACCCGCGCAAGCTTATAGCCGCTTTTTACAATTTTATCTGCCATTTCCGCGGCGGTGTACAGAGGACGGTCGGAACAGTAGGTGTTCTGAACAGTACAGATTATCTCGCCGTTATAAACAGGTGCGCTGAAATTTCTTGATACCGATTCGGCGGTTTCAACAGCGCCGGCGGTGTCACAGTTATCAAAGCTGTCGTCCGCTTCACCTCCGCAGTTAGCCGTTTCATCAATGGCGTAAGCGGTTTCGGAGTCTGCGCTGTCAGCTAACTTGACTGAATATCCATCGGATTCAGCGGCAGCTGTTTCGGGGAGAGGGACTGCCGCTTCATTTTCGATACTGTCCTCCGCGAAATATGAATAATTTTCGTGTCCCGCTTCATTGCATGCCGCGCCCGCCGACATTGCCACGGTATTTGCCGCCATATCGCCGGAGCTTCCCGAAAAGCGGTCGGCACCGAGGTTTGCGATCTCAAATGCTCCAAAACCGAGAAGGCACAAGCCTGCTGCCGACAAAGCGATTTTTACCGCGGTCATGCGGAGTCCCGATTTCGGCTGTGCCGCCATTTTTTTGGACAGCGCATCCTTAAACTCGTCCGTCAGAGTGAGCGAATCCATTTCATTTTTCAGTTGTTCCTTAAATGTCATCAAACTCAGCTCCTTTCAGGCTCTCACGAAGCATTGCTCTTGCGCGCGAAAGCTGCGATTTTACCGCGGACTCACCCGCACCTGTCGCCCGCGCTATCTGCGCCACCGACATATCCTCATAATAAAAAAGGTGTATAACCGTCCGGTATTTTATCGGCAGGGCAAGAACCGCGCCGTACACCTCGGATCTCGTTTCAATTTCGGAAAAACGCTTATCATGTTCTCCGCGGTTTTCGTCCTGCTCATCCGCGCTTCTGTGCCTGTTCCAGGCAGATGTAAGCAGCGATTTTGAGCAGTTCACTGTAATTTTCAGAAGCCACGCCTTGCGGTGCTCCTCATCGTTATAGGTTTTATCCGCGCGTATGTACCGCAGAAAAACATCTTGCACGACGTCCTGTGCGTCGGTAGGATTACCTGTCCGTGAATATGCAAGGCGGTAAACCATATCGGCGTATTTTCGCATTACGCCGTCAAAGCTTTCCTTTGTAACGAGGGAAAGACCCGTCGTTTCGTTATTCATAATTTTTCCCCTTATTTTTGCAAGCTCCCGCCGAAATAAGGGGGTAAAACGGCGGGGTCTTGCAGCATAGCCTTTTTCAAGACTTCGTTAATAACACTCCATACCCGATAAAAAGGTTGCAAAATATTTTCAACAAATATTATACCAGCTTTTTCGCTTTTGTAAAGCCCTCGTTTGCACAAAAATAAAAAAAATAAAAGAAAAAGGCTAAAGATTTTAAGAAAAGGGGCGATATAACTATTGTAACGTAATGTCATTATTGTATTTTCCTGAGAAAGGGTGATTAAGAATATGGAGATAACCAATTTAACAGCGGGAAGAATAAACGCATACAAGAAAACCGCAGACGCAGCTCCGCGCAAAAAGACGCAGGCTCCCGAAAAGGCGGTAAATTCCGACAGAATAGAGTTTGATTTCGGTCGTTATCTCAACGCTGCAAAGACTGAAGCGGCGGCTGTCGTAAGCACAGACGCAGATAGCGCAAGACTTGCACAGCTCGCAGAAAAGTACGGCGGGGATAATTCTCCCCTTAGCGCAGAAAACGTAACAGACGCGATCTTTGCCTGAAAATAAGGAGGTTCGGAAATGACGGTTCAGACAACCACGGCGGTGATCGCCAATATGGAAAAATTAAATCAGCATCTCGAAGCGCTGGAAACCTTCATTTCCGCAAAGAAGGCAAAGGTGATCGCAGACGACCTGGTATGGCTTCTCGATTCGCTTACCGAGGAACAGCGGCTTGTCGCCGAGGGAAATAACCTCGAAGTGAAACGGTTAAAGCTTTTTGATGACTTAGGAATAAGCGGCAAGAAGGCTAAGCAGCTTATCGACGAATGTCCCGAAGAATATCGGGCGAAATTTTCGCGCGAATGCGTGGAAATGGAACATCGTATCGACAGGATAAAGCAGCTTAATATTGATATTACGGAAATTATTGAACGCAAGCTTTCCATTCAGGAAAAGGCGGTTAAAGCTCCCCCGTCGTCGATGGAAACCTATACGGGAAAGGGAGTTAAGGTTAGAACACACAACACCTCCGGCGGATTTTTCGGCGAGGTTTGATTTCGGAAAGGATTGATCAAAAATGCGTTCTTCATTTTTAGGACTTGAGGTGTCGAAGCGCACTATCCAGCTTGCGCAGAAGGCACTTGATATAACAGGCGGAAACCTCTCGAACGTTTCCACCGAGGGCTATACAAGACAGCGCGTGGACGTTGGTTCGATGTACCTTAATAAATATTCTTACTGGCAGTCCAGCTTATCAAGAATGACTCTCGCGGGTCAGGGTGCGACTGCTTACGGCGTAAATCAGGTGCGCGATTCGTATATCGACAAGCGCTACCGCGAATCGACTTGTTACGTTGCGGAATACAGTACCGCAGCCGATATTATGAAGGAAGTCGAAACTGTTCTCGATAATATCGCGAACGAGGGTCTTACCAAAAGAATCGACACGTTAAAGGACGCGCTTTCAAAGTATGCGGAGCAGCCCGACAGCGACGAGCTTGCGAGCATTGTCCGCAACGAAGCGTATAATATTACAAATCTTCTCCATTCATATCAGGTTGAGCTTCAGAATGTTAAGGAGTCCAACCTCGAATCCCTCCAGAACACACTTGAAACCACAAACGCGACCATTCGTGACATTGTGGATATGAACAAGAAAATCGTCAAGGAGTATGCGGTAATGGCGACGGGCAAGCTTGGCGAGGGCGAGTCGGTTACAGGCTCTTATGGCCCTAACGAAATGCTCGACACGAGAAATATGCTGCTTGATGAGCTTTCGTATATGGGAAATATAACGGTTTACGACAATGCCGACGGCTCGGTAAGAGTACTTATGGACGGCGTTGAGATCATAAACGGTGAAAAGTATGAGCAGATATATATGAAAAGCAGCACGAAAACCGTTGACAGCGAGGAATATACCTCCGAGCTTCTGCGTGACTATGCGGCTTACGACGCAGCGGTTTTACGCTGGACCTCCGGCGACGACCTTACGCTCCAGTCGGGTGAAATAAAGGCTTATGTTGACGCGCTCAACGGAAACGGCGTGTATAAAGCGGGCTACCAGAACGATTCCTACGGTATTCCCTACTACGAATCGACAATTGACGCTTTCGCGAACGATTTCTCTAATCTTATGAATTTCATTAACGGTGCGGTTGACGAAAACGGAAAGGTCATCGACCCTACGCGCCTTATGTTCTGCACTAAGTCCTGTAACGAAGGCACTCTCGATTACGAGGACGAAAATATAACGGCGAGCAATATAAGGATCGCAAATTCCTGGATGGACGACGCGACGATGATCGGACAGGTAAAGGACAAGAAAACGGGAGAATGGCTTCCCGTTTCGATGGACGGCGACCACGTAAACGAGCTGCTTGTAAAAATGCAGACCTCCGTTGTGTCATTCGGCGGAAAGGGCGATTTTCAGGGAACTGTTTATGATTATCTTATGTTCATCAGCAACCGCTTAGGTCAGCAGATCGACTATAACGAAGCGCAGTACGACTCCGCTTATGACACTACCGAGGCGCTTCTCGACAGCCGTGAGGCTGTATCGGGCGTAAACTCGGACGAGGAGGGCATAAATATGCTCACCTATCAGAACTGGTACAACGCCAGCTCAAGAATGATGACAACGCTCGACGACTGTCTTGATAAGCTTATTAACAGCACGGGCAGAGTCGGATTATAATTCGGGCAAACAGTATGTTGGCAAAGCCGGTCGCTGCCATGTAAGATGACGGGCTTTAGCTGAAAGGAATGGTTAAAAATGAGAATTGCAGGAAGCACAATCCGCAGAAACTTTCTGAAAAACTATGAGAGAAATGCGTCGGCGAAGTTCGATTCCGAAAAGCGTATCGAATCGAACAGAAAGTTTTCGCGTGCAAGTGAAAACCCCATAGACGCGGCGAAGGCTCTGAGAACCCGTAAGGCTCTTTCCGAGCTTGATACAAGTACTGCGAACCTTAAATCTGCCGACTCGATTTATCAGTCCGCGGAAAGCTCGATGACGACAATTTCTGAGCTTATCCAGCTCACATACGAAAAGCTTGTAGAGGGCGCGCACGGAACGAGAAACCTGGACGACCTCGAAATTATCGCGAAAGAGGTTGACGAAAAAGCGGAGGAAATGATCCAGATGCTTAACGTTGACGTTGCGGACAGAAAAATTTTCGGCGGTATCAACAACACGACGGTTGCATTTGAAATAAGGGGCGATAACGAAACGGGGAGGTACGTTACCTATAACGGCGTTCCCGTAAACGCTTCCTCCGACCCGTTCAGTTTCCCCGACAGCGAGGTTTCTTATCTCGATATCGGTATCGGTATGAGTATCGACAACTCCACCGAAAGAATAGACGATCAGACCGCACTCCCGATTACGTTTAACGGTGTTGAATGTACAGGCTGCGGCGTAACGAAAAGATACGTTTCGATCGACCTCGAAACGCTTCTTCCGGGAACGGAATATAAGCTTAACATAAGCTTAGGAACAAAGCAGAAATCTATATCCTTCCTCGGCGGCGATACAATCGAACAGAGTATCGAGAATATCAATAAGGAACTTAAGGCGGCGTTCCAGTCTACTCCTGAGGTTGACGACGACGGCAATATAAACTATCTCGAAAACACTGACGGCTACATAAAGCCGGAGGTTTACAGCTACGAAAACGCTGATATAAACAAAAACCGGATCGACGTTGATATGATGGACGAGGACAGGTATTATTCGCTCGAAATAGAATCGAACGGTAAGACGCGCGTAATCGACTTTAAGGGCGGCGACGACCCGAATGTTACGGCGGACAATATCCGTAAGGCACTCGAAAAGAAATTCGGCGACGATGTTGTTTTCTCAATTGCCACGGGCTTCACGGATTCAAACGGTAAGCCTGTCGCAAATCTCAAGAATTACGGCGATTATTCTAACGTTGCCCAGATAACCCAGGACACAGACAGTGCGGAAATAAGCCTTGCGTCGCTTACCGCGGGAAAGCAGTATACCCTTAACGTGAACGGAACGAAGGTCACGTTTACGGCGGGCGCTACGAAGGAAGAATCAGCCGAAAATCTTAACAAGGCGCTCAACTCCCCTGCGGCGTTCGACAAGGCGAATGTTCCGCAGATCAGGTCGAACAGCGGTCTTTTAGAATATGATAACACAACTGATGTCATATATGTTGAGAATGCCAGCGGCGCGGAGGGTCAGGTTGAATTTTCCGAAAGCGGCGGCTATCCCAATAATATCGTTCAGATCCTTCTCGACAGCGCGAAGCTGCTCCGGGAGGGCGATCAGGATATGGTAGCGCGTTACGCGGATCTTCTTTATGACGCACAGGGTTCTCTCTCGATCGCTATCGCCGAACTTGGTACACACGATCAGTTTATCGACTTTAACCTCGACAGAATTACCGATATAAACCTCAACCTTTCGGATAAGCAGAACGACCTTGAAATAACCGACCTGCCGACCGAGATAACGAACTATAAGGTTCTTGAAGCGATCTATAACGCTACGCTCCAGATGGGCGCGTCGCTTATTCCGCAGTCCATTTTTAACTATATCAACTGATAAAAGGAAAAGGGGGTAATAATATGGGAATGGTAGATCCTAACCTTTTAAGCATAACTACTGTACCGATTAAGGTTGAAATCAATATTACAAAGGGCGAGTTTACCAACCCCCGCGTAAATAATCCCGACCGTGCGTTTAAGATGGATATTAAAACGCAGAACGGTCAGCTTAAGATCCACTCCGAGCCTACGAAAATCAATATCGACACCTATGCGGCGCGTTCGAGTATGGGCTACGGTGAAATGAACAACGGCGATCTTATAAAGCACGAGGCCAATAAGGGAATCAAGCTTGCGTATCAGGGAACAGCGCGCGTCGTCCAGGAAGGTAATCAGTTGGCGCGCGGCGCGACCGCTTCCCAGATCGCTGCGCAGAACAATCGTGCCGGTCAGACGATCCAGACGATAATGGAATTTCTCCCGAAAACGGGTGCGGACGTAACATTCGATAAGGGCGTTCTTAATATCAATTATGAAGCCGGCGATGTTGATATCGACTGGAAAAACGCACAGGCTATGCCGTATGAGTTTACTCCCGGAAGGGTTGAATTTTCGGTTTCGCAGATGCCGAAGGTAGAAATTGAGTATCTCGGAGGTCCGATTTATGTTCCGCCGAGCGCAGACCCGAATTATATACCCGCACTTGATATAAAAGGGTAAGGAAAGGAACTGAAAATATGCTTATAGATACACGTGATTTCGGAAAAACAGAGGTTGATGAAAAGAATATTTTCGATTTTCCGAACGGAGTTTTTGCATTTGAGGACGATAAGCGTTTTGCGCTTCTTTCCCCTCTCGGCGAGGACACCTATCCGATGTGGCTCCAATCGCTCGATCACAGCGACCTTTGTTTTATAGTTTTCGACCCTGCGCTTATCGACGAGGGGTATACGGTTACTCTTAACGACAGTGAAAAACGGCTTTTAAAGGTTAAGGACGGAGATGAAATAAGAAGTCTTACGATCGCGAAAATCCCGGAGAATTTCCGTGAAACGACTGTAAATATGAAATCCCCGATAATAATAAATCCCGCAAACGGAATTGCGCTTCAGGTTATTCTTCCGCATGATTACCCGTTTCGCTATCCGATTTATGCGGCGGAGGAGGTGAAATAATGCTTGTTGTAACACGTAAAACCGAAGAAAGCATTATTATCGCCGATAATATTGAAATTGTAGTTCTTGAGGTCGCGAAGGACAGAGTCAAGCTCGGAATTACCGCGCCGAAGGACATTAAAATTATCCGCAATGAGCTTAAGGACGCGCAGGAGGCTAACGTTGAGTCCTCGAAGCAGCTCGCAAAGGAAACCCTTGACGCTTTATTGAAGCTCAGGAAAATGTAACGAAAGGATCGGTTACGAATGGCTAATAACAACACTTTAAGAATGAGCGGTATGAACTCCGGTTTTGACACCGAGTCGATCATTAACGCGCTTACCGCTAACAGCAAGCTTAAAATTACGAAGCAGAACCGAAAGCTTCTCGAATATAAGGCGACGCAGGAGGCTTACCGCGACGTTATTTCAAAGCTTACCGATTTGCAGGATAAATATTTCGATATTCTTAATAAGAACTCCAACCTTAAGGGTAGCTCTATGTGGAGTCAGTATGCCGCAACTACGCTTGTAAACGGCGAAGAGAAGAAAATTGCGGGCTTCAGCATCTCTTCCTCTATCAATTCCACCGAGGGAAGCTATAATGTAAAGGTAAATAAAAAGGCTACGCAGGCGACCATGTCGGGCGCGTCGCTCAGCAGCGGCGCGAAAATCGACCTTTCCTCCATTTCTGACGGCGAGAGTTATGGCTTTTCCGTTACGGTAGGCGATGAAACGAAGAATATTTCTATCACAGGCGGCGCGACTGAAGCTGAAACGCTCGACAGGCTTAATGACGCATTATGCGACGCTTTCGGCGAGAGCAATTCCTCTGCGGCGTCAACGGGAAAAGCGGGACTTGTTTATATTGAAGCGGGTACGGGACAGCTTGTATCGCGCGAGGGAAAGGGCGTTACCCTTTCGGGTGCAGGCGCTATGACAGGTTCCTCTGCGCTTAGCTTTTCGGGCGTTAAATCGGGAAACAACACTGTTTCCGTCCGTATCGGCGACGAGGTTAAGACTATTTCATTCCAGACGCTTGCGAACGATTATTTTGACGGCATTACTTTTGGAGAAAACGGCAGCTATTCGCCCATGACCAAGGAAAACGAGCAGAAGGCTCTGCTTTACGGACAGATCAAGGACGACTATGTTGAGTCGAAAAAGTACGAGGCTTATCTCGACTGGGAAAACACGCTTACCGATGACGACAAGGAGCAGTTCAAGAAGGCTCAGTTCGATAAAGCGGAGGCTGCACAGCGCGAAAAGTATCTCGGAAAGTACCTCGATAAGGAGTACAGTGAATACAAGAAAACGGCGGGTGAGAGCGCAGAGTCGTTTGATGACTGGAAAGCGGCGAATTTTAAGGATAATGACAACACCAATGCGCTTTACAAAGGCTTTGCTGAATATTATTATGACAAGACCGAGCTGTCAGCTGAACAGGAAGCGCAGCGCGACGAAAAGGTAGGCGCTTTCTGGGAGAGCGAGTACGCAAAATACACTTCCGGCGGCGGCACGGACGATATGGATACCTGGAAGGCAGCGCAGCTTGCAGATACCGACGGCGAGATCTATAAGGCATATCAGGACGTTTATAATTCTGTACAGCCCGAAAAGGGGTATCAGCTCGACTATGATATGTGGAGCGCTGCAAATTATAACGCGTATGAAGCGTATAAGAACGACGTCTGCACAATTACCGAGGATAGCCTCACTATAACAAACCAGAACATTATCGACCACTACAATAGGACATCTATCCAGAACAGCCTTGGAGCGGTTGAAACGGCAGACGGAACGAAGCTTAACATAACCTTTAACGATAACGACAATACCGGCTCGGTTATCGACACGGTTTCTATTTCCGCGCAGGATAAGAGCGGGAATACGGTTGATTTCTCGATCAGCGCAGGAAAGGGCAGCACGAACAATTTCGGAATGTCCGAGGTAAAGACTTCTATTTCGCAGATTTCCAACTCTACGCTTCTTTCCGACCTCGGAATTGAGGCGAACGATGATGGAAAGTACACATTCAAGATCAACGGAAAGGACTTCTCGTTTGCGGGCGACACTACTGTTAAGGAAATGATGCGTACGGTAAACGCTTCCGACGCTAACGTGAAAATGTCCTATTCTTCGCTTGACAACTCGTTTAAAATTACGGCAAGCGACTACGGCGTAAACAGCAAAATCGAAATAGAGGACGGCTCGGAAGGCTTCCTTTCCGCACTCGGACTCGGTGCGGGTGCAAGCTTTACTGCAGGCACGAACCTTGAGGTCGAAGTTAACGGGCGTGTTCTTGAAAGCGACGGAAACACGCTTGACATTGACGGAACTACCTTCACATTTACGGGAGTTGCGGCGGGAACGGAATTTGACGTTGAAGTTAAAAAGGATACTTCCGCGATCGCTGATGTTATAAAGAACTTTGTTGAGGACTACAACAAGGTTATCGAAGAGGTTTACGACTATCTCGATGAAAAGCCCGATAAGGACTACTATTTCCTTGCTGATGCGGATAAGGAGGAACTTGACCTTTCCGAAAAGCAGGAGGAAAAGTGGGAAGAAAAGGCTAAACAGGGTATTCTTTATCACGACTCCACCATCAGCACGGTAATGTCCTCGCTCAGAACTGCGCTTATGGGCAGCATCAAGGCGGCGGACGGTTCAACACTTAGTCTTGCTACCCTCGGAATTACCACTGACTCCGATTATAAGGAGCATGGTAAGCTTGTACTTGACGAGGATAAGCTGAACTCAGCCATTGCTGAATACGGCGATGATATTTCAAAGCTCTTCGGCGATTCCACAAACGGAATTATGGTCAAGTTCGATAAAGCGCTTGAAGCTGCGATTGGTACGACCGGCAACAAGGGTACGCTTATAAACAAGGCGGGTCTTGAAAAGGGCACGACCGCGACCGATAACGCGATTTACAACCAGATGAAGCGTATTACACAAAAAATCAAGACCCTTGAGGATCGCTATGAAAATGAGCAGAACCGTCTTTGGAAGAAGTATTCCGCGATGGAAAGTATGCTCGGACAGCTCAACAGTCAGCAATCGTCCTTCTCCTCATATTTCAGTGCTTGATTGAAAGGAAAGCGATATGAACAACGCATATTCTGCATATAAAAAGCAGTCGATAACGACATTAACGCCTATGGAAATTGTCGTCAGGCTTTACGACGAAGCGGAAAAACAGATAAATAAGGCGATTATATTTATCGGCGAGAAGAACTACGCGGGAGCGAACACCTCTCTCCAGAAATCGCAGGATATTGTAAACGCGCTTCGCTCGGTGCTTGATATGAGCATTCCGATCTCAACGCAGCTTGACGCGCTTTACGACTTCTTTAACCGCCAGCTTATCGAAGCAAATGTAAAAAAAGACGTTGAGATTTTAAAACAGCTGCTTCCCCAGCTTGCGGAGCTTCGTGACGCTTTCGCGCAGGTTGCGGCTATGCCGAAGGGGCAGGTAGGTTAATACGATCAGGGATATTTCCGCCGTGTATCAACGCGGCGGAATAGTTTTAGGAGGATAATGATGAACGTACAGACAAAGGAAAAAATTCTCGCGAATATCTCCGAAACTAAAGCGGCAATTCTGCGGTATGACGAAAAGACCTCGGCTATTCTTACGACGGATATTGATGAAACTTTAGAACAGCTTCTTTCCGAACGTGAGGATATTTTAGGGCAGCTCTCCGGACTTCGCGGCGAACTTGACGCGCTTAAAGGGGAATGTTCTCCGGAAGAATCCGACTATATAAAAAAGCTTTTTTCGGGACAGCATGTTACCCTTGCAATCTCGCCTGAGCTTAAAGACATACGAAAAGCGGTAGTTGAGCTTAAATCGGTACATCACGCTGTTCAGGAAAAGGATAAACAGGCGGCAAAACGGGTTGACGCGCGCGTTCAGGAGCTTCGCGCACGACTTGAGGAGCTTAATGACGACAAGCGCAGACTTGATTTTTACAGTCAGCAGCAGAGCGGTACGAAAAAAGGCGGCTCTTTCGACAGCAGTCTGTAATTTTTCGGCACCGACTGTACATAATAAAGAAAAACCAAAAGAAAGAAGCCTTTTTATGATCATTGATACTCATACTCACGCCTTCATGGAGAGTGTAGCTGAACGCGCGCTTTCGCGGCTTTCGGAGGCGGCGAAAATCGCGCCCTCGACCGACGGAACGATCAAGGGCGCGCTTGAACTTCTCGATTGCGATGGGGTTGACTACGCGGTGTTGCTTCCGATAGCGACAAAGCCGTCGCAGCAGCGCACGATAAATGATTGGGTAAAATCCGTAGGCGGCGGGAAGATCATTCCGTTCGGGACAGTTCACCCCTGCTCGGAAAACGCGGTTGAGGAAGTCGAATATGTTCATTCGCTCGGCTTCAAGGGGCTTAAATTCCATAACGACCATCAGGGCGTTTTTCTTTTCGATGAAAAATGCCTGCCGATTTACAGAAAATGCGAGCAGCTGGGTCTACCCGTTGTTTTTCATATGGGCTACGACCCGATTTCGCCGTTTATTCACCGCGCTATGCCATACGATCTGCTTTGGCTGCATGAAAAATGCCCTAAGCTTAAAATAATTGGCGCGCACATGGGCGGAATGAATGCCTGGGAAGCGGTTTACCACTACATTGCGGGCGTTGAGAATATTTATCTTGACACTGCCTGCACTGCGGGGAGAATTGACGAATGGCTGTTCTCGGCAATTGTCAAAAAGCACGGCGCACAGCGGATCCTGTTCGGGAGCGATCTGCCATGGAGCACTCCGCGGACGGAAATTGAGCAGGTCGAAAGGCTGTCGGTAACGGACGGGGAAAAGGACTGTATCTTTTACAAAAACGCAGCTGAGCTGCTCGGAATTTAGCGAAAAGGACCAGCGGTTGTCGGGAGGCGGCTTGCCTGCGTGTTGGCGGTATATAGAATGGGCTGTTGCAGCAGACGCTGCGGCAGCCCATTTCTGATATTATCTATTACCGGTTTGTTCCATAGGTTTCTTCAAGCTCATGCTGGATCTCCTCAGCGCGCTTGATTTGTTCGTTCAGATTCCACTTTCCGATATTTTTTCCATCTCTCAGGAACATAGAGCCACACTGGTGAAAATAAAATTCGATACCGCGCTCTCTCGCTTCAAGGTAGAGGTTTTTGACCCACTCGAACTCTATCGGTCTGACATCGTTTTTCGGTGCCATTTCGCCGCCGACGTTGACGCATTTGATCAGTCCTGTATCGAGGTATTTTCCGAGGGAGATCGGCGCGATAAGGGGTGAGCAGAAAACCTCCCTGTGCTTTACGGGAGCTTCAAGAAAGGCTTTAAGCCGTTTATCCGCCATTTCCTGATTTTCAATTGAAATACTGATATGTACGTGCTCCCAACCCTCGCCCCAATCATCGGGAACGCAGGCTGAAATTCTTTCGGGGCGTTTTGTTGTCGTAACGAAAATACAGTCCCTTCTTCGGCGTATGAAATCCCAGCAGCCGTCGCGCCATTCGTCAGCCTCCTCGATAAAAAAGTCGGATGAGAAGCAAAGCTTAACCAGCGAATTAGGCGGGCAGTCCTTATCCTTAAGCTCATAGGTGGTTTTACCCTTAGCAATAATTGTAGTATCTCTGCCGTACCTTTTATCCATTTTGTACACAAAGCAATTCTGACAGCCGGGGCTTGCTTTTTTACAGCCGTGCCACGGATTCCACGGTATTGCCTTATCAATTTCTGTATTTTGCATGGTACATCTCCTTTGGTGTTGTTAAAATATATTATACCACTTTTTTTCGCTGAATGCAATACGGGGGAAGTGGAATTACACCTATTAAAGAAAAACTAACGCTATCGTGAGAATGCTTGACATTTTTACCGCAAATAGGTATAATAATGATAAACCACGGCGAAAGGGGACGGAGTATGCCGATTACATATAACAAGCTCTGGAAGATGTTAATTGATAAAAACATGAACAAAACGGAGCTAAAGGAGAGATCCGGCGTAAGCTTTAACGTTATGGCAAGAATGGGACGCGGCGAAGCTGTGTCAATGGAAAGCATCGAGAAAATATGCGCGGTGATGGAGTGCAACATTGGCGATATTATGGATATCAGGACGGCTCCGAACATTGAAACAAAAAAGACTGTTGATTCAATCGAGCTGTTCGCCGGCGCGGGGGGATTGGCTCTTGGTATTGAAAAAGCGGGCTTTAATCATCTTGGACTTATTGAAATAGACAAGGACGCAGCGGCAACGCTTGCCTTGAACAGACCTGAGTGGCGGGTTATCAACGAGGATATTTCTAAAATATCCTGTCTTAATCTATGTAAATATTTCAATCTTGAAAAGGGAGAGTTGGATTTGCTGTCGGGAGGCGCGCCTTGTCAGAGCTTTTCGTATGCGGGAAAAAGGCTGGGATTAGAGGACGCGCGGGGAACTCTTTTTTATCACTATGCAAAATTTCTGGAACAGTTACAGCCGAAAATGTTCTTATTCGAGAACGTACGCGGCTTACTTACGCATGATAAGGGGAGAACCTATAAAACAATTTGCGGTATTTTTGAAAGTACAGGATACAGAATGCTGTACTGAACGCCTGGGATTATGGTGTTGCACAAAAAAGGGAACGGCTTATTACTATCGGTATAAGAAACGACCTTACAGAAGAAATTCATTTCGTCTTTCCGAAGCCGCACGATTATAAGCCTGTCCTAAGGGATATTTTAAACGATGTGCCGCCGAGCGCAGGGACGCCATATTCTGAGTATAAGCGTAAAATATTTGAGCTTGTTCCACCGGGAGGATACTGGCGAGATATTCCCGAAGAGATAGCTAAGGAATATATGAAAAGCTGTTGGTATATGGAGGGCGGGCGAACAGGGATACTAAGACGATTAAGCCTTGATGAGCCTTCGCTTACTGTTCTTACTTCACCTAGCCAGAAGCAGACAGGTGCCATCCGTTAGAAGCAAGACCTTTTACAGTGCGCGAAAACGCGCGGTGTCAGAGCTTTCCTGATGAATGGCAGTTCTGTGGGAGCGTTGGCGCACAGTACAAGCAGGTCGGGAATGCTGTACCAGTAAATCTTGCATACGACATTGGTGTAAAAATAAAAGAAGCCTTAGAGGGGTATTATAATGTGGAATCTGACGTTCATAAGTGAAGATGATTTTACAAATCACGTTAAATCAACGATAACAAAGTACGGCGAGAAGCTTGAAGTGTTTGATTTAAAACGCTTTAATAAAAACATAATAGATCCGATCAAGCTGATTTTCGATAAAACGGTTTATCATGCTTCGTGGGAGGAGATCGTAAGCAATGAAATATTCCGACAGCGCGACAAATCCAACAACAATGATATAGGATATTTTCACCAGCGTATCTTTCAGTATATAAAGAACTGCCACGTTCCCCCGAATGGCAAAGAAGGCGGATGGGACGTAATTTACGAAAACTCAGATGGTATTTTGATTCCCGACGGAGGGATTGTTCACACTGTTTATGTCGAAATGAAAAATAAGCATAATACTATGAATGCCGCTTCAGCCGGGAAACCTTTATAAAAATGCAAAACCAGCTGTTGAACGATGATGATTGCGCCTGTTTTCTGGTAGAGGCTATTGCAAAATGCTCACAGAATGTCAAATGGGAAACAACCGTTGACAAAAAGAAGGTTGGACATAAGCTGATTCGCCGCGTAAGTCTTGATAGGTTTTACGCTCTCGTAACCGGACAGGAGAATGCTTTCTATCAGATGTGTATGGTTCTTCCAGGGGTTATTGAAAAGGCGGTAAACGAGCTTTCAGGCTCGGTTATTCCGCACGATACCGCGATTGATGAGCTTAAAGCACTTGCAGAAAAACAAAATGCCGGTTCTTATGATATGTCGATGGCTATGGCGGCATATATGCTGGGCTTTAGCGGATATGTTGCTTTTCCGACGAACAATATTTAAGGCAGCATCTCGTAAGGGTCATTTTTCGTATTTGGTGCGGTCACGTCTTAATCGAATCATATAGTTTACGCTGCTGCGATGGAAATTGCAGCAGCTTTTGTTGTCCCTAAAAACTCCCTGCACTCCCTTGATTTTAAGCCTGCAATATGATATACTATAATGTAGCATTTCGCAGGCGTTACGAGGGAGGACTTATTATGACAGAAATAATTTACGGAGAGGCGGGTACGGGTAAATCTGCCGCGCTTTACAGCCGCATAAAGGCTGACGCTAAGGCGGGAAAGCGGGTTTTTCTTTTCGTCCCCGACCAGTTTTCCTTTGAGGCGGAGAAAAATGTCTATAAAAACGTTCCGCCGCCCGATTCGCGTAACGTTACCGTGACGATGTTCTCGCGCGCCGCTCAGAAGCTCCTTCATCTTTATGGCGAAACTAAGGTCTACGCGGACGATGTTGTTAAAACTATTCTGATGACCCGCGTTCTGAACACCCTTTCTCTTCAGGGGCGGCTTATTTACTATCGACAGACGAAAAAAAGCGGCTTTACCGCCTTCGCACTCAACCTAATTTCTCAGCTCCGCGGGTCGGGACTTACGCCGTCCGCGCTTAGGACAGCTATTTCGGAGAACGGCGGTGAGTTCGGCGAGCTTCTTATGGAGAAGCTGAACGACATTTGCGAAATTTATACTGAATACGACGGACTTCTTACGAGGTCGTTTGACGACAGGCTTGACGATGTGCGGCGAGCGGCGGAGCTTGCCGCGCAGACGGATTATTTTGCGGGGAGCTGCTGTTACTTTGACGGATTTGACGATTTTTCGGGCAGCCAGCGTGTGTTTATCGGCGCGCTTATGAATAAGGCGGAGAATGTCGCCTTCGCGCTTACTACGGACAGCCCCGCCAGCGGAAAACAGCGTTTCAGCGGGGCGGTAAGGCTTATTGCCGCTTTAAAGGAAATGGCGGGCGGCGAGCTTCGGTATACGGAGATGAAAACGCGTTACAGAAAGCCGCAGGGAATGATAATAAGGGTGCGTGACCCGTGGCAGGAGAGCGACTGGATATGCGCGCAGATCCGCGGGCTTATGGACGAGGGGTATAGATGCCGCGAGATAGCGGTACTTACGGCGAATCCTGTATACAGCCGAATACTTGGAAGCGCGATGAAGAAATATGATATCCCGTTTTTTACGGATATTCCCGAATCGCTTCTCAGCAAGTCTGTGGTCAGATTTTCGCTTGACGCGCTTCGTGCGCTGAGCTTTGAAACAGAGGACTTGTTACGGTATATAAAGAGCGGGTTCGTGCGGCACTCGGCGGAAAAGACTATAAGCCGCGTACAGATCGACGCGATCGAAAGGCTTTGCCGCAGATATGATCTAAGAAAGCGCGACTGGCTCAGGAAATTTCCCGAAAGGCTGGACGAGAGCGGGGAGCTTGAATCGCTTCGTAGGAGCATTATTGAGCCGTTGAAGCAGCTTGAAAAGAGAATGGACGGAGCGGACGGTGCGGAAAAGACCGCTGCGCTTTGTGATTTTATATGTAACGAGATGGACATAAACCGCTCGATTTATGGGCTTTGCCTTGGCGAAACGCGGGACGAGAACGGGAAAATTGTTGTAAACAAGAAAAAAATGGAAGAATACAGCGCGGTCTGGAACGACGCGGTGACAATTTTCGAGTCCGCTCACGAAGCGTTAAAGGGCTATTCTTTAGACACGAGCGAATATATTGATATTTTAACAGCGATCTTCGCCGCCGCGCAGATCGCTAAACCGCCGCAGGTGCTTGACGCGGTGACGATAGGCGATGTTGAACGGAGCAGGCTCCGGCGGGTACGGGCGGTATTTATCTGCGGCTTTAATCAGGGCGTTATGCCGAGGTCTGTGCGCGCGGCGGGTGCGTTCACGGGGAGCGAAACGGAGCAGCTTGCGCGGTGCGGACTGGCGATCGGCGGCGACCGTGAGGAGCGGTATTCGTCCGAGCTGTTTTTGATGTACCGTTGTACAAATATTCCCGAAGAGCGGCTTTACGTCAGCTATTCCGTTCTTGGCGACAGCTTTACGGAGCAGATGCCGTCGCCGTATCTTGAAAAAATAAAGCAAGGCTTTAACGCAGGGGAGTATGGCGCGGACGAATTCGGGGCAGATTTTTACTGTCGGACGGAGCAGTCGGCGCGCAGGTATCTGGCGGGGATATATTCAGATCCGTCGCGGCGCAGCGAGCGCGAGATGATATCCGCGGTTCTCCGCGGAAGCGTGGGGACGTTTGAGCGGAACGATAACGGCGGGCGGCAGCTTATAACTCCGCAGAGTGCCGGACGGTTATTGACGCTGAACACGTATTCGCCGACTGCGCTTAACAGCATAAACAGCTGTAAGTTCAGATTCTTCTGCAAGTATGGATTAGGCTTGCGCGAGGACGAGGAGCGGGCGATTACGCCTGCGCTTTCGGGCAGCGTTGTGCATTTCTGTCTTGAGCGGCTGCTTCGGGAGTATGGGACCAATCCTGCCGCGCTGACGGCGCTCACTGACGAGGCGCTCTTAGCTCATACGAGGGAGAGCGCTGCTGAATATCAGCGCGAGGTGTTCTTCGGCGACTTCGGGTCGGCGGAACGTTTTTCGTATCAGCTTTCCCAGCTTTCAAGGATTGCGGCGGCGGCGGCGGTACGGGTACGGGACAGCTTTAAAGGCTCAAGGTTCCGTCCGTTTTCTACCGAGCGGGAGATATGTTTCAGATTTGGAGATATTTACATAAAAGGCGTATGCGACAGACTTGACGTTTCGGAAACTGAAAGCGGAAAATTTATACGAGTCGTAGACTACAAGCGTGGAAAAAAGGATCTGCCGCTTGACGCGGTTTACAGCGGCGAAAACTTGCAGATGTTATTATACCTGTTCGGGCTTTGCAAGCTTGAGAATGCGCTTCCGTCGTCGGTTTTGTACCAGCCGATCGGTGCGGACGAGCTTACCGATGACAGCGGCAATGATCTTGAAAAGAGCGGAATGAGTCAGAAGCAGAAGAACGAGCGGACTCACGCCGTTGGCGGGCTTGTAGTCAGCGAGACTCCCGATGAGGGAGAGATGGCTCAGCTTAATGAACGGTACACTGAGCTGTACGGAAGCACGCGGAACGGGTACTGTGTGCCGAAGTATATATCCCGACGAAGCTTTTCGGGCTTGCGTGAATACTGTAAGGCTTATGTAAATGCGCAGGTTCTTCAGGTGAACAGCGGAATGGTCAGTGCGTATCCGCACAAAGCGGAGGACTGCGGCTACTGTCCATACGCTTTGTTCTGCGGCGGCAGTTCCGGTACGTGATAAGAGGAGTCGCTCAGCCGCTTTACAGGGCGAATGTGAGCAATGGCAATACCGCAGGAGCCGTAAGGCGGTCTTTGTGCAGTATTGTCTAAAATAAGGTTGTTAAAAGGAGCGGAATATGGAGTGGACAGAGGAGCAGAAGCGGGCGATTGAGTTCAGGGGAGGCTCGGCGATAGTATCGGCGGCAGCGGGCAGCGGAAAAACCGCCGTACTTGTTGAGCGGATAATACGTATCCTGCGCGATGAGGAAAATCCCGTGAACGCAGATGAGATTGTTGTTGCGACCTTTACCGAAAAGGCAGCCGGCGAGCTGAAAAACCGCCTTAACTCCGCGCTTTCCGAGGCAATCGAAAAAAATCCGGAGAGCGAGCATCTGAAAGCGCAGCTGCTTCGGTTAGAGGACGCGAGCATTTCTACGATAAGCGCGTTTTGCCTCGATATTTTAAGACGTAACAGCGCCGCGGCGGGTTTGCAGCCCGACTTTTCCGTTATAGATGAAGCTGAGGGGCGGTTAGTTTTCGCGAAGGCTATGGACGAAACGCTTGAGCGGTTTTACGCGAACACTGCCGAAGCGGAAAAGGAGCTTCTCTATAACTGGTACGGCGGGGAAAACGATAATCAGCTCTGTAAGCTGTTGGAAATGCTTTATGAGTTCGCGAAAAATCTGACCGATTATAAAAGTTATTTTGAACATTGGGTTGACATTTACGAAAACCCTCAGAATGTCCCGAACGAAATTGTCGGTTCATTCATCGCGGAAAGAATCGTGTCGAGGAAGAATGAAATAGATGATATTCTGGAAGAGCTTGAGGAATCTGACAGCGAAAAAGTGCGGAAATTCGCAGCCGAGTGGAGAGAGCTTACCGCGCCGTTCATGACGGCTGACAATTACGCGAATGAGGGCGCGCTTCTTTCGGCACTGGCGGCGGTTAAAACGCCGACTGTTCCGAGAAAAACAAAGGATTTCGACAACTCCGACGTTAAGGCATATAACGAAAAGATGAAGGACAGCTGGAAGGCGGCGCTGGCGGCGGCGAGATTTCTTACACGTATGGAGTCTGATTACAGGGAGTGTGCGCCTGTTCTTAAAATTCTCAAAAGACTGACATGTGAGCTTGACGCGGAGTTTTCAAAACGCAAGCGTTCAAAAAACGTCGTCGATTTTTCGGATATAGAGCTTATGACGCTGGAGCTTCTCCGCAATGTGAAGATTGCTGAACAGCTCCGGAGCGGGATATCAATGATAATTGTTGACGAGTTTCAGGACAGCAACGAGATACAGTACGAGATTTTCAGCCGTCTTTCTCGGAACGGTCAGAATATGTTCTTCGTCGGCGACGTAAAGCAGTCGATCTACCGTTTCCGCGGCGCGGATCCGCGCGTTTTTGTACGGCTGCTCAACGACGAAAATTTCACGGTCATTCAGCTTAACCGCAACTTCCGCAGCTCGGACGCGGTTATCGACTCGGTAAACGCGATCTTTGAAGGAACGATGACAAGCGAGCTAGGCGGGATTGACTACGACGACAGCCAGAAGCTTGTACGAGGTGCGGACTGTTATTCTCCCGACGCGGGAAACGGGACTGAGCTTGTGATGCTGTACGGTGCGGACGCGGAGGATTCGCGCAAAAGAGAGGCGGCGTACATTGCCGATCGCATACGCGATATGGTCGAGGCGGGATTTCCTGTGACCGAAAGGAGCGGAGAAAAGCGTCCGTGCTGTTATGGGGACTTTGCCGTGCTTATGGGAAAATACTCTGCGAACGCGCACATTTACAAAAACGCACTTGCGAAGGCCGGAATACCGTTTGAAGCGAAGGACGAGAGCGGGTATACTGATTTTGCGGAGGTTAAATTTGCGCTGGCGTTTCTTCGGATTATTGACAATCCCTACCGCGACCTTGACCTCGCAGCTGTTCTGACGCTTCCGCCGTACAGCTTTACGGCGGAGGAGCTGGCTGAAACGAAGCTTGGCGGCGGGGATAAGAAGCTGGGGAGTATGTTCAGCGGCTTGTGCAAATACGCGGAGAAAAGTGAAAAAGCGCGGAGATTTTGTTCGGAGCTGAATGAACTAAGAGATTTTTCCCGCGAGCAGTCGGCGGAGGAGCTGGTAAGGAAAATATATGATGAAAGTCCGTTTGTTGAAGCTATGCGGGCGATGCCCGACGGCGAAAAGCGCGACGCGAACCTTATGCTTCTGATAAGCTACGCGCGGAAATTCAACGAAAGCGCGGGCAGAAGCCTTTATGATTTTCTGAACTTTATGTCACGGGCGGAAAGCCGACAGGCGCGGCTGGCTCAGGCAAAAAGTGCGGAAAGCGCAGCACAGTCGGTAAAGCTTATGACGATTCACGGGTCGAAGGGGCTTGAATTTCCGATATGTATTGTAGCAAATCTTTCTTCGGAACATCGGAGCCGTGAAAATCCGTATATGTCGCTTGAAACGGGGAGCGGCATAGGAATGAAGATAGTTGATCGTGCGCGCGGGCTTAAAATTGACACATTCGGAATGAGTGCGATCGTTCAATCGAACGAGGAACAGGAACGCAGCGAAGAGATGCGGCTTCTGTATGTTGCGGCAACGAGGGCGAAGGAGAAGCTTATTTTCACTGCGCCTGCTTCAAAGAAAGAGGACAAATTTGACGTTCATCTGAAATGGGTGATTGAAAGCAAGGCGGTACGCAGGGGGCTTATAAGCGTTGAGAAGAAGCTGTTCTATAAAGGAACGGAGCGCGCCGAGCGGGAAGTTGTCCAAAAAAAGGCGGCGGAGATCAAGCCGTTCACGCAGTATGCGTATGCGGCGGCGTCAAAGATCCCGGCTAAGGTCACGGCGACGCAGGTAGGCGTAAAGAGCGTGGACGATTTTTCGGAATATGTTGACAAGGTTGACAGGTTTTTACGCACGCCGACCTTTATAAAAGACGGCGAACCGAAGCGGCTTACGGGCAAGAAAAAGGGTGACGCGTACCACAAGGCGATGGAGCTTCTTGACTTTTCTGGAACTTCTGCTCAGCTGGGAGAGCTTTTTTCGCACGGGAAGCTTACAGAAGCGGAATACCGCAGCATAGACGCAGGAGAGATTGAAGCGTTTCTCGGAAGCGGGCTTTGCGCGCGGCTTTGCGCCTCGTCCGAGGTTCATCGGGAATTTCCGATTTTCTGCGAATACGATATGGAGGGGCTTCCTGAAAACGAGGAGAAGCCGTTTATACAAGGTATTGCCGACCTTTGGTTTATAGAGGACGGGCGGATTGTGCTGGTTGACTACAAGACAAACTCGAACACATCTCCCGAACGGCTTCGGGAGGAATACGAGGGGCAGCTTCTTGTATACAAGCGTGCGCTTGAGGAAGCAACGGGGCTAAGCGTAAAGGAATGTTTACTGTACGCTTTCTCGCTTAAAGCGCAGGTGGATATTCCCTGCTGATTACTGCGCGCACTGCCTTAAGGAAAGCAGCTGAGCGGTTTTTTTCTGCTCTCCGGCGAGGCTCTGCCGGCGGCGCACGGGCGGGCGCAGCCCCCGAAGGGCTTTGCTCTTCGGGGAGCGGAGCGAAGCTCCGCGGTTTGCGCTTTGCGCAAACGCTGCGCCCGCCCGTGCGCCGCCTGCACGAGGTGGGAGGACGCGCAGCGGCGAAAAGCAGAAACTATGAAAGGAACAATGCAAATGAGAATAGAACTGTTCGATTCGACTCTGCGTGACGGTGCGCAGGGCGAAGGAATAAGCTTTTCTGTTGAGGATAAGCTGAAAATAGCGAAATGCCTCGATAATTTCGGGGTGACATATATAGAAGCGGGAAATCCGTTCTCAAACCCGAAGGATCTGGAGTTTTTCAGACGCGCGGCGGACGAGCGTTTCGTCTGTTCAAAGCTCTGCGCTTTCGGCGCAACGAAGCGTAAGGGCACTTCTGCGGAGGACGACGAGGGATTAGCCGCGCTTCTTTCGGCGGGAACGAGGTGCGTTTCGGTTTTCGGGAAGGCGTGGGATCTGCACGTTGACTGCATTCTCGGTGTTTCGCTTGAGGAAAATCTCCGTATGATAAGTGAAACCATCGCGTTTCTTCGCGCTAAGGGCAGAACTGTTATATTTGACGCGGAGCATTTTTTCGACGGCTACCGCGCAAATCCGGAATATGCGCTTGACGTTTTGAGAACAGCTCAGGCGGCGGGTGCGGAAACCGTCTGCCTTTGCGACACCAACGGCGGAACGTTCCCCGATGAAATTTCAAAAACCGTCAAGGCGGCAAGAAAAGCGGTTTCGATTAAAATAGGTATCCACTGTCATAACGACAACGGCTGCGCCGCGGCAGGGACGGTAGCTGCGGTTTGTGCGGGTGCTTCACAGGTTCAGGGTACATTTATAGGTATAGGCGAGAGATGTGGGAACGCTAATCTTTCAACTGCGGCGGCAAATTTACAGCTTAAGCTTGGGTACGATGTTGTAAAACCGAAAAAAATGGAGTTTCTGACCCAGACGGCTCATTTTGTAAGCGAAATCGCGAACGTCCGTTTACAGCGCGCCATGCCTTATGTCGGTGATTCTGCTTTTGCGCACAAGGGCGGAATGCACGCGGACGGCGTTTCAAAAAATCCGAAAACGTTTGAGCATATCCCGCCTGAAACGGTCGGAAATCACCGTAGCTTTCTGCTCAGCGAGGTTTCGGGACGTTCGGCGGTACTGCCGCGTTTGAAGGCGATCGACGAAACGCTTGACAAAAACAGCGAGGCGACGGGGCGTATTCTTGAAAAGCTCAAGGAGCTGGAGTGTTCGGGCTTCCAGTTTGAGGCGGCGCAGGCGAGCTTCGAGTTACTTGTTCTAAAAGAATTAGGGCGGTATACGCCGCATTTCGACATAGACCATTACAAAATAATATCCTCTATGGACAGCTTCGGCAAGCACCATAGCTACACGGGAAAGGCGAACGCCGTTGTAAAGGTTCGCGTCGGCGAGCAGACGGAGATAACGGCGGACGAGGGCGACGGTCCGGTAAACGCAATAGACCGCGCTTTACGCAAGGCGCTGGAGGTTTTCTATCCTGAGCTGAAGAAAATGCGTCTTGTCGATTACAAGGTTCGCGTTATTTCGTCGGGCGAGAGTACGGCTTCGGTCACGCGTGTTCTTATTGAAAGTACGGACGGTGAAAGCACCTGGACGACGGTCGGAGCGTCAAAGGATATAATTAACGCCAGCCTTCTTGCGCTTATTGATTCAATTGAATATCTGCTTGAAGATGTTCCAACGAAAAATCAGCGTTGATTTTGTATAAAGTCAACAAAAAAACAAGTCAAATTACGGCAAAATTACGCTTGAAAACCTTTACATTATGTGCTATAATAAAAAAGTATAAAAGGCGGCTTTTGCCGTACTATTTTTGGAGGTATTACTCATGAAGACAAGACGCATTGCTGCGGCAGCTATCGCAGCGGTTGCGGCTGCTGCCCTTTCCATCGGCGCAGCTGCTGAATCCTACAACGCTTACATCGGATTCCAGACTACTCCCTATTCGTTCAGAAACAAGCCCACAGAGCCTACATATGGTGCTGCTACGGACTATTTCAACAGTGTGATCGTATGGGGCGGTAACGATCCCGAAACTTTCCCTGAATACGAGGACAACTACGACTATGACATTGACGGATATGTTCTTCCCGCAACATTCACAGACGCAGTTATTGATAAGGACGGCACATACACTGTTGCTGTTGACGGTTTTGACTGGGCCCTTGACGGCGCTTCTGCTTTCAACCTGCTCTTCGTAGCAACCGACATTCCTTCTGACGCAGGCGTTACAATTACCGACGCTTCCATCATTGTTGACGGCGTTGTTGCTGAAACTGTTGCTACACCTATGGTTGACCCTGATGACGAAAAGGCTGGTACATTAGGCATTCTTTTCGCTAACATCTGGAACACCGAGCTTACTTCTTATGCCGGTGCATATCCGACTGAATCTCTTGCAATTGAATTTACCGTAAATGGTCTTGGCGCAGACGAAGCTGAAGAAGCTCCTGTTGCTGATGAAACTCCCGCTGTTGAAGAAGCTCCGGCTACCGAAGCTCCCGCAGCAGGTGATGTTGACGCTGCTACTGATTCCTCCAAGGGTTCTCCCGACACAGGTATTGAAAGTGTAGCTGCTATTGGCGGTCTTGCAATTCTTGCAGGCGCTGCAATTGCAATCACAAGAAAAAGAAAGTAATTTCTTTCTGAGATGACAAAATAAGCCGCTCTCGTCTGACGGGGGCGGCTTTTTGCGTGTGAATGCGGGGCGCGGCGTTAACTAAAGTGAAAAATAAGTCGAGGATAGAGAAAGCCGCGGCGAACTCCGACGGAGGGTGTAAGCCCTCACGGAGGAGTTCGCACAGAGAAAGCAGCAACCTGTCAAAGTCGGGAAAGCCTTTATGAAAACGGCTGAGTTCGGTGGGAATCAAACTGCCCGCATCGGTGCGACCGCCTGTGGGGAAGAATCGAACCACCCGTCGGCGGTCGCAGCGGCTTTTGTGTTCCTCGGTTTCTTCCCTACTTCGGTTAACGCCGCGGCTCTCATTTAGCCTGATCGGCGGTTCTCTTTTGTAAGCTTAGTCTAAGCTGGACAGCATGCCTTGAAAACAACAGAGCCCCGCGTTACGAAAAATTTCCGTAAACGCTTTTATTTCCGAGGAAAATGTGCTATACTATATGGAGAAGAATGTGAAAATAGTGATTGTAAGCCGTCAGGAGGTATTATGCGGAGCGTTCAGGGTGGATTTAAAAGCTCAAACGGTGTGGATAGAATCGCATTTTATGCGTATTTTCCGGATTCTAAGCCGAAATGTATCGTTCAGCTTGCCCACGGAATGTGCGAAAATGCATTGCTGTATAAGGGTCTGGCGAAATACCTCACCGACCGGGGCTGTATCGTCTGTGCAAATGATTTCGCGGGGCACGGTCGCTCAGCGTCAAGGGGAAATGTCGGGCTTTTCGCAGAAAAAAACGGCTGGCGCTGCGTTGTGCGCGATATGAGAAAACTTACCGACACCGTTTCGGCAAAATTTCCTGAGCTGCCCGTCATTCTCGTAGGACATAGTATGGGCAGCTTCGCCGCGCGCGAGTACCTGACGTGGTACGGGGATTCTTTGGCAGGCTGCGTCCTCGTCGGAACAAGCGACGGCTTCGATTGTCAGAAGCTCCTTGTCGCGCTGGCTAACACCCTCTGCCTGTACAAAAACGGACGATATACCCTTCACGGAATTATGCGGTGCGGCTGTAACTTGTTCTGCTCGAAAATGAAAGGCGTTCCTTATGCAAAAGATTGGGACTGGCTCTCCCGTGACCCGAAAATCCGCCTCCTTATGGATAGACATAGCTTCGATTATACCGCAAGCGGTTATCGCGATATTATAACGCTGCTCGACGTAGTTTCAACAGACGACTGGCTATACAGCGTTCCGTGTGAATTGCCGATTTTGCTTATGAGCGGTACAAACGACAGCGTCGGCGACTGCGGGCGCGGTGTTGCCCGCCTTTACCGAAGATTGAGGAGCGTCGGTCATGATAATGTCAGAGTTCGCCTCTACGCAAATGCTCGCCATATGCTGCTCCATGAAATAAACAGAAAAACAGTCTACCGCGATCTGCACGACTGGATTACCCGGGTAATAACACCCGATTGCACGAAAGGAATCGACAAATGAAAAAACAGTTTCTCGAAATCGGAAAAATAACTAAGCTCCAGGGGTTGAAAGGCGAGGTGCGTATGCAGTGCTACTGCGACAGCCCCGACGTTATCGAGGAGTTCGATACCCTCTACCTCGATAAAGGAAAAACATCAGTCCGGCTCGATTATGCGCGCTACCTTAAAAGCGATGTCGCTGTTATAAAGCTGGAAGGCGTGAACACCCCCGAAGAAGCGCAGCGTTTCATCGGAAAAACCCTCTACATGAACCGCGACGATGCCCAGCTCCCCGATGACGTGTGGTTTATACAGGATATTATCGGTCTGTCAGTTGAGGATATCGACAGCGGCAGGGTTTACGGTAAGGTTGACGAAATCTATCAGAACGGCGGCGCGGACGTTTACTCGCTGCGTACCCCGGAGGGCAGACAGCTTATGTTTCCCGCTATCCCCGATGTTCTTATAAAAACTGATATAGATGCGGGCAGGCTCTTTATTCGACCGCTTCCGAACCTTTTTGAAATTTACGAAAATAACGATAACGAGGACGAGCAGAATGATAAGGATTGATATTGCTACGCTTTTTCCCGCAATGTGCGAGGCGGTTCTGAACGAAAGCATTGTCGGGCGCGGAAGAAAGGCAGGCTACATAGAAATAAACTGCCATAATATTCGTGATTACACGCTCGATAAACACAACCGCGTGGACGATAAGGCTTACGGCGGCGGTACGGGAATGGTTATGCAGGCGCAGCCGATTTATGACTGCGTTCAGGCGGTTCGCCGTCAGCTCGGCGAAAATGCAGCCCCCCGCCTTATCTACCTCTCCCCGCAGGGCAGAAAGCTGAATCAGGAGATAGTTAAGGAACTCGCGGCGGAGGATAATCTTATTCTCCTTTGCGGACACTACGAGGGCGTTGATCAGCGTGTGCTTGACGAGCTTGAATTTGAGGAAATTTCGGTCGGTGATTATGTTGTAACAGGCGGCGAGCTGCCCGCGCTTATACTTACCGACGCTATTGCCCGCCTGCAAGAGGGTGTTCTCCCGAATGAGGACGCATACACGATTGAGAGCCACTACAACGGGCTGCTTGAACACCCGCAGTATACCCGCCCCGAAGAATGGCGCGGCAGGAGAGTTCCCAACGTTCTTATATCGGGTCACCACGCTAATATAAAGAAGTGGCAGGACGAGATGTCATTAAAGGTTACAAAAGAGAAAAGACCAGATATGGCGTAAAAAAACAGTCCGCAAACTGTTGAAAAGTATATGTGCATATTCAACAACAATGTTGAATGTTTTTAGGTTTAATTCAATAAAAACGGAAAAATATTTCGATTTGCCCCGAAAAAACAAAAAAATCAGTTGACTTAAAAGTTTTTTACGGATATACTTACATTGTAGGAACGACAAATGTGTCGTCAGTAAAAGGGCAACAAAAAACAATGGAGGGTAGATCTATGTTCGTAAGAGAAGTAGACGTAAAAAACCAGGTTGGTCTTCACGCAAGACCCGCAACATTCTTTATTCAGAAGGCAAACGAATACAAGTCCTCTATCTGGGTTGAAAAGGAAGAGCGCAGAGTAAACGCTAAGAGCCTTTTAGGTATCCTTTCTCTCGGTATTGTCGGAGGTACAACCATTCGCATTATCGCGGACGGCGCTGATGAACAGCTTGCAGTTGATGGCTTGATCAAGTTAATTGAAAGCGGCTTCGAGGAATAATCCGGACGATTACAGCGGAGAAAGCTGTGCTTATACTTATAACCTTGGCTCGGCTGATAAGCGGGCAGCTGGTTATAAAGTACTATGCACAGCTTTTTTGTCTGTTTGCATTTTTGAAAGGCGGTAATTATGGGTGCTGTTAAAAAGTTAGGAGCAGCAATAGCGGCGGTGACGATTCTGGCTGCGTTATGCGGCTGTTCGTTTCAGTCGATTGAATATGATGGAAAAGAAGAACTGGAAAAGGCGCGTTCGCTTCATACGGCGTTGGAGAGCGCGACAGTGACATTAACGGGAGGGACGGACGGCGATAACGAATATGTTCAGCAGATAAGCTACCGTTTCGAGGGCGATGTTATGCAATATATATTCCATGCGAACGGGAAAGATGACAATGGCGAGCCTGCCGAATATTATGAGTTTAATAATGGCACGGAAATCGACTTCGCTACGCTTCCTGATGATACAGAATGGCATTATTACGCAAAAGGCAACGAGAATTTTTATTCGTATAGCCGCAGCAGCCGGCATTACTACGCCGACGGCGCGCAGTTGTTTTCCATATTTGAAAAGGCTGTTTCTTCTACGGAACGAGATGGAAATACTATAACGTTTCTTTATGATGACCGAAAGCTTACCAACTATGACGCATTTTATGGGCTTGAAATAAGCGACTTCGCTATGATTTATACTTTTGATGATAATGGACAGTGCGTAGAATTTGCGAATCGTTATACGCTTGACGGGTCGGAATACTATTATAATGTAGCTATTACCGATATGAACATCGTAGATCAGATCGTAAGACCTGAAATTTTCTGAAATATGCCGTATTGTGCAAAATCAACAAAAAATCGGACGAGTTGTCGTTAAAATTCTATGTCTGAAAACGTAACAAATTTTCAAAAAAAGGTTGTAATTTGCGGGAAAATGCTGTATAATAAACCTTGCGCGTTGTGGTTGAATGCATTTTCCGCGCAGATTGTACGCTTTGTCGGAATTGGGAAGGGTTTGCCTGTGGCAGATACCCCCGATAAGTGTTCCGGTGAAGCGAAAAATATGCTATATCAGGAAACACCCGATATAGTGTGAAACGGAAAATCAAAATCAGACGCAAATCTACGAAAGGGGATAAAACAGTGGCAGTTAAGGAACAGGTAAGAGTCAAGATCAAGGGTTACGAACACAGCACAGTTGACGCAGCAGCAGCAAAGATCGTTGAAACCGCAAAGAGAACCGGTTCGAGAGTCGCAGGTCCGATTCCGCTTCCCACAAACAAGGAAGTAATCACCATTCTCCGCGCAGTTCACAAGTATAAGGACAGCCGTGAACAGTTCGAGCTCAGAACCCACAAGCGTCTTATCGACGTAATCCGCCCGACCAACAAGACCATCGAAGCTTTACAGAACTTAGAGCTTCCCGCGGGCGTAGAAATTTCAATGGAATTCTAAAAAATTCCCCACAGAGTTGCTTTGCGACCGAAGAAGAAGTTTCGAGTTATGTTGGCGAAAGCCAACCACTAACCAAGGCAGAAACGCTGCACTTGGTCACGTTGAGAGATCTCAACCAATAACCAATTAGGAGGAAAACCATGAAAAAGGGTTTAATCGCAAAGAAAATCGGCATGACGCAGATTTTCGACGAAGCGGGAAACGTAGTTCCCGTAACGGTAGTTGAAGCCGGTCCCTGTGTTGTCGTTCAGAAGAAAACTTCCGAAAACGACGGCTATGAGGCGGTTCAGCTCGGTTTCGGCGATGTTTCGCCGAAGGCAGTCAACAAGCCTATGCAGGGTCATTTCAAGAAGAATGACGTAGCGTTCAAGAGAACACTTAAGGAATTCAGACTTGATGACACAAGCGCTGTAAACGTAGGCGACATCTTAAAGGCTGATACATTCACAGCCGGCGATGTTATCGACGTTCAGGGCACCAGCAAGGGTAAGGGCTACCAGGGCGCTATCAAGCGTCATAATCAGCACAGACTCAAGATGACGCACGGCGCTGGTCCTGTTCATAGAGAAGCAGGTTCTATGGGCGCTTGCTCTTCGCCTTCCAGAATCTTCAAGGGTAAGGGCATGGCAGGTCACATGGGTTGTGACACCGTTACTGTTCAGAACCTTGTAATCGTCAAGGTTGACGCAGAAAATAATCTTATCGCAATCAAGGGTGCTGTTCCGGGTCCTAAGGGCGGAGTGCTTTGCATTACTGATGCGGTTAAGGCGTAAGGAGGAGGATTATAATGGCAAACGTAAAAGTATTTGATATGAACGGTCAGCCTGTTTCCGACCTCGAGCTTAATGACGCAGTATTCGGAATTGAACCGAATACAGTAGTTATGCACGCAGCAGTCGTAAATTACCTCGCTAATCAGCGTCAGGGTACACAGTCTACCCTCACCAGAACAGAGGTAAGCGGCGGCGGCAAGAAGCCCTGGAGACAGAAGGGCACAGGTCACGCAAGACAGGGTTCGACAAGAGCTCCTCAGTGGACCCACGGCGGTATCGCTTTAGGACCGAAGCCCAGAAGCTACAGCTACTCATTAAATAAAAAGGTAAAGAGACTCGCTCTCCTTTCCGCACTCTCTTCTAAGTGCGCTGACAACGATATCGTTGTTCTCGACGCAATCGAGACAGAAGAGTTCAAGACAAAGACCATCGTTAATATGCTTAAGGCTCTTAATGTAAATGAAAAGGCACTCATCGTTCTCGACAGCGTTGATAAAAAGGTCATCAAGAGTGCTGCAAATATCCCCGGCGTTAAGACCACTCAGGTCAATACGCTCAACGTATACGACATCTTAAACTACAACAAGTTTATCGTAGTTAAAGACGCGGTTGCAAAAATTGAGGAGGTGTACGCATAATGGAAAGAATTGCACAGGACATTATCGTACGTCCGATTATCACTGAAAAGTCAATGGATGGACTTGCAGACCGTAAGTACACCTTTGAGGTTGCTAAAAACGCTAATAAAATCGAAATCAAGAAGGCTGTTGAGGTTCTCTTCGGCGTCAAGGTTTCTAAGGTAAATACCATCAGCGTTAAGGGCAAGAAGAAGCGCATGGGTCGCAGCGAAGGCTATACTTCCGACTGGAAGAAGGCAGTCGTAACCCTTACCGAGGATTCAAAGACTATTGAATTCTTCGACGGTATGATGTAATAGTAAGGAGTGAGATAAAATGGCTATAAAGACATATAAACCTGTCACCCCCGGTCGCAGAGGCATGACAGTTATCGATTACAGCGGGTTATCTAAGGTTGCTCCTGAAAAGAGCCTTCTCGAAAGCCTTAAGAAGCATTCCGGACGTAACAGCTACGGCAGAATTACCGTAAGACATCACGGCGGCGGAAACAGAAGGAAGTACAGAGTAATCGACTTCAAGAGAAATAAGCTCGGTATGAACGCAACAGTTCTTACCCTTGAGTACGACCCTAACCGTTCCGCTTTTATCGCTCTCGTTCAGTATGAGGACGGCGAAAAGAAGTATATCATCGCCCCCGAAAAGCTCGCAGTAGGCGATACAATCAGAAATGGCTCCGACGCTGATATCAAGCCCGGCAACGCTCTTGCTCTCGCAGATATCCCTGTTGGTACCGTTATCCATAACATCGAGCTTTACCCCGGTAAGGGCGCTCAGCTCGTTCGTTCCGCAGGTAATATGGCTCAGCTTATGGCAAAGGAAAACGGCTATGCTCTTATCCGTCTTCCCAGCGGAGAGCTCAGAAACGTATCCGAGAGATGCATGGCTACGATCGGCGTAGTAAGTAACGCTGACCACGCTAACGTAAACCTCGGTAAGGCAGGTAAGACCCGTCACCTCGGTACAAGACCTACCGTAAGAGGTTCTGTAATGAACCCGAACGACCACCCGCACGGCGGTGGTGAGGGTAAGTCCCCCGTTGGTCGTCCCGGCCCTGTAACCCCGTGGGGCAAGCCCGCTCTCGGTTATAAGACCAGAAAGCTTAACAACAGAACTGATAAGTTCATCGTTAAGAGAAGAAACGCTAAGTAATCACAACAAGCTGCTGTTAAAAAGAGCACGTTCCGAAAGGGTAAAGCGAAGCTTATTAACTTGCAGCGTAGCTTGAAAGGAAATAAATATTATGAGCAGAAGCATCAAGAAGGGACCTTATGTCCAGGAAGTTCTTCTGAAGCGCGTTATCGCTATGAACGAAGCGGGCGAAAAGAAGGTTCTTAAGACATGGAGCCGTTCCAGTACAATATTCCCTGAGTTTGTCGGACACACCTTCGCTGTTCACGACGGCAGAAAGCACGTTCCGGTATATGTTACCGAAGATATGGTAGGACATAAGCTCGGCGAATTTGCACCGACCAGAACCTTTAAGGGTCATGTCGGCAGCAAGACTACCAAGAAGTAAGGAGGAAAGAACCAATGGAAGCTAGAGCAGAATTAAGACAGGTTCGTATTTCTCCCCGTAAGGTAGGAATCGTCCTCGACTTAATCAGAAATAAGCCTTGCGATGTTGCAATGGCAATCTTAAAGCATACTTCTAAGTCTGCTTGCGAACCGCTGATGAAGCTTCTCAAGTCGGCTATGGCTAATGCTGAAAACAACCACAATATGGACGTGAGCCGCCTCTACGTGGCTGAATGCCACTGCGGCGCCGGTGTTACACTCAAGAGAATCCGTCCTAAGGATCACGGCAGAGCACACCGCATCTTAAAGAGAACATCCAACATTGTTTTGGTTGTTAAAGAAGCTGAATAAGGAGGTAAACTATGGGACAGAAAGTTAATCCGCACGGTCTTAGAGTAGGCGTTATAAAGGATTGGGATTCCCGCTGGTTTGCCGGAAAATCAACCTTTGGCGATACACTCGTTGAAGACTACAAAATCCGTGAGTTTTTAAAGAAAAAACTCTATAAGGCTGGCGTTCCCACTATCGAAATCGAAAGAGACGCAGCTAAGGTTAAGGTTAATATCCAGTGCGCTAAGCCCGGTATGGTTATCGGTCAGAAGGGCGCTGAAATCGAAAAGCTCCGCACAGAGCTTGAAAAGCTTACAAACGGTAAGACCGTTATCGTAAACATCATCGAAGTCAAGAGCCCCGATATGAGCGCTCAGCTCGTTGCTGAAAATATCGCTCAGCAGCTCGAAGGCCGTGTGTCCTTCAGAAGAGCTATGAAGTCCTGCATCAGCAGAACAATGAAGCTCGGCGCAAAGGGTATCAAGACAACTGTAAGCGGTCGTCTTGGCGGCGCTGAAATCGCTCGCAGCGAGAGCTATCACGAGGGTACTATCCCGCTTCAGACTCTCCGTGCTGACATCGACTACGGTGTTGCAAGAGCTAATACAACCTACGGAGTAATCGGCGTTAAGGTTTGGATCTATAAGGGCGAAGTTTTAAAGGGCGAAATCCCCGCAAACAGAACTCCCGAAAGACCCAGAAGAAGAAATAACGATAACAGAAACGGTGAAAGAAGAAATTCAAGACCGAGAACTGAAAGAAAAGAAGGGGGTAATGAATAATGTTACTTCCAAAGAGAGTTAAGTACAGAAGACAGCAGAGAGGTCGTATGACCGGTAAGGCTCTTCGCGGAAATACCGTTTCCAACGGCGAATACGGCTTACAGGCTCTTGAGCCCGCTTGGATCACTTCTAACCAGATCGAAGCAGCCCGTATCGCTATGACCCGTTACATCAAGCGTGGCGGTCAGGTTTGGATCAAGATTTTCCCCGATAAGCCCGTAACTGAAAAGCCCGCTGAAACCCGAATGGGTTCCGGTAAGGGTTCGCCCGAATACTGGGTAGCAGTTGTTAAGCCCGGAAGAGTTATGTTTGAAATCGCAGGCGTTTCCGAGGAAGTTGCAAGAGAAGCTATGCGTCTTGCAATGCACAAGCTCCCCATCAAGTGCAAATTTGTAAAGAAAGAGGAGGCTGCTGAGTAATGAAGATTACAAAGGAAATCAGAGAGTTATCTGAAGTCGAATTACAGAACAGAGCTGCTGAATTAAAGCAGGAGCTTTTCAACCTCCGTTTTCAGCTTGCAGTGAATCAGCTTGAAAATCCTACGAGAATCAAGGCTGTCAAGAAGGAGATTGCCGTAATAAAGACAATCCAGCGCGAGCGCGAGCTTGCAGCTAATAAGTAAGGGAGGAGCGAAGCTAAATGGAAAGAAATTTAAGAAAAACCAGAGTCGGCATGGTTGTCAGCAACAAGATGGACAAGACTATCGTAGTTGCAATCAAGGATAACGTTCGCCACCCCTTGTACAAGAAAATCGTTAAGAGAACCATCAAGTTAAAGGCTCACGATGAAACAAACACCTGCAACATCGGCGATACGGTTGAAATTATGGAAACAAGACCGTTATCCAAGGATAAGAGATGGCGTTTAGTAAACGTAATCGAAAGAGCTAAGTAAGACGGAAGGAGTAAAAGACCATGATACAGATGCAGACACGTCTTAAGGTCGCTGATAACACAGGCGCTAAAGAGCTTATGTGCATCAGAGTCCTCGGCGGTACTCGTAGAAAATATGCGAACATCGGTGATGTAATTATCGCTTCCGTTAAGAAAGCTAATCCCGGTGGAACAGTTAAGAAGGGCGACGTTGTAAAGTGTGTTGTAGTTCGTTCCGCAACAGGCTTAAGACGCGACGACGGAACTTATATCCGCTTCGACGAAAACGCCGCAGTTATCATCAAGGAAGATAAGAACCCGAGAGGCACTCGTATTTTCGGGCCCGTAGCCAGAGAGCTCCGCGATAAGGACTTTATGAAGATTTTATCGCTCGCTCCTGAAGTATTATAAGGGAGGACGCCGAAATGAACAATTTACACGTTAAAACCGGCGACGAGGTAAAAATTATCTCCGGTAAGGATAAGGGTAAGACCGGTAAGGTTTTACAGGTTTCTCCTTCCGAGGGTAAGGTTATCGTCGAAGGCTGCAATATGGTAACAAAGCACGTTAAGGCTAAGCGTCAGGATCAGCTCAGCGGTATTGTTAAGGCTGAAGGCGCCCTCTATGCGTGCAAGGTTATGCCCGTTTGCCCTAAGTGCAAGAAGGCTACCAGAGTCGGCAGCGAAATTAAGAACGACAAGAAAGTAAGAGTATGCAAGCATTGCGGTGCAGAACTCTAATGAGCTTGACAGCGGGGTCGGATAACGAAGCTTCCGGCTGCTGTCGGTAAGGAGTAAACAAAATGGCTAGAATGAAAACCTATTATAAGGAAACCGTAGCACCTGCTCTTTTCAAGAAGTTCGGCTATAAGAGCGTAATGCAGATTCCGAAGCTTGATAAGATCGTTATCAACGTAGGCTGCGGTGAGGCGAAGGACGATCAGAAGAAGATCGACGCTATTATGAATGATTTAAGCCAGATCACGGGTCAGAAGCCTATCGTTTGCCGCGCTAAGAAGGCAATCGCTAACTTTAAGCTCAGAGAAGGCAACATCATCGGTGTTAAGGTTACCTTAAGAAACGATACAATGTACGAGTTCCTCGACCGTTTCTTTAACGTAGCTCTTCCCCGTGTTCGTGACTTCAGAGGTATCAACCCCAATTCCTTCGACGGAAGAGGTAACTACAGCGTTGGTATCAAGGAACAGCTCATATTCCCCGAAATCGAATATGAAAAGATCGACGCAATCCGCGGTATGGACATCAACTTCGTAACAACAGCAAAGACAGACGAAGAGGCAAAGGAGCTTTTAGCTCTTATGGGCGCTCCGTTTGCGAAATAAGAAAGGTTAAGGAAATAGAGATATGGCAAAGAAATCAATGGTTGCTAAACAGCAGCGTCCTGCAAAGTTTTCTACCCGTTCTTACAACAGATGTAAAATCTGCGGCAGACCGCACGCTTATCTCCGCAAGTTCGGCATTTGCAGAATTTGCTTCAGAGAACTTGCGTACAAGGGACAGATCCCCGGCGTGAAGAAGTCCAGCTGGTAATTTTACATCAAAACTATAAGGAGGAAGCAATAATGCAGATTACTGATACTATCGCAGATATGCTTACAAGAATTCGTAACGCTAATTCGGCGAAGCACCCCTCTGTTGATATTCCCTGCTCCAACATCAAGAAGCAGATCGCTCAGATCCTCGTTGACGAGGGATATATCAAGAACTTCAGAGTTATCGAAGACAATAAGCAGGGTGTTATCAGAATTACTTTAAAGTATACTGAGAATAAGTCACAAGTTATTACCGGCTTACGCAGAGTCAGCAAGCCCGGTTTAAGAATTTACTCGAACTGCAAGGATATGCCCAAGGTTATGAAGGGACTCGGTATCGCTATCGTGTCTACTTCCAAGGGACTTATGACCGACAGAAAGGCTCGTGAGGAGCATGTTGGCGGCGAAGTTCTTGCATTCGTATGGTAAGGAGGAACAGATATGTCAAGAATTGGTAAAGCTCCGATAACTGTTCCTGCCGGCGTAGATGTAAAGGTTGACGGCTCAACAGTAACGGTAAAGGGTCCTAAGGGTACCCTCACGAAGGAATTTAAGCCTTCTATCAAGGTTGAACTCGACGGCGCAGTTATCAATGTAACCCGCCCCGATGATGAAGCAGAAAACCGTGCGCTCCACGGTCTTACAAGAACTCTTATCAACAATATGATTATCGGCGTTACCGAAGGTTTCCAGAAAACTCTCGAAATCAACGGCGTCGGCTACCGCTGCCAGAAGCAGGGTAAGGACGTAAACCTTAACCTCGGCTTCTCCCACCCCACAATCGTGTCCGATACTGAGGACTGCACTCTTGAAGTTCCCCAGCCGAACCAGATTATCGTAAAGGGTATCGACAAGCAGAAGGTTGGTCAGTATGCAGCTGAAATCAGAAGCATTCGTCCGCCTGAGCCTTATAAGGGTAAGGGTATCAAGTATATCGACGAGGTTATCCGCCGCAAGGAAGGTAAAGCCGGCAAGGGTAAGAAGTAAAACATAAGGAGTGATAAGAAATGATTAAACAAATCGACAGCAATAAGAACAGAATTAAGCGTCATAAGAGAGTGCGTGTTAAGATCTCCGGTACTGCTGCTTGTCCCCGCCTTAATGTTTTCCGTTCCGCTAAGAACATTTATGCTCAGCTTATCGATGATGAAGCAGGAAAGACGCTTTGCGCCGCTTCTTCTAACGAAAAGAGCTTCACAGAATACGGCGGCAACTGCGAAGCAGCCAAGAAGGTTGGCTTAGCTCTTGCTGAAAAGGCAAAGGCACAGGGTATCAGCGACGTGGTTTTCGACCGTTCCGGTTATGTTTACCACGGAAGAGTTGCTGCTCTGGCAGAGGGTGCGCGCGAAGGCGGACTCAATTTCTAATAATTACAGGAGGATAAGGCTTTGGCACTTTTAGATGCATCAAAATACGAGCTTGCCGAAAAGGTAGTTGCTCTTAACCGCGTATCCAAGACTGTTAAGGGCGGTCGCATTATGAAGTTCTCCGCTCTCGTTGTAGTCGGCGACGGAAACGGCGTTGTTGGCTTCGGTTTAGGCAAGTCCAACGAAGTTCCGGACGCTATCCGCAAGGGTATCGAGGACGCAAAGAAGAACCTTATTAAGGTTTCTTTAAAGGGTACAACTATTCCCCACGAAACAGTTGGTAAGTTCGGCGCCGGCGCAGTTCTCATGCGTCCCGCTCCCGAGGGTACCGGCGTTATCGCAGGCGGTCCCGTTCGTGCCGTTGTTGAAATGGCAGGTATCAAGAATATCCGTACAAAGTCGCTGCGTTCAAACAACCCCTGCAACGTAGTTCGCGCTACTATCGCAGGTCTCGCTTCTCTCAGAGACGCAGAAGAGGTTGCGGCGCTCAGAGGTAAGACTGTTAAGGAAATCTTAGGCTAAAAAGAGAAGGAGAAAAGACTTATGGCACTCAAAATCAAGTTAGTAAAGTCGCTCATCGGTCGTAAGGACAGTCACATTGCTACTGCGAACTCTTTAGGTCTCAGAAAGGTTAACGATGTTACTGAACAGCCCGATAATGCGGCAACAAGAGGTAAAATCAAGGAAATTCACTATTTAGTTGAAGTTACCGAAGAATAATTTTATTCATAGGAGGTGTAACCATGAAGCTACACGAATTATCTCCTGCTGAAGGCGCAACCAAAGAGGTAAAGCGCATCGGACGCGGTCACGGATCGGGTCAGGGTAAGACAGCAGGTAAAGGTCATAAGGGTCAGTGGGCACGTTCGGGCGGCGGCGTTAAGCCGGGCTTTGAAGGTGGTCAGACCAAGCTCGCAATGCGTATTCCTAAGCGTGGATTCAACAATATCTTCGCTACTGAGTTCGCAACTGTAAACGTTTCTGACTTAGAAGCTCGCTTTGAAAGCGGCGCAGTTATCGATGAGGCTGCTTTAATCGAAAGCGGTTTACTCAAGAACACACTTGACGGAGTTAAGGTTCTCGGAAACGGCGAAGTTACCAAGAGCTTTACTGTAAAGGCTGCGAAGTTCTCTGCTTCTGCCGCTGAAAAAATCGAGAAAGCAGGCGGAAAGGCAGAGGTGGTATAATGTTTGAAGTCTTCCGAAATGCGTGGAAAGTCGCAGAGCTTCGTAAAAAGATTTTATACACATTATTCATCATCGTTATATTCCGTTTCGGTTCGGCTGTTTTTGTGCCGTTCCTCGACAGCAGCGCTATCGCCGGTATGCTCGGCGACGGAACGCTGCTTAGCTACCTTGACACTATGACGGGCGGCTCGCTCAGCCAGGGTACATTGTTCGCAATGTCCATCACCCCGTATATCAATGCGTCAATTATTATCCAGCTTCTTACCGTAGCAATCCCCCCTCTTGAACGACTTAGTAAAGAGGGCGAGGAGGGCAGAAAGAAGCTTAACACTATCACAAAGCTGACCTCTCTCGGTCTTGCGCTCTTCCAGGCTATCGCATTTTACGTTGCGCTCCGTAATTACGGCGTCGTTAAGTATATGTCCGGCTTTGAGGGCGTGCTTGCGGGTATTACAATCGTTGCCTGCTTCGTTGCGGGCGCGTCGCTTATCATCTGGCTCGGCGACCAGATCAATGAAAAGGGTATCGGAAATGGTATCTCTATGATCCTGTTCGCGGGTATCGTTGCAAGAGGTCCTTCCTCCGTTTATGAGCTTATCATGACGATGAAGGACGATATGAAGAACGCTATTCTCGTTCCCGTTATCTTAATCATCTTTATTGCAATGATCGCACTCGTTGTACTTATGACAAACGCAGAGCGTAGAATCCCCGTTCAGTATGCAAAGAGAGTTGTCGGAAGAAAAATGTACGGCGGTCAGTCCTCCCATATCCCGATCAAGGTCGCTATGGCAGGCGTTATGCCGATCATCTTCGCTATGTCCGTTATGTCGCTCCCGCAGACTATCTGCTACTTCTTTGGAATTACGGGCGACGGAACAAGCGGTCACGACTTCTGGGAAGGCTTTGTAAGATTATTCAGCCAGAGCAGCTGGTTATACGGAATTCTTTATTTCATTCTGATTATTGCATTCAATTATTTCTACATCGCTATCCAGTATAACCCCGTAGAAATTGCCAATAATCTTAAGAAAAATAACGGTGCTATCCCCGGTATAAGACCCGGAAAGCCCACATCGGAGTTCATCTCGAACTCGCTGTCCAAGGTTTCCCTTATCGGCGCGATCTTCTTAGCGTTCATCGCTATCTTCCCTATCGTATTCCAGATGATTACGAAGATAAATGTTTCGCTCGGCGGCACGACTATGCTTATCGTTGTAGGTGTTGCGCTTGAAACAGTTCGCTCTCTTGAGAGCCAGATGATGATGCGTCACCACAAGGGCTTCCTCGAATAAGCAAATGGATTCCGGAAAGGAACGGCAGCTTTTGCCGCTCCTTCCCTATGAATTCACGACGAATAGGAGTAAGTATGAATTTAATCTTTTTAGGTGCTCCCGGCGCAGGAAAGGGTACACAGGCTGAAATCGTATGCGATAAGCTCGGTATCCCCGCTCTCTCGACTGGCAATATGCTCAGAGAGGCAGTTAAGAACCAGACTCCTACGGGGCTGGCGGCTAAAGACTATATGGACAGGGGCGACCTTGTTCCCGACGAAATTGTAATCGGTATTTTAAAGGACAGAATCGCGAAGGACGACGCTAAGAATGGTTTCATTCTCGACGGCTTCCCGAGAACAGTTGCTCAGGCTGAGGCTCTCGACGCGATGGGTGTTCAGATTGATAAGGTAATCGAAATTTTCGTTCCCGATGAAAAAATCTGTGCAAGACTTTCCGGCAGACGCGTATGCGAAGGCTGCGGAGCTTCCTATCATACCGAATTTAAGCCTACCAAGGCTGAGGGTGTTTGTGACAGCTGCGGCGCTAAGGTTGTTCAGAGAGTTGACGACAAGCCTGAAACGGTTCTTTCAAGACTCGCAACCTATAAGGAAAAAACAGCTCCCCTCAAGGACTACTATCAGGCAAAGGGCAAGCTCAGAACGGTTATCGGACAGGAAGAAATCGAAGATACCGCGAAGCTTACTATGGAAGCAATCGAAGGATAAAACAGAATGATTCAAGTAAAATCGGCAGATGAAATCGCTAAAATGATGAAGGCGGGCGAGCTTGCGGCTCAGGCGCTTGCGCTTGCGGGAAAACACGCTGTTGCGGGTATCTCGACATGGGAGCTTGACAAAATCGTAAACGACTTTATCGTTTCAAAAGGTGGACATTCCCCCTGTAAGGGCTACGGCGGATTTCCGGGGCATAACTGCTTTTCAGTAAACGAGGAGCTTATTCACGGTATCCCGTCAAAGAAGAAGATACTCAAGGATGGCGACATTCTTTCGTGTGATATTGTCGCAGAGCTTAACGGCTTTATGGGCGACAACACGAAAACGTTCCGTATCGGGACAGTTTCCGACAAGGCTGAACGCCTTCTGAAGGTTACGGAGGAAGCGCTTTATAAGGGTATTGAGCAGGCTGTTGCAGGAAATCGTGTTGGCGACATATCCGCTGCAATCCAGACATACGTTGAAGAGAACGGCTTTCAGGTTGTTCGTAAGTTCGTAGGACACGGGGTCGGACGCGAAATGCATGAGGCTCCTGAGGTTCCGAATTTTGGCAAGGCGGGAAGAGGACCGAGGCTTGTCCCCGGTATGACGATCGCTATCGAACCGATGGTGAACACCACAACTCCCGATGTGAGGATTCTATCGGATAACTGGACGGTTGTTGAACCGAACGGTGAATTATCCGCGCATTTTGAACACACAGTTTGCATTACGAATGATAAGCCGATTATTATGACGCTGGAAAAACACTGACGGGTGGTAAAGATGGACTTTAAAAAGGGTATGGTTGTTTTCAGCCGGGCGGGGCGCGACAGCGGTTATCCGCTTGTTATAACAGAAATTAAGGACGGTTTCGTTTATGTCTGTGATGGAAAGGAGCGCCCTCTCGAAAACCCGAAAAAGAAAAATCCGAAGCACCTCGCAAAAACGAATCAGACAATTCCTCTCGATGAAATCACGAACAGGAAATTACGGACAGCTTTAAGAGAGCTGAACGCTAAGGAGTGTGAGTAAAGCTTGTCTAAAGAAGATGTAATCGAAGTCGAAGGCACGATACTTGAAGCGCTTCCGAATGCTACGTTTCAGGTTGAGCTGCAAAACGGCCACAAAATACTGGCTCATGTAAGCGGAAAGCTGAGAATGAATTTTATCCGTATTCTTCCCGGCGATAAGGTTACCGTTGAAATGTCCCCATACGACCTTAATAAGGGACGTATCACATGGAGAGCCAAGTAAGTTTAACCAAAAAGGAGGGTTAACACAATGAAAGTAAGACCTTCAGTAAAGCCTATGTGCGATAAGTGCAAGGTAATCAAGCGTAAGGGTAAGGTAATGGTTATCTGTCAGGACCCTAAGCATAAGCAGAGACAGGGCTGATTTGCCCCGAATAAAACAGGAGGAACACAGTTATGGCAAGAATTGCTGGTGTGGATTTACCGAAAGATAAGCGTGTTGAAATCGGTTTGACATACGTTTACGGTATCGGCAGAAAGTCCGCAAATGATATTCTCGCAAAGGCAGGTATCAATCCTGATACCAGAGTTAAGGATTTAACTGACGCTGAAGAAGCGAAGATTCGTGAAATCATCGACGCGGAATACACCGTTGAGGGTGATTTAAGAAGAAACGTTGCGCTTAACATCAAGCGCCTTGTTGAAATTAACTGCTATCGCGGAACTCGTCACAGAAAGGGTCTTCCCTGCCGTGGTCAGAGAACCAAGACTAACGCAAGAACACGCAAGGGTCCGAAGAAGACTATTGCTAACAAGAAGAAGTAAGGAGGTAACGAAATGGCACAGGCAAAGACTAACGGTAAGAAGCCCGTTATCCGCAGACGTCGTGAGCGTAAGAACATCGAAAACGGTTCCGCTCATATCCAGTCTACATTCAACAATACAATCGTTACAATCACAGACCTTCAGGGCAACACTTTATCGTGGGCAAGCGCAGGCGAACTCGGCTTCAGAGGCTCGAGAAAGTCTACTCCTTTCGCTGCACAGTCCGCTGCTGAAACAGCAGCTAAGGCAGCTATGGACCACGGTCTGAAGACTGTTGAAGTATATGTAAAGGGTCCCGGTGCAGGACGTGAAGCTGCGATTCGCGCTCTTCAGGCAGCTGGTCTTGAAGTTCGCATGATCAAGGACGTTACACCGATCCCCCACAACGGATGCCGTCCGCCTAAGAGACGTCGCGTCTAAGTAAATAAACTGAGTTCAAGTTTACTCAGAGTCGAAAATTAAGAATCGATATTGATTAAAAAACGGAGGTTAATATGGCAGTAGATAGAACGCCGGTGCTCAAGAGATGCAAGGCTCTCGGAATCAGCCCCATGGTTATGGGTTATTCTAAGGAAACAAACAGAAACAAGAACGCAAATGTTAGAAAAAAGACTTCTGAATATGGTCTTCAGTTAAAGGAAAAGCAGAAGCTCAAGTTTATCTACGGCGTGCTTGAAAAGCAGTTCTACCACTACTACGAAATGGCTATTAAGGAAGAAGGTATCGCCGGTCAGAACCTTATCCGCCTTCTCGAAACAAGACTTGACAACGTTGTTTTCAGAATGGGCTTAGCTATCACCAGACGTGAAGCAAGACAGCTCGTTGGCCACGGTCATTTCACCGTAAACGGTAAAAAGGTAGATATCCCATCTTACAGAATCAAGGTTGGCGACGTTATCGCGTTATCTGACAAGAGCAAGAAGAGCGCTAAGTTCGCACAGGTTGTTGAAGCTACAAACGGCAGACTTATTCCGTTATGGCTTGATATGAACAAGGAAGCTATGAGCGCTAAGGTTGCAAGAATGCCTCAGCGTGACGAATTAGATTACGAAGTAGAAGAACACCTCATCATCGAGTTGTATTCTAAATAATAGCTTTTCAGCATATAATGCTGAGGTGCAGTTATTTTTAATTTACAATGTGACCGAAATGCTGCGCGGCTTTCGCGTAGATTATCGTAATTTAAAATTAACTGGGGCGCTTTGTTCATCATTTGATTTTGTCAGGTGCTGAATAATTGCCCTTTGTACGAGGGAGTTATCCCACAACCAAACGAATTAAGCAGGAGGGTTAAGGAATGCTTGAAAAAATCGAAAAGCCTGAAATAGAGACAGTTAAGCTCAAGCCCGACGGGAAGTACGGTATGTTTGTTCTCGAACCCCTCGAAGCAGGCTACGGCAATACATTAGGCAACAGCCTAAGACGTGTTTTGCTCTCCTCTTTACCCGGTGTTGCAGTAACATCTGTAAAAATTGACGGGGTTCAGCATGAGTTCTCAACTATCCCCGGCGTTAAGGAAGATGTTACAGAAATTATCCTGAACGTTAAGGGTCTTATCGCTAAAATGTACGGCGACTGCCCTAAAACAGTTTATATCGAAGCGGAAGGCGAGAGTGTTGTTACCGCCGGCGACATCAAAACCGACAGTGAAATTGAAATTCTCGACCCCGGAATGCATATCGCTACTCTTAGTGCGGGTGCTAAGCTTTTTATGGAGCTTACATTCGACAGAGGCAGAGGATATGTTTCTGCTGAAAAGAACAAATCCCTTATTCAGCCCGCTATCGGTGTAATCGCTGTTGACAGCATTTACACGCCTGTACTAAAGGTTAATTACACGGTTGAAAACACTCGTGTTGGTCAGAGAACCGACTATGACAAGCTCATTCTTGAAGTCTGGACAGACGGAACGATTTCCGCTAAGGAAGCTGTTTCTTATGCTGCCAAGCTTCTTTGTGAGCATCTTGCACAGTTCGTAGACCTTTCGGACGAGTTTACACAGCCCGAACTTATGGTTGACAAGGAGGACAAGAGTAAGGATAAGATTCTCGAAATGACTATCGAAGATCTCGATCTTTCTGTCCGCTCGTTCAACTGCCTTAAACGCGCAGGTATTAACACGGTTGACGACCTCATTAACAAGTCCCAGGAGGATATGATGAAGGTCAGAAACTTAGGTAAAAAGTCCTTTGAAGAAGTCAGAGCGAAGCTCCAGTCACTGGGCTTTGACCTCGCTTCAAGCGAAGAATAATTGAATTGACATACAGTCTGTCAGAAAGGAGAAACCATTATGGCAATGAGAAAGTTAGGCAGAACAAGCGACCATAGAATGGCGATGCTCAGAGCTATGGTAACCTTCTTACTCGAAAACGGAAAGATCGAAACAACCGTTTCAAGAGCTAAGGAAGTTCGCAGCGAAGCTGAAAAGATGATTACCCTCGGAAAGAAGGGCGACCTTCACTCCAAGCGCCAGGTTTTCGCGTATGTTACAAAGGAGTCCGTTTCCAAGAAGCTCTTCGATGAAATCGCACCGAAGTATGCTGACAGAAACGGCGGTTATACAAGAATCGTTAAGATTGGTCCCCGCCGCGGTGACGCAGCGGAAATGGCTATCATTGAGCTTGTTTAATTACTGATAAAAAGCCTGTTCACCCTAAAAAGTGGACAGGCTTTCTTATTTTTCGGAAAGTTGTAAAATAAAATAGCCAAAAAGAAAGACTCATATTGAGAACTCT
>CAZAXM010000006.1:43873-67389 GCA_964489095.1 uncultured Ruminiclostridium sp. | reverse complement strand
GCGGCCGTCCTTTTCGTAATTTTTATGCGCTTCTTTATTAACCATGAGCATTCGCTCAGGGTACACCGTCGTGGCTGCCGAAATGGCTGGTTTCAACAGCTTTTTTTTATTTCAACCTTAGCGATGTTCGTATAGCCCGCTGCACGCGGCACTCGCCATGCTCGCGCCGCGACCCTCCCCGCCCGCCCACCCCCGCGCCCTGCGGGCGCAAAGCGGCTTCGCCGCAAACGCAAAAGCACCGACGTTTTATCGCCGGTGCTTTTTTCGTATAAATCAGAATACTTATAATATTATACGCAGGAATGCTTCTTAACGTAGTCAACAACCTCGTCAACAGTGCAGAATGCCATGGAAACGCAGGTATCAGCGCAGCCGTAGTAGATAGCGATTCTTCCTGTGTCAGCGTCGCAGAGTGCAGCGCAAGGGAAGGTTACGTTCTGAACATCGCCGATGCATTCGTAGTACTCTCTCGGGTTGAGGAGGTACTCGGAGCAGCGGTACTTAACTACCCAGGGCTTGTCAATGTCGAGAATGCAAGCGCCGAAGCTGTAAACGTAGCCGTTGCAGCTCTGGAGAACGCCGTGGTAGAATACCAGCCAGCCTTCGCTTGTTTCGATCGGAATAGGACCTGCACCAATCTTTAAGGATTCCCAGCCCTTGTTGGGAGCCATAACGTGTCTGTGCTCGCCCCAGTACTTCATATCAGGCGACTGAGAAATGTACATATCGCCGAAAGGAGTGTGACCGGAGTCGGAAGGACGGCTGAACATAACGTACTTGCCGTTGATCTTGCGTGGGAAGAGAACGCCGTTTCTGTTAAAGGGAAGGAAAGCGTTTTCGCACTGGTGGAATTCCTTGAAATCCTTTGTCCAGCCCACACCGATGGTGGGCTTCCAGCCGTAAGCGTTGCACCAGGTGATCCAGAAACGATCCTCGATCCATACGCATCTGGGGTCGTAGCCGTACTGCCAGGGGTTAGCTTCAGCGGTGTTGGGATCGTCGTTTATCCATTCAACACGCTTTTCGTTGATATCCCAGTGGATACCGTCCTTGGAGAAGCCAGCGTGGATAGCCATATTTCTTTCCTTATCGTCAACACGGAAAACACCTGCGAACTTATAGTCGCCTACTTCGTAGGGAACAACCGCGCTGTTGAAGATCGAGTTGCTTGTGGGGAGAAGGTCGCGGGGGATAACGGGGTTAGCGTCGTAGCGCCAAACTACGTCCTTGCAGCCTTCGGGACGTTCCATCCACGGAATGTTGGGGAGAGAAGGCTGGTTGAAAATTTTAACGTTCATATTTACCTCACTTTCGGCGGCGTAAGCTGCCTATTTATTACAAGTCTATTATATAGTATATCGCCCGCTCTGTCAATAGCGCATTTGTCACAAATAAAAAATACTTTTTAGTTAAATATGCACAACCCATAAACATAATTTAAGTAAACGAAAGATTTTTTAGTTGAAAAATTGTACGGAAAAAGACATTTTTTTGCGGCAAAGGGAAAGTTCGGAAAAAATGAAACAGGATTGTAACTCTTTTGGCTTAAATAATACGAAATACACAAAATTAAAACAAAAATTTTGTTAGAACGCACTATTGTTATATAACTTTTACTATGTTATAATATACCTATATACTTATGCGCACAAAACTACCTTGTCCCCGTGCGCCTGTACGTCGGGCGGGTATAAACTGAATGGAGGGTGTTCATGGCATATTTCTCATACGTTGCGACTGACTCTAATGGCTCAAAGGTTAAGGGTAAGGAGTACGCAGAGGACTATCTCGACCTTACATCAAAGCTAAGGGAAAAGGGTCTTTACTGTACTCAATACACCGAAATCGAAGAGAAACAACAAGACGCAAAGTACAAATTCAAAACGGCGGACCTTGCCTTTATGTGCCGCCAGCTGGCTTCAATGCTTAAAGCCGGTATAAGCCTTGTAAAGAGCTTACATATCCTTTACTCACAGGAGGAGAATAAGAAGGCAAAGGCTGTTCTTCTCGAAATCTATGAGGATGTTCAGAAAGGACGTTCATTCTCGGAGGCGATCCAGGCACGCCCCGGCGTTTTCCCGAACCTCTTCGTAAGTATGGTTGCCGCCGGTGAATCATCAGGTAACCTCGATACGATTATGCAGAGAGTTGCTGACCACTACCTGTCAGCAAACAAGACGAACAATAAGGTAAAAAACGCTATGACATACCCTATCGTTCTGCTTGTGCTCCTCGTCGTAATCTTCTTCGCACTTATGACGTTCATTCTGCCTATGTTCCGTGAGCTCGCGGGAGAGGATATCCCTGCCCTTTCGGCTGCACTGTTCGGAATAAGCGACTTTATGAGAGAACAGTGGTGGGTTCTTCTTATCGTTGCAGCGGTAATTGCATTTATAATAAGAGTATGTCTTAAAAACAAGGCTATCCGTTTAAAGTTCGATGAGCTTCTTACGAAAATCCCGAAAGTCGGTAAGCTTATGTGTACAATTTACACAGGCCGTTTCGCAAGAACAATGGCTAACCTCTTCGCTTCGGGCTTACAGATGGTTGACTGTATCGAAAAATCCGTAGATACTCTCGGAAATTCGTACATTCAGAAAGTATTCCACGAACGGGTTGTCGAGGACGTTAAGCACGGCGAATCACTTTCAAACTCTGTAGCAAAAACGGGTATCTTCCCCGGAATCTTTACTTCCATTATCATGGTCGGTGAGGAATCGGGTGCACTCGATGAAATCCTTTCAAAATCCGCTGACTATTATGAGGACGAATCAGATACCGCTCTCCAGAAGCTTGTAGGTATGATGGAGCCTTTAATGATTATCTTTATGGGTCTTATGGTAGGTTTGATTCTCGCGGGTATCTTCCCGATTCTCTACGGTGGTATGGCGAACATGGGCAACACTTAATAAAAAAGAGAGGTATACTAAATGCTATCAATTGATATTACTGACAAGCAGATAAAGCTTGTACGAGGAACCTTAAGCGGCTCAAAGATCCGTGTTGTTGACACGGAAACGCGCGACCTTACAGTAGGCTGCGTAAGTAACGGATACATCACGGATATCCCGATGGTCGCAGGTGAAATTACCGATATTATCGCAACTAAGAACATCAAGGATAAGGACGCTATCGTCTGCATCAACTCAGGTTCTATCCTCTATAAGGATTTAACGATCCCGAAGCCGAAAAAGATTTCAAACTCCGCGGCTATCGAATCCATGATCCTTAATACAATGGGTATCACCAAGGAATATAATATTTCATATTCTATTATCGGTGAAGAAAAGGGCGAGGATGACGCACAGATGATCCGCCTGCTCGCAACAGCCTGCCCCCAGAGAATGGTTGACGGTTATATCCGCCTGTTTACCCAGCTCGGTCTTAACTTAAAGCAGATCAACGTTTCTAACAACTGTATAACACGCCTTATCCTTAATACGGCGAAGCTTGAGGCTTCTATGCCCCTTATGCTTGTACAGGTAGATACCGACTTCGTAAATATCAACCTTTATGAGGACGGTCAGGTTACACTTAACCGTTACGTTCGTATCGACCCCTATGATTACAATAACGACGACGATTATGTAAACCAGGCAGTTTACGATAACGTTTTCCGTACTCTCCAGTTTATCCAGCAGAGAAAGGATTCAAAGCCGTTAAAGGAAATTATGTTCTACGGTCACGTTAAGGACTTTATCGCGCTTTCTAACGCGGTTTCCTCGTTTAACGTTCCTGCGCATATCCTTAGTATCCCGAATAACATCGTTGCTTTCTGCGACTTCGACTTTGCGGAATATGCGAACGCTCTCGGTGCATTCTTTAAGGTTCGTAAGGATCTCGACCACGTAAACCTCCTCGATTCATCTGCCGTTAAGGAAAAGGCGGGCGTAAGTAAGTTCGTTGTTCTCGTAGGCGTCTGTGCAGTCGCAGCAGTCGCATTGTGCGGCGCAAGCGTAGTTGTCTGCAACTCCATCGCTAACGGTATCCAGACCGAAGCAGACGAGATCGACGCGCGTATCCATAGCCCTGAGATGGACGAAAGACTCGATGTCTTAAACGGAAAAATCGAAATTTTCGATAATATCAATCTCTATAAAACCAACTTGGAGATTGCGGAAACACTTTTTGAATACCTTCCGAGAGGTACAACCGAGGTTCGTACAAAGCTTCTCGAAGCTATGGAAGGTATCGCGGACAGCGACGAGCTTCTTATAATTGATAATATCGAAGTTAAGAATTATGACGTAGATTTAGTCGTAAGATGCTTTGACCAGAGTGTGCCTACAAAATATGTAAGAAGCCTTATCGATCAGGATTATTTCGAGAATATCCTTTATACAGGCTTTGCGGCTGAAGGCGACGACGGCACAGCTGATTCAAGCGAAAAGCTTTCGTATACCTTTGAACTTAGCATGAGAATAAAGGGAGGTAATGACGTTGAACTTAACTAAGGTTGAAAAAATTATAATTATAATTCTGGTTGTAGGCGGTATCCTCGCAGCAGGAATCTTTATGTTCGTAAAGCCCGCATTCGACGGAATTGAATCGGCGAATAAGTCGCTCGATAATATGAAAAAGCAGGAAGTTGAGCTTAACGAAAAGCTCGCCCGTGAATCAACTATCGACACCGAAATTAAGGATGCGAAAAAGGAAGCGGAAACCCTCGAGGGCGGCTTCTACCCCGACCTTACTACATACGAGGCTTCCGAAATTATCCTCGCTTACCTTAAGGAATGCGGTTTAAGCACGATGGGCGTTGAAGTTAAGGAACTTACAACTACCGAGTTAAACCTCGAAACCTACACCCCCGAGCCCGTTATCTACGACCTCAAGAACTTCTCCCAGACAGCCAGAGGTACAGACGACGAGGTTCTCCTCGAAGGTCAGTTCAAAGACGGAACAAAGACCTACAACGTTTCTGTGAACGATATCACTAACGTTGTAATTACAGACGTTGACGGAAATGTCGTTGAGCCTAAGAAGTACACCGATACCATGAAGTCGGCATATAAAGAGGCTCTCTGTGAATACGCTTCGACAACTAAGGTTAAGCAGGTTGTCGGTGTTTCAAAGGTTGCTCTTACCGTAACAGGTAAATATGAGGACTACCTCAAGTTCATCGACTATATCTTCGACCTCGAACGTGCTTCTTACATTAAGGAAGTTGATATTCCGATGACAATTTCGGGCGGCTCTGAAACGCTCGTTATAATCGGCGAGGACGGAACTCCTACGACCGTTGAAACTAAGGGCGAGGAGAATGTCGTATGCGAAAATGACACTATCGTATCGGTAGACTGCGAGATCAGCTTCCTGACTGTTGAACAGATGGAGGAGCTTGACACGATCAAGGCAGGCGCTTCGGATATCGTAGTAAACCAGTAAGCTTAAATCAATGCAAACGTCGGAAATAACGCCGACGTTTGCGCCATACTCTGAAAGGAGGAAAAAAGAGATGATAAAACGTATTGGTAAGCTTAAACAGCAAAAAGGCGCGGTTCTGTTTGTCGTAATTGCTGTTATGACGCTTCTGATAGCTATGGCTTCAACAGCATATTATACTGCAAGAAGTGCGCGCAATACTGTTATAAGCAACTATAACTATTCTCAGCTGTATCTTTCGGCAGTTTCCGTTGCGGATATGATTTCTGAGGCTGTTGTAAATGATGTTGCAACAAACGCAACCTCTACTAATAACTATACGCCGATTAAGGAAGCTGTTGCGGAGCTGAATACCCCCGGAAGCAGCATTATGGCTCATACGCCTAATATCACGACTGCTACCGCAAGCAGCGAGAATATTATCCAGCAGCTCGCGTCAAGCGGAACATCTGTTATTGACGGAAGCCTTGACGGTATTACGATCAAGATCGAACTTCCGAGTAACGGCGTCAAGTACAAAGGTTGGGTTGACGGTACTGACACCGCGGGCAACCCCGTAAGATACCACTATTACGATTACACCTATGTTTTCACAACGACCGCGTTCTATAACAGCAACACGGTTTCTGTCGAGGACTATCTTACGACAGTTAAGGTCAAGCAGTCCACAGGCGCACCCGGAACCCCCGGCGCACCCGGAACCCCCGGAACCCCCGGAACACCCGGCGACCCCGGTAACTCAAACGTAAACTTTACAACGTTCTTTACCGCGACAGGTCAGAGCTTCGGTGCAGACGGTGGTTACGATAAGTCGAGCCGCGTCGTTAAGATCAACGCGGACGAAATTACCGACGACGCTTTCTTCGAGAACGAATATACGTTCTTCAATGACGGCAGACCTAACCGTTTTAAGGGCGGTATAACAGCTTCCGGCTCCGTTTATCTCAACAAGTTCGAGTGTACCGGAATTGCGGGCACAACCGATAACGACTGGTATATCGGTAAGGACCTTGTACTTGGTAATAACAACGCGAATAAGCTTGATCTCGGTAGTGATAACGACCTCTTCGTAGGACGCGATCTCGTTCTCGCTTGTAACGCGAATATTACCGCGCGTGATGTTTATGTCGAAGGCGATATTTACATTATGGGTCAGGCTAAAATTGACGGTAATCTCCATGTTACCGGTAATATCTATTACGTAATGCCGGAAGGAACGATCGGTCAGGAAAACGACCAGCGTACCGACCCGATTTCCGTAGCGGTAGATAAGAATAACGGTCAGTACATTACAAGAAGCGACACCAGCGTTATCAATAACGGTTGGACAGTTACAGGCGCACTTGATGTAAACTCCAAAATTATTCTTCCCGACGGTTACTCCTCTGCAAAAATCCATGTAAACGGAACTACTAATACGCTTACCGGCGGCAGTGACGCAAGTAACACAGGAAACAATATCGGAAAATACAACCCCAGCAATATCAGCGTAACAGTAGCAAACCGCGTAGCGGACTACGATAATGACAAGTTTACAACTTCGTCGGCTCAGATGTCTGTATCCGACGCGATCGCGCTCAAGACAGGCACTAACAACACCTACGCAAACTATACCAGTTCGCAGGATGCATACGATACCGAGGTCGTTATCGACTTCTCACAGCTTCAGCCTGTAATGGACGCAGCCGGAACAACCGTTCTTGGCTACGAATATGCCTTCGATGTTACGGACGCCAGCGGAAATACATACCCCGTTACAATAAGCAAGGGTCCCGGTCAGGGCGATGATGTAACCGTAAATATTCCGTATATCGAAAAGGGAATTTTCCTCAATATCATTTCGGATAACATTTTCGGCAACGGCTCTCCCGTTGACTCGAACGCTAATGTTATATACGAGATAGAGGGCGGTCCTGACGCTGACTCCCCCGCAATGCCCGTTGTACTCGCTCCGAATATCGACGCTCCTACCGACTCCGAAACAGATCCTAACCCCGGTTTCTCCTGGAGAGGCGACGCTTACAATAACGGAAGCGGCTGGACAGATGTTTCGATCACCGGAAACGGAAGCGTAGTATTTGAACTCGCGAATTTCGCAGTTGGTGATGACGGTAAGCCTATACTGAACAACGGCGATTATGTCTATACGCCCTATAATCCTAACAACTTTAAGACAACCGGCTCGGTAACATATGTAGCAGGTCAGAAAGAAGTTGTCGGAACAGCAGATCAGGTTACGTACATCAACCATACCGAATCAAACGACGTTTCGGGTATGATGGACGAAGGTTCCGTTCCGAAAGACAAGTACCAGAACCGTATTATGCTCGTTTCCAACGCGCGCGGCAGAGCTGTTGACGCTAACCGCCAGAATAACACATTCTGCGGATATATCTACGCTCCTAACGGCGAATATTACGTAAGCGAAAATACCAACTCGAATATGACGCCTGTTTTCGGCGGAATGATCGTTTCGACCTACAACGCTTCTAAGGCGACCTTTACCTACGCAGAGCCTAAGCCCTCTCTTATTAAGACAATGCTCGGTTCGCTCGTAGGCTATCAGATCGGTTCTTCCGGCGCAACACCCGGAACACCCGGTATTCCTCCGACGCCCGACAAACCTGGCACATCCGCAACTCCGCCCGATGACAGCAATGTTACCTGGGCAGGTACAGAGGGCAAGTGGGGTCGTGAATGGCAGTATGAGGGAAGCAATTACCTCGGTTAAAAAAGGCGCGCCCCTCTGAAACGGGGGGCAGCTCCTTCAGGAGAAAGGAAAATAAGTATGAAAAAGCAAATGCTCCTGTTCCGACGCAAGGGCTTCACGCTTACGGAATGCCTTATCGCAATTGCGGTATTCGGTGCTATGACGCTGATTGTCTTTATGATTCTTACTCATGCAAGAACCCAGACTATGGAAGCGAATAAATCGGAAGAGGACCTTTCAAATCTTATCGAAAACGTTGTCGGAGATGAAACGTATAAGCGTTATAACGATTCCCACCATGCGGCAGGAAACGATGTATTAAGCCTTATTGTTGACGGCGGCTCACAGCCGTTCACGATCTCCTATAACGTAGTTGACGGTAATAAGAACTTCGTTAAGTGTTCCGATACAAACTGCGGACACTACGGAAATAACACAGACTTTATGATCGACGCGAGCGGAAACCCTGTCTCAAAGGCAAGCTTTACACAGACGGACTACGTATGCCCTAAGTGCGGATTGACGTTTGTGGACACGCTTACCTGCGAGGAATGCGCCGCGTCAGGCGACCATACCGATACGTCGCTTTTCACATATCTCCCTAATACAGGCGGGTATATGTGCAACACCTGCGGCGGCTCGGCTGTTCATCACGACAGCTATAATGCGGCTTCGACAGGCGACGCTAGCTTCTCTGTAAGCGGTATCGTTCCTAACGCGATACGTTACGGCGAGGTCAAGAGCAGAACTGCCAGCGGCAGAAATATCGAGGATCTCTTCGCTTATAACAAAACAGTGGTAGGCGGCGGTAGGATCACTTTCGGTCTTTCCTACCAGGCTTCCGTAAACGGAACGCTCCCCGGAACCTATACCCTTACGATTCGCGGCGATGATGTTCCTGCGGACGCAGTTGACGATTCGGGCAAGTATGAAATGGTTGTCACATTCCCTCCCCACTATGTGTTCAAGGAGGTTACAGCGACAGGAAGCGGAACAGTTTCGGGCTTTACGAACGGCGATTCAAGCGACAACAAGGGTAAATTGTGTATCAGCGCGTCGTCGAGCAACCCTACGACTGTTACATTCCAGCTTGTAAACTATAAGAGCGGTTTCTCCTTTGAGAACGACTATATGGACGCTTCCGATAACAGCCAGACCGGTCTTGCAGGCTACTGGTTCGGACCCAGCGCTTATATCAATGTTACACGTGATAGCGAAACGAGCTATGTAAAAAGCTCTTCGTTCGCCGGCGAGTCGGTAAACTGCCTCGCGATTACATAAGGGAGGTGCCGGAATGAAAAAGCTTATGAAGCTTCGGCATAAAAAGGGTTTCACCCTTACCGAGCTTATTATAGTAGTTGCAATTATCGCAATCCTTATGACATGCGTTGCGGCATTCGCGGGACCTGTCCAGCAGATCGTTAAGTCCTCTGCGGCAAGCGCGGACGCGTTACAGGTCAACAAGATCGTTGCCGATTATATCGAAAACCGCCTTTCTTACGCAAGCTATATTGATATCCACGTTGCAAAAGATGTCGAAAGCATCAGCACAGATACCGAGGTAGTCGGCGGAAGTACAGGCTTTACAGCAATCGTCAACAAGCTTAACAGCTCTACTGAAAACGGCAATAATAAGGGTAGAGGCGGTATGCTCATATTCCATTACGAGCCGGATGCAATCGAGCCGTATAAATCCTCCTATGAGATTTACGATATTCCGATTTTAAAGACCTCGACGAATATAAACAGCCTCCTCTTTACCGGCAATGCCAAAAATACGAGAACAGAGCTTAACGGCGCGGTTTTCTCCGACGATTTCTACCTTAGTAATAACCAGATCGTTATTCTCCCCGAATTAAGCGTTGTTCCGAACCAGATGAGGAACACTCTCCTTATGAGACTTGACATTCGCGGATACGGTTTTGACGATGACTATTACGACGCTTCTGCGCCTGACGCGGACAATATCTATATTAAGGATTCGCTCCTTTCGGATTATTATGAAGCGTACAGCGACGCCGAGGCTATCGCTATCGGAACAGGAAAGACGGTCGCTGAGTCAACCGTTTTAAACGGACTTTCCGTTAAAAAGACGGGAACGACCGAAGGTATCGCCTTCCAGCTCCGTAACACAAACCGCGGTAAAGCGATCGACTACAACTCTGACGGAAGCGTTAAGACGAACGAATGGGAAGTTCACGGTCAGGACGGCGGAAATAACGGCGAGGATATCATAATCTTCTACTATATTCCGATGTTCGGAAATTAAATCACCTATGTCATTAAACGCAAAAAGCCCGACAGTATCCTGTCGGGCGGCAGCGTCAGGCGCACAGTGTTTGCGCGTCTGACGGTGTCTTACGAATTATAATAATCCGAGGTACCAGTTTATAATCTGCTCTCCGAAAAGGAAGCCGACCGCGATTCCGACGGAAAGATACGGTCCGAAAACGATCTGCTTCTTACAGGCGGTTGATTTTACGCCGTTTTCGTCGAGAACAACTGAAACACCGAACTTGTCGGCGGCGGAAAGCTCCTCGTTAAGCCGTGCGTTAAGCGCGTCTATATCAGGTTCGCTTGTCCAGAGCTTTTTGTCGATACAGTCCTTTTCAATATCAGATTTACCTTTGAACATACTGCCGTAAATCACATCGCTTTTACCTGAAGCCAGCGAGCAGCCGTTCTCTTTCTGCTGTTCGTACCATTCGGCTGCAATTTTTCCGAGCTTTTCGCTGAACTCTTTTTTGTCAGCTTTCGGGATCACTAAAAGCTGTATTCCCCCGCCGATCGCGCCGAGGCAGATTCCAACCGCTGCCGCAGGTACAATGCTCCAGCCGAGCAGAAGCCCTGCCGCCGCCATAAGCTGGACATCTCCCCCGCCCATCGCACCGAACATTGCAAGTAAAGCAAACGGAACGGCAACGATTACAGCGCCGATAAGGTGTTCAGTCCACGGAACGGACGGGAAAACGAAGATCGAGATTATACCAAGTACGGCGATTATTGCGCTGCAAAGATACGGTATCTGCATATGGTCGATATCAATTCCGCTAAGTACGATCAGCACGGGAATGAGAACGATTGCGAAAAGCATTTCGGCGGTAAGACCGAGGGTGCAGATGCAAAGCACGTACATAAGCGCTGTCGTAAGCTCGACGATCCAGTAGCGTGGCGAAATTCTTGTTCCGCAGAAGCGGCATTTTCCGCGCAGGAATATGTAGCTGAAAATCGGAATAAGGTCAATGTTCTTTAGCTGCTGACCGCAAGTCCAGCAGTGGCTGCGCGAGGTTACGATCGACTGCTTCAGCGGTGTGCGGAGGATCACAACGTTGAGAAAGCTGCCGATCACCGCGCCGAAGATGAATGCCATAACGATAAAGGTTATGGTGTAGGCGGTGGGGAGTTCAAAAATACTTATCATAAAAAATCCTTTCTCTGAACCGGCGTTCAGTTTGTTTTACTCTATTTTAACACATTTTTTCGGTAATATCAACTGTTTTTTCGGTTGTATCACATATATCATAGAGATATTTTAATATATGGAGGTTTACGCATGAATAACGTACCAATAGGACAAATTCTTCTCGAAAACGGCTACATCACCAAGCAGCACCTTGAGGACGCGCTTGTTAAGCAGAAGGAAGGAGGAAAAAAGCTCGGCGATACGCTGCTTGAAATGGGTTATGTTTCGGAAACGCAGCTCGCTCAGGCACTTTCCCAGAGATTAAAGGTTCCCTTTATCGACCTTACGACCACAAAAATTGAAACAGAAGCGGTTAAGAAGATACCCGAAGCTGTTGCAAAGAAAAACACGGTTATCGCTTTCAAAATCAACAACGGCAGACTTTACGTTGCGACGAACGACCCCGTAAACTTCTATATTTTTGAAGAGCTTAAAATCCAGACGGGTATGGAGATCCACGCCATGCTCGCTACGAAATCGTCAATTCTTGAAGCGATTGGAAAGGTTTACTCCGCGACAACCGTTTCCAACGTTATGAACGATATCGATAAGGAATATGACGCGAACGAAGCGCTTATGCAGAACCAGGAGGACGATAACTCCGAGGAACGTATTGATAATGCGCCTGTCGTAAAACTTGTTAATACTATTATTGAAACAGCTTACCGCGAGAGAGCTTCCGATATCCATATCGAGCCGTTTAAGGACAGAACGAGAATACGTTACCGTATCGACGGCGAGTGCGTGGAGCAGATGGCGGTAAAGCCCGCGGTTCACAACTCTCTTATAACACGTATCAAGATCCTCGGCGGTATGAACATCGCCGAAAAGCGTATCCCGCTTGACGGACGTTCGAGTGCGGTTATCGACGGCGTAAACCAGGACCTTCGTATTTCTACGATCCCTACCGTTTACGGTGAAAAGTGCGTTATCCGTCTTCTCGCTACGGGCGACGAAAAGGCGAGAAAGATCACCGACCTCGGTATGACCGATTACAACTACGAAATGTTCAAGCAGATTATCCGCTGCCCGCACGGCGTTATGCTTGTAACAGGCCCTACGGGTTCCGGTAAATCTACAACACTTTATGCGACGCTCGGCGAGCTTTCAAAGCCGAATGTAAATATCGTTACAGCGGAAGACCCTGTCGAAAAGAAAATCGACGGCGTAAACCAGTGTCAGATGAATGAAAAGGCTGGTATGACATTCGCGGCTGCGCTTCGTTCTATCCTCCGTCAGGACCCGGATATCGTAATGGTCGGAGAAATCCGTGACGGTGAAACTGCCGATATCGCTATCCGTGCCGCTATCACGGGACACCTTGTACTTTCGACGCTTCATACAAACGACGCAGCTTCGACAATTCTCCGTCTTGTAGATATGGGCGTTGCGCCGTACATGGTTGCTTCCTCTCTCGTCGGCGTTATCGCCCAGCGACTTGTTAAGCTGCTCTGCCCTGACTGCCGCGAGGAGATTACGCTTACCGACCCTGCTGACCTCAGACTTGTCGGAAAGACTGAACCTGTTAAAATTTATCAGCACCACATTGGCGGCTGCCGAACCTGCCACCATACAGGCTATAAGGGAAGAACCGCTATCCACGAAATTATCGTTTCTTCTAACGATATCAAGGAGCTTATCTCCAGAAACGCGACCGCAGAAGAAATCTGTGCCCAGGCGAAGAAGAACGGAACACGACTGCTTCGTGATAACGTTACAGATATGGTTCTCGCGGGAACAACAACCATGGACGAACTCGTTAAGGCAACGTATACCGTATAATAAGGAGATAAAAAGCTATGAATACTATTGACATAAACGCAATACTTGATGAAGTAAGAGATATGGGCGCGTCCGACCTTCATTTCACGGCAGGTCTTCCGCCTATCGTTCGTCTTCATGGTAACATTAAGAAGGTATCGGGCTACCCCGACTGCACAGAACCGATCATAGTAAACGTAATCAACCAGATCACGTCGATCAAGCACAAGCAGACCATTCAGAAAGGTCTTGACGCGGACTTTTCCTATGTTTCCGCTTCGGGACACCGTCATCGTGTAAACGTATATCGTCAGAGAGGTTATCATGCTGTTGCAATGCGTCTTTTAAGAAACGATATCCCTACGCTTAAAGACCTCTATCTCCCATCGATCCTCGGCGATTTTGCGCTTAAGCCGAGAGGTCTTGTACTTGTAACAGGTCCTACGGGTTCGGGTAAATCGACGACGCTTGCGGCTATGATCGACCACATCAACCGTCAGAAGAACTGCCACATCATCACGATTGAGGACCCTATCGAGTATCTTCACAACCACAAGCAGTCGATGGTAAACCAGCGTGAAGTCGGCGTTGACGTTGACAGCTTTGCAGGCGCGCTCCGTGCAGCTCTCCGTGAAGATCCCGACGTTATCCTCGTAGGTGAAATGCGTGACTTTGAAACGATCAACGCGGCGGTTACGGCGGCTGAAACGGGACACCTTGTAATGTCAACGCTTCATACGACAGGCGCAGCTGAAACGCTCGACCGTATCATCGACGTTTATCCGCCTCATTCGCAGGGTCAGATTCGTTCCCAGCTTGCGAACTCGATGGTCGGCGTAGTTTCTCAGACCCTCTGTGCGACAGCCGACGGAAAGGGACGTGTTGCGGCGCTCGAAATAATGGCTGCGACAGACGCTATCTGCGCTAACATTCGTGAAGGTAAGATATTCCAGATTCCTAGTGCAATTGCGACAGGTAAAAAGGAAGGAATGTTCTCTCTCGACCAGGATCTCGCACGTCTTGTTCGCAACGGTAAAATTACCGACGAGCTTGCAAGAACCAAGTGTCAGGATCCGAACGAATACAAGCGCTTCCTTACGCTCGCGTAAATCCAAAAGAATACCGCCCCGCTTGCAGAAAGCGGGGCGTTTTTTGTGAAAATATAAAAAAACGGCGCCGGGGGAACAGCGCCGTTTTTATATGTGATGTTACTGCTTGAGTGTGAATGCTCCGATAAGGTTTTTGAGCATTTCCGACTGGCTCGAAAGTTCCTCGCTTGCTGCCGCACTTTCCTCGGCAGTCGCAGAGTTGGTCTGAACAACGCTCGAAATCTGGTTGATTCCTGTCGTGACCTGGGTTGCAGATGTTGCCTGCTCATGCGTTGCTCCTGCAATCTGGTCGATAAGCTCGTTCACCTTCATCGCGCCCTCGGCAACGCCGTTCATCTGCTGAGCGGTTTCCTGTACGATCTTATTTCCGTTCTGTACAGCCGCGATGGACTCCTGAATAAGAACAGTCGTGTTGCTTGCGGCTTCCGCGGACTTGCTCGCAAGGTTTCTTACCTCGTCCGCAACGACCGCAAAGCCCTTACCCGCTTCACCTGCTCTTGCCGCCTCAACCGCTGCGTTAAGCGCAAGAATGTTTGTCTGGAAGGCTATATCCTCGATAGCCTTGATGATCTTACCGATTTCCTCGGAGGAGCGGTCGATTTTATCCATAGCCTCGATAAGTCGATCCATCTGTCCCATAACATCCTGCATTGCGCTTGAAGCCGACTTGGTTGTCTGCTGAGCGATTTCACAGTTGTCGGAGGTGCGGTTGATGTGGTCGGAGATCTCGTTAATAGTCGCCGCAAGTTCCTGAATCGAGCTTGCCTGCTGAGTTGCACCCTCGGAGAGCGACTGCGCGCCGCAGGATACCTGCGTTGAACCGCTTGAAACCTGGTCGGCGGCAACGTTTATCTGAGAGAGTGTGCCGCTTAAATGGCGGTTGATGTCGGTAACTGAACGCTGGAGTCCTGCGAAATCGCCAACGTAAACGGCGGCGTTGCGCTCGGTATCAACGTTGAAGTTGCCCTGCGCCATCTGATGAAGAATGTCGTCAATGTCGCGTATCATCGTGCTTATGCCCGTGGTGAGGTTATTCGCAGCGCCCTGAAGTACCGCAAGCTCGTCATTTGAATTAACCGTAGGAACAGGACTTGTAAGGTCGCCCTCGGAAAGTCCCTTTAACCGATCGGCGAGAGCGTGGATAGGTCCGCCTATTTTTCCGCCGAAAATTGTCGAAACAATAACTGCCGCAACGATCGCAAGGACCGCAACGATCGCGATAATCGCAAGAGAGCCGTACATTCCGCTCATAAAGTCGCGGAGGTCGGCAACGATACAAAGCGACCAGCCGTCGGTGTCCGCGATAGGCGCGTAGGAAATGGTTTTCATAATGCCGTCTTCGGAAATGGACGCAAAGCCTGTTTCTCCCGCCTGCGCTTTTAAATGCACGTCGGCACGGTTCTTGTAATTGCTGTCTGTCTGTGCAAGAACGCCGATATTCTGCTGCGCGGCAACGTTTTCAAGAGTTATGTCGGCAATCGTTGTGCCGTTTTTGTCGATTATGTACGCATGGCAGCTTTCGCTTACGTCGATGGTTGCCATAATATCGTTAAGGAAGGTTTCTTCGGGAACTACGTAAACGCAGCCGATTGCTTTAGTGTTCTTCGTTCCGTTTTCCCAGAGCGGCGCGCCGATTATTATGGACACTTCGCCTGTAACACGTGAAACGAGCGGCTCGGAGACGCGGGTCTTACCGTTCATTGCGTCGATAAAATACTGTCGGTCGGACATATCCGCTCCCGTTGAAATATTCGTGCCGTTTTCGTCAAGGATCACGCCGCGCTCAAGTCCGCTTGCCTGAACATTGCTGTTGAGCGCGGTAACACGCTCCTCGGCGCTCATACTCAGGTCGGAATACTCCTTATTCATACCCGATTCACGCGCAACGCTTACAAATGTATCGATTTCCCACGAAACACGGTCGCTTGCGATTTGAACAAGCTCCGTCATATCGCGTTCGACAAGGCTGAGCGTCGAGCTTGAATTGGTAAGCGCGGAAGCCAGTCCGACAATAAGTACCGCCGCGGTTATGATTGTAACCATTCTGACGATTATTCGTGCTTTTACAGTTTTCATTTTCAGAATCCCCTTTTCTGATAATAATATTCAATGTAATTTTACCACTTTTGACAAGCAATGTCAATAAATATAGCGCAATAATGTGAAAACGCCGTGAAAATTCGGCAGTTAGTCAAATCACGGCGTTTATTTTTGTTCAGTCTGACAACTTTCAGGCAAGTTTTTTTTCGATTGCCTGTGCAAGCTCGCCGACGTTTTTAAGCCCCGAAACCTCACCCATTGTAAGGCGGATTCCGAATTCGTCCTCTACCGCCGCCATAAGCGTGATATGGTTAAGACTGTCCCAGTCCTCTATATCGTCGGCTGTCGTTTCGGGTTCAAGCTCAATTTCCTCGTCGTCGAAAAAGTCACGGAAAACGCTGTTGAGCCGTTCAAAGATTTTGTCCATTTCAGTTACCTCCGTTAATATCTATATGCCTTGTTTTAGGTTCATATCCTGCCGTTTTAAGCTCCCAGAGCGTTTCCTCGTCCGTTTCACTTATCTTAGTGAAGCCGAATGTGCCGTAAAGCTCCTTGATCATACCGTTTTTCGCGGTCGGGAGGTAATGCCCGATTATTTTCGTCACGCCGCGCGCTTTCGCAGCAGAAACCACCTCGTCAAGCATTGCAAACTCCATTTCGCGCTTCAGAACGCGGCAGCTCATCAGCCACAAATCGAGGTGAAGCGTTTCGCCGTCAACCTGTCCGATAACAACCGAAACAACGCCGTTATCGCCGAACTTGTCCGCGAGTTTACCGTAAAGAGTTATTTTATTTTGTTCAGCTGCCGCGGCTGAAATTTCGCTCTCGGTAAAACGGCGGGTGGTGAGATTGAACTGGTTGCTTTTATTGGTGAGCTGGGCGATGCGCTGAAAATAAAGCGGAGCGAACGGCTTTATTTCCGCTTTCATTCCGAGGCTGTCGAGGTATTCGCCGTAGTCGGAAAAGCTTTTTTCAAGACTTGCTCTCTGCGCGTTCGCCTTGTACATTTCCGTTCTGCCTTTGTCGTCCTCGGAGAGTGAAATAACCTCAAAATATCTGTTTCTGTCCAGAATCCTGATATAATTTTCTGCGCCGTCCATTTCCGGAACAGCCGCTCCCGCTATCTGTCCGCGCACAATCGCACGTTCGGCGGGATTGTCGTCCGCGAAAACGAAACTTTCGGGAAGAAGCGACAGCTCCTGAGCCGTTTCGAGAAGATTCCTGTCCTTCGGCTCCCAGTTCGCCTTTATTACCGTAAAATCGTCGGGTTTAAGCGTTCCTGCGGGGTGTTCAAGACCCGCTACCGCGTTTTCATATTCATTTTTTGAACAAACGGTCAGCAGCACGCCGATGTCCTTATGAAGCTTAACATATTCCTGAAACTCGGAGTATACCTGTCCTTGCGGCAGCTCCATGCCTATTTTAATGCCCTCAACTCCGTCGTCACCGACGATCCCGCCCCAAAGCGTGTTGTCGAGGTCGAGCGCGAGAACTTTTTTATTTTTTCCGTAAATTGCCTTTATAATTGCGGCGATATTTGCGGCGAGAACGGGGACTGCTGGGAGCGCGAGCGCGTATTTGTACATCTGCCAGGCAGTATTGTCCGACCATTTGTCGAGTCCGTAACAAGCCGAAAGATAATTTATATCATTTATATAGAAGCCTTTATTTTCATCGGCGTATTCCGCAAAAAGTCGGTTCAGTTCGTTAATCATACGGACGCGCCCGTGAATATCGGAGCAGTCCTTATTTCCGAGAAGCCTGAACGCGGGCAGCTCAAAGTTATTCTGTATTATCGGGCAGCCGAACTTTTCCTTTACGCTTTCCCATGCCTGTTTAAAGCGCGCAAACTCGCCCGTAATGATTTCGCCGATTTCTCCTGTGGAGTCCGAAACGGCGGGAAACCGCGTAATATTGCGGTTTGTTGTATGGAAATACACAAGGTCGGGTTTAAATTCCGTCAGCTCGTCAGGCGGGAACATGGCGTCCTGCCAGAACTGTGCGTATTCCGAGAGGTAGAACTGCGGTTCGATACCGTAATTGAGGAGAAAAAGCTCCAGCTGGTCGGCGACGGCGTTAGCGGTTGAACCGCCGAGAACTGCTATTTTAACGGGAATCCGCTTTTTCCCGTCATTTTTCAACTCTTTTCGGATACTCTTCTGTTTTTTAAGCAGGTATCCGCTGTCGAACGGGTACGAGAAAATATCGTTCATCAGAAATCCTTTCATTGTGCAATAATTTTTCCGAGATAGCTTCCGTTGTTTCCTGAGGGGGTGTAGGTGCAGACGGCGAAAAGCAGGTCGGTCGCGCCGACATTTTTACAGATATCGACTGCGTTGAGGTCAAAATAGCGAATGTCACAGACGTAGATCTTTTCAAAGGAAGATGTTAAAAACGGTACAAGCGCATTTCCGTAGCTTTCCTTAAAGATCACAAGCGTTCTGCCGTTTTCGCAGTCGGTGGAAATTTCAGCGATACGGTCGTCCGAGCCGAGGAATGAGCAGTAGTACGCTCCGCCGTCGGGCGAGGTGAAAAGGCTGCTCTCGTAGCCGTTCTGAAAAGATCTGTTATAATAAAATGTGGTCAGCTTATCGCGGTTCGGGGAGAGGTAGAGGTCGAAATCCTCGGGGTCGTTTTTAAGGTGGATGTCGTTGGAGTAGCTGTACATTGAGCCAACGTAGCCGCCCTTTGTTACAAGCGTGTATTCGTCAAGCGCGGCGAAAGGGACGTCCGCCTTTTCCGCGAACACCTGCGCGGCGTAATATGCGCCGAGCGGGAACCAGTGGTGGTCGGTCCGGGAGTACAATTTTTCGCTGATATGAGCGGAGAGAGCTGAATAAATGTCAACATTTTCGACATTCTCAAGATTTTCGGCTATATGTTCAGCTTTAGCGCGCTGGCTTCCGGTAAAGCCTGATGAATAAGAAGCGGGAACATAAAATTCGCTTGAAGTCGGAATAGTCATCTGATACGTTTTTACATCGGGGAGAGCCGCGGCGAAGGCGTTTGCGCTTTCCGCCCAGCTTTCGCACAGCCCGTAAGTTCCCCAGCACGGCATAAGTCCCCAGTAATGCCCGTCCGCGAGCTTTGCGACAAGTATACCGTTATCGCCGATAACAGCGTAATCTCCGCTTTCGGGAATGGCGGCTGTCGCTACGGAAGGAGATATTTCCGTATCTTCTGCGGCTTTGGTCGTTGTCGTTAAAGCGGTAGTAGTTGTTGCAGGCGATGACGCGGTTATGGCTGAGGTTGCCTGTGCGTCGAGGCTGTTTTCAGTTGTCGTAAACGAGGAGGAAACGGGGGCGGACGTATCGGAAGCAGTTGTTATAAACGTGAGGGAGCTTTCGGGGTCTTCCTCGCCTGTTATATAATTTCCGTTTTTATCGGTCGGGGTTTTAAAAGCGGTAATTCCCGTTGTGTTTACGGTTTTCAGGGTCTGATGCGGTGCAGCCTGTGCGTCTGAGCAGGAGCACAGGAGCGCGGCTGTTAAAAGAAGAGCTGCGCCGCGTATTTTTTTGTTCATTGAAAATCCTTTCAATTTTCGGGTATTTGTTCGACGGCTGGATTATCGAGCGCGGTATTAAGTCCGTTAGCATTTGTACCGACTGCGGAAAATGTACACATAGTAAAAAGGAGGTCGGTAATACCCTTTTCCTCGATAAACTGAACGGCGTTAAGGTCGAAATAGCGCATATCGCAGACGTAGATCTCTTCAAACGAGCCGAAATAGAACGGAACCTCGGCGTTGCCGTAGCTGTCCTTAAAAATGAGCAGCTTTCTGCCGTTATCAACATCGGTTTCGATTCTTACGATCTTCTTATCCCCGCCCATAAATGTAGAGTAGGAACTTCCGACAGGCATATCAATAAAGAACGGGAAAGTGTAGTCGAAATTATAGGCGGTATCGTAATAATAGGTTGTATAGTCGTTCTGCGGTTTATAGTACACGAACTGTTCGGGGTCGTTAAGAAGGCTTGCGCTCTCGGTATAGCCGTACATTGTTCCGACGAAGCCGTCGACGACAACTTTTTTCATCTCGGAAATATCTGTGAACGGCACATCTGCCGCTTTTGCGAACGCCTGCGCGGCGTAATACGCGCCGAGGGGCTGCCAGTGGTGGTCGGTACGGGTAAAGATAGGCTCGTCCGTATGGGCGGCAAGGGCGGAGATCGCGTCAACGGGGGTGATCCCCTCCGAAAGGCGGGAGTTTATACTCTGAACGCTCTTTGCGTGGCTTGCGTTATACTCTGCGAAATTCGACGGGAGGTAATACTCGCCCGATGTTGGGGCGACCATTGAGTAGATATTTACGCTTTCGGGAAGCTCGCTTCTGAAGCGGTTGAGGGCGTCGGCGTAGGTTGCGCCCTTTCCGCCGCCGAAAAGTGAGATTGCCCAGTAGTGACCGTCGTCAAGCTTAGCTACTACCTGTCCGTTAGTGATAACGCCCTCGGCGACTTCGTTGACCTGTCGCTCTGAAGTTACAGTCGTGGTGGTGACGGGGGCGGTTGTGGTTGCTGCAGCTGCTGAGGTTACGTCCGTCTGATCTTGTGCAGTTGTAGTTCCCGCGTCTGAAACAGTGGTTGTTGTAACAGTTGTAGTATGAGCGGGGGTTGTCTGCGGCGGCGCATCTTCCTCATCATCTTCCTCGGTAACAGCAACAAGCTGACCGTGAACCTCTGCGCCCTCCAATCGGACTCCGAACAGGTTTTTGAGCGAGGCGGAAACGCGTTTAAGGTCGTCGCGGTAAGGAACGGTATCGTCGTAAAACTCGGTTATTCCGTTTGTATATTCGCCGTTTGTGAAACTCTCCCAGCTGAATTTGGGCATTTCGGCAAGCTTGCGCTGTTCGATAAGCGACTCTTCTGAGCGCGGCAGAACCGCGAGTGCGATAGCCACTGCGGCGAAAACCGAGCCAGTCGCGATCGCATTTATTTTTGCAAATTCAGGAGAAAGAGGCTTTATGGCGTCTTTTTTGGGCTTTTTATTCTTTTGGGTTTTCTTCTGATTTTTTTCCGACATCGGAACCTCCGTATATAATTGACAGCCGCTGACGGCGGCGGATTTTTTCGCTATCACATTTTATTATACTACCGCATGGTCGGTTAGTCAAGGCTTCGCGCCCCACTTTTGCCGTTTTGGGGAAAATTTTGTTCTCCCCGTTATGCCCGCCTCCGCTGCGCCGCGGACAGCACGCTGCCCCACGAGGGGGCGGCTCGCCGCGCTGAAAACGCGGGGCGTTTTCAGCCTTGCGCTGCCGGAGGCAGCGCAAGCGTTCTGCGCCCCCGCAGGGGGCGCAGAACGGCGGCGAGCCGCCGTTCGCGGAGTGGCAGCAACCCAGGGGGAGAACGGTTGCCGTCATAATAAATACACCGTGGCGCGGCGAAAAATTGCAGGGCGGTTGAAATTTTTAAGTTGTAAGCTGTCAGGAATCAGTTGAATTTGTTCATAGCGTCGTTGATTTTTCCCTGAACCATAAGCTCCGCCGCGTCAGCCGCATTGGCAAGGCACTTTTCGAGGTCGTCAGCCTGTTCCTTAGGAAAGCCCGAAAGAACCCAGTCAGCCAGGTCGTAGTCGGGGTGCGGCTTCGCGCCCACGCCGATTTTTATGCGCGGGAATTTGTCGCTGTTCGTGTGGAGAATTATGCTTTTTATGCCGTTGTGACCGCCGTCGCTGCCCTTTTGCCGAATGCGCAGACGTCCGACGTCGAGCGAAATATCGTCGTAAATAATAAGCAGCTTGTCGGGGGTGAGCTTGTAGAAATTCATCGCCTCTGCGACTGCCTCGCCGCTGTTGTTCATAAAGGTTGACGGCTTCATCAGCAAGCAGCGTACCCCGCCGAGCGTAACGTCCGCCGTCAGCGATTTGAATTTCAGCTTCTTAACGTCCGTATTCAGCTTTTCCGCAATAGCATCGATAGCCATAAACCCCGCGTTGTGGCGGGTGTTTTCATATTGTGTGCCGGGGTTTCCCAGCCCGCACACGATAAACTGCACCGGACCCGTTGGCTGCTGAGCAGCCTTCTGTGCGTCCAGCTGTTTAAAAATATCAAAAACAGACATCTTATCTTCTCCTTATGCTTTTTGGTAAACACGGATATAATCCACGAGAATGCTGTCGGGCAGCAGCGTTTCGTCCATATCTTTGAATGTCCAGCTGCCCGTTTCCGCCGTCATTTTAAGGTACAGCGGCACTGTGCAGGTTCCTTCCGCTTCCGCCGCGTCAGTCCGCCACGTTTCCTCGCCGTCTATGAAGAAAACATACTCTTCTTCCGTCCAGAGCAGCGAAAAAGTGTGATAGCCGCCGTCATATAACCCGTCCTTTTTCGTGCAGTTGCCGAGTGCCTGATGCCCTGCGCCGTAACCGTTCCAGTTGAGCGTGTGCTGAACCTCGCTTTCGTTAAAATATGCGGATTCGTAGATGTCAACTTCCGTGCCCTGCGCCCCGCTGTTGCCTTCCTGAACGGTTTCGCACATCAGCCAGAACGCCGTCCACCAGCCGGGAGTCGTGTTAAGCGTGCATTTGACCTCAAAGTAGCCGTAAGCCTGCTCAAACTTGCCCTTGCTGCGTATGCCGCCCATATGGAAATCGCCGTCGTAGTTCGCTTCAAGCACAAGCTGCCCTTCGCCGTTAAGGTACGAACAGTCGTCGTCCCAGTAGCAGTTCTTGTCCTGCCGCCGCCATTCGGGGCATTTCGACCATTTTAAAAGGTCGAGCTTGTCGCCGCTAAACTCGTCGCCGAATGTCATAACATAGCTTTCGCCGAAAATCCTGAGCGAGCCGTCCGCGAGCTGCTCAATTGCATTTCCTGTCGGAGCTTCGGCGGGAACATCAGCCTCGGTTGTCGTTTCAGCTGTGGTTGTCGCGGTTGTCGTGACTGTTTCGTTTTTTTCTGCGGCAGTTGTCGTTGTCTTTTTTGTTTTTTTAGGAGCAGTTGTCGTTTCAGCCTCGGTTGAAGCGGCGGTTGTCTTTTCGGCTGTTTTTTTCGCAGTCGTTACAACTGTGCTTACCGCGGTTGTTTCGGCAGTCGTCGTGGCTGCCGAGGTGGTTG
>CAZAXM010000006.1:0-43773 GCA_964489095.1 uncultured Ruminiclostridium sp. | reverse complement strand
TTGTCGTTTCGGGTGCGGTCGTGGTGGTAGTTGTTTCGGCAGTCGTCGTGGCTGCCGAGGTGGTTGTTGTCGTTTCGGGTGCGGTCGTGGTGGTAGTTGTTTCGGCAGTCGTCGTGGCTGCTGTGGTAGTAGTTGTCGTTTCGGCAGTCGTCGTGTCAGCAGAAGTCACCGAACCCGTATTTTCAACCGTTTCGGGATTGTTTGCCGCGCAGGCGCCCGTAAGGAGCATGCACAAAATCAAAAAAATCGCATTCATCTTTTTCATACTCTTATCATATCCTCCAGTACCGTTCTCATAAGTTCGATCGGCGTTTCGTCCTTTTTCGGGGCAATTTTAAAGCATATTTTCCCCGCAAGATTGAGATTCACGCGCCCGTCAAGCGTCGAGTTGAGCTTTCCTATCTTCTGCATATCGGGCTTCGGCGTGAAGAAATTTATTCCGTCTTTTGTCTGGACAATTTCGGTTATACCAAGCTGCTGCGCCATATTTCGTATCTGTGCAACCTCAATAAGCCCGTAAACAGGCTTCGGCGGCTCTCCGTAGCGGTCGATAAGTTCGTCGGTAACGTCAAATGCATCGTCCTCGGTACGTATCATCGCTATTTTCTTGTAACAGCTTATACGCTGTGCGGGATTCGGAATATATGCTTCGGGGATAAACGCGTCAACGCGGACGTCAACAAGGCAGTCCTCGGTTTTTTCCGTAACCTCGCCGCGCTCCTCCTTTACCGCCTCGTCAAGCAGCTTCAAATACATATCGTAACCGACTGCCGAGAGATGACCCGACTGGCTTGAGCCGAGAATTGAGCCTGCGCCGCGTATTTCAAGGTCGCGCATAGCGATTCTGAAGCCGGAACCGAATTTTGTAAATTCACGTATCGCGTCAAGCCGCTTTGTAGCTATTTCGCTCAGCGTTTTGCCGCGTCTGAACGTGAAATAAGCGAACGCGCGGCGGTTTGTACGTCCTACACGTCCGCGAAGCTGGTGAAGCTGTGCCAGTCCCATATAGTCGGCGTTTTCTATAATAAGCGTGTTGCAGTTCGGCACGTCTACGCCTGTTTCAATAAGCGTTGTGCAGACAAGCACGTCTATTTCGTGTTCGAGAAGCTTCCGCCACACTTCCAGCAGTTCGTCCTCCTCCATACGTCCGTGCGCGATCCCGATTCGCGCTTCCGGAATAAGCGTGTGAAGATTCGCCGCGCACTGCATAATGCTTTCAATACGGTTGTGGATATAGTAAACCTGCCCCCCGCGCCTGAGTTCCTTATTTATCGCCTGTACAAGCACACCGTCGTTGTGTTCGATAACGTATGTGGTAACGGGCTGTCTGTCCTGCGGCGGGGTTTCAATTACGCTCATATCGCGTATTCCCGACATCGCCATATTGAGCGTCCGGGGAATAGGCGTTGCGGAGAGCGTAAGAATATCGACTCCGGGGAACATTTCCTTGAATTTATCCTTGTGTGCAACGCCGAAGCGCTGTTCCTCGTCAATGATCACAAGACCGAGATCCTTAAAGCCTATATCGTCCTGAACGAGGCGGTGAGTTCCGATAACGATATCCACCGTCCCCTTTTTCATTTTCTCGATCGTCTGCTTTATTTCCTTCTGCGTACGGAAGCGCGAGAGAAGGTCAACCTTTATATCGAAGCCGTCCATTCTTTTCAGCACGGTTTGATAGTGCTGCCACGCGAGAACTGTTGTCGGGCAGAGCAAAGCGCACTGTTTTCCGTTTTCGACGCACTTGAACGCGGCGCGCAGTGCGACCTCGGTTTTACCGAAGCCAACGTCCCCGCAGAGAAGCCGCTCCATGGGCTGTTCGCGTTCCATATCCTGCTTTATTTCCGCAATACATCGCAGCTGGTCGTCCGTTTCGACATAGCTGAAATGGTTCTCGAAGTCGACCTGTTCTTCCCCGTCAGGCTCAAATGCGTAACCCTTACTTTTCATTCGCTTTGCGTAAAGCTCCGTAAGTTCCGCCGCCATTTCCTTTGCGGCGGTTTTCGCCTTTGTTTTTGCCTTCTGCCACTGGTCGGTGTGCATTTTCGAGAGTTTGACTGTGTTCACATCGCCGCTGCCGATATAGCGTGAAATAAGGTCGAGCTGCGTAACGGGAACATAAAGCACGTCCGTTCCCGCGTAGCGTATTTTAATATAATCCTTGCTGATCTTATCCTGTGTAAGCTTCTGAACACCCTCAAAAACACCGATTCCATAGCTGTTATGAACAACCAGATCGCCTACCGCTATATCGTTAAGGCTGTTTATCATCTCCGCCTTTTTGCGTTTCGGTTTTTCGCGGACTGAAATACTTACCGCCGTGTGGGAAATTGCCGCGAGCCGCGCTTCGGGGTAGCTGTAACCCGAAGTAAGCGTTCCCTCGGTGACATAAACGCGCTTTGCGTACACCTTTTTCGGAGATGTTGAATAATCGGCGGCGATCCCGTCGGCGCGCAGGTCGTCTGCGAGAACCTTTGCGCCCTTTTCCGTTCCCGCGAATACGATAACGCTGTACCCGCCCTGCATATAGCTTTTCAGCTCCTCAAGCAGATAGCGGTATTCGCCGCTCCACGGTGCGACCTGTCCCGCCTGAACGTTATGCAGAGCCGAAAGGCTGATGTCGTGTCCGCGCATAAAGTTGTCGAAATAGGCGCGGATCTTCCCTTCCGTTGCCGCCGCATATTCGGTCTTGCTGAGCATATAGCGGTCAAGCCCCTTACAGAGAACGCCCTCCTCGAACAGCATTTTTATATCCTCGGTATACTGCGCGAACGCACCCTTGAAGCTTTCCGAGCAGGCTGTATTTTCGCACACGACGATCTGCCGCGCGTAGTCGAAAAGGGTCGCCTCCTCGTCAAAGCAAAGCGGGAGATAGCGGTCGTTGTCGGGCAAAACGCCGTTTTCGATTTTTCCAATATCCGCAGAAATGTGTTTTTTTACAGTTTCCGCGTTTTTCCCGCGGATCTTCCCGGAAAATTCCGACAGCCTATCCGAAAAAGCCGTCGGGCTGTCGAAAATAATTTCAGTCGCCGGAGCAATGGAAATGCTTTTTATAGTGTCAATACGCCGTTGGGACTCGATGTCGAAAACGGAAATGCTGTCAACGGTATCGTCCCACATTTCAATTCTTACGGGCGCGTTAAAGTTTACAGGAAAAACGTCGAAAATTGCGCCGCGCACCGAAAATTGAGAAACGCCCTCGATCTGGTCACATCGCGTATAGCCGAGCGCGGCAAGGTCGGCGGCGAGCGCGGTAAGGTCGAGCGTGTCGTTCGCTTTAATTGTGCGTGTAAGCGAGAGCAGCGTTTTTTTCGGCATTGTCAGCTGAGCGGCACTTTCGGGGGTCGCGCAGACGATCGCCGCCTGTTCCGCCGCCATTCGGTACAGCACTCCGAGCCGTCTGCGGACATATTCGCGCGAGGAAGAGTCCACATCTCCGAGCATAAGGTCTTTAGCGGGAAAAACAACGGCTGTTTCTTGTCCCGTCATAGCGTTTATATCGGCGCAGAGTCTGGCACATTCGCCTTCTGTGTCGCATATTACCGTAAGCGGCGCGCAAAAGCCTGCGTCCTCGGAAATTGCGGCGAGGAAATGCGCCTTGTGGATATGTGAAAGCCCCGTAAGCATTACGGGAAGTCCTCCCGTCCAGCCTGAAAAGCTGCGGTATTCGGGGATAAGCTTAGCAGTGTTTAAAAAGTATTCCATAATTCTTCCTTTTTTAACGCGCCTTAAGCGGTGCTGTGTATATCAGCACCGCTTGTGCGCGTTTTATGTTCAGATGGGTTATTTTCTGAAAGATTTCCGTCCGACGCGGACGATAATGACGATAGCCGAGCTTAACACGAGGTTAATTGCCAGCTCCACGAGGAAGTTGATTCCGACAAACGCTGTGAGCATATATGTCCACACGTTTTCGGAGCCTGCTCCCGCCGCCCATTCGGCAATAGTGTCCATAAAGAACACCGCGCAGCCGAGAATGAACACGCCCGTGTTTACGATCGGGGAAACGATTCCCGCCGCAATTGCCGCCGCGGTACTGTTCCGGCGGCTTACAAGGCGGTAGACCGCGCCTGCCGCAAGACCCGCGAGAGTGCCTTTTAAAATGCAGGTCACGATCGTTCCGGGAACGCTTACCGCGAGAAACGCGCCCGCGTCCGTGAACAGCACGACAACACCGAAAACGAAGCCGAGCCATGCGCCCGCCGCTTTTCCGTAAAGAGCCGCGCCGACGATAATCGGTACAAGAACGAGCGTGATGTTGAATATGCCGAAGCGTATTCCGACCGCGAGAGCCTGTAAAACCACGACGATTGCCGTAAGAAGCCCAAGCCCCACGATCGTGCCCGTGTCGGGTTTTCTTGCTGTGTTTGTGTTTGTTTTTTTCATTTTTTTGTCCTTTCTTCGGGTGATTTTCCTTTAGGTGCATTTTCGCTGCGTTCCGGCCGTAAAGGTTCAGACGCGGCAATGCGATAGGATAAATCCCCTTACTGGCGCCTCCCGGACGGGGAGTGTGCCGTGGGTTTATATTTTAAGACAATAGTCTTAACCCCTGTTTTTACGGTAGATAACGAGAAGTCCTTTTAAAAGAAGCTCGCTGTCCAAGGTCATTTTCCGTTTGCAGTAGGGTGCTACAACGGGAGAAAAGCCGCCTGTTGCGACGATCGATCTCGCCTTTCCCATTTCTGCTTCAAAGCGTTCGATAAATCCATCGACCATTCCCGCCATTCCTATAATTACGCCCGAACGCATACAGTCGGTTGTGTTTGAACCGATCGCCTTTTCTACACGCCCTGCGCTTATTAACGGGAGAGCCGCGGTGCTGCTGGAAAGTGATTCAAAAGCCATTTTCATTCCGACTGCGATAGCTCCGCCGAGAAATTCGCCGCGCTCGTTTACAGCGAGAATTTTGCTGGCTGTTCCTAAATCAATTATAATACACGGAAGCGGGTACAGTTCCTTAGCCGCAACTCCCGCGCAGCACAGGTCGGCGCCGAGCGTTGCGGGGTCGTCGATACGTATGTTCAGTCCCGTTTTAACTCCGGGTCCAACAACCATAGCGTCGCGACCCATAAACCGCTTTACGGCGGCGCAGAGCTGTTCGGTAACGGGCGGGACGACCGAGGAAATTATTACCCCTTCAAAGTCGTCCTTTTTTACATCGTGCAGCTGAAAAAGGTTCATCAGAATAAGCGTGTATTCGTCCGCCATTCTTGACGGGTTGGTTTCAAGCCGCATATCGAAGACCTGCTCGTCCTTTTCATTATATGCGCCGAAAACCGAGTTTGTGTTTCCTACGTCTATTGCAAGAATTTTCATTCCGACTTCTCCTCCGTTTCAGCTTCAGACGCGTCTGCCTCGTCAATGTCGTCGTTACCGTCAATATCGTCGGTCTGCGCGGCAGGCTTGTTCTTAAAGAATCGGCAGTACACGATAATTCCTGCCGCAAAGAGCATAACGCCCGCAATTGAGATCATAACCGCTTCGGGATAACCCGCGGTAACAAAGCTCATTTCTATTGTATGCTCGCCCTCGGTCAGTTTTACGCCGATAAGTGAATCAAGAACCTCAATATATTCGGTTTTTTCGCCGTCAACGTAAACCGTCCAGCCCTTTTCGTTTGGAACAGTTGTCATAAGGAGGGTATTGCTGTCCTTTGCGTTTGCGTTTATTTTCAGCTTGGTAGGCGTTACCCGCTCAACCGTTGTTTCGGCGTTTCGCGCTTTAAGCTCGCCGAGGTCGGCTTCGATAGCCTCGCTGTTACAGTAGAGGAACTGCGCCTCGCGGAAATAGAGATCGTCGCGTGTAAGCGTAAGTCCGATCGTAACGCTCTCGCCCTTTTCAAAGTCGCCGATTTTCATTATGCTGTTGTTGTCGCCCTCGAAATATGTTCCGAGGAAGGTCTCGCGGTTGAGCCAGACATTTACCTGCCGCTCATATTTCGACGGAAGATACATATAAAGCGCGGACGTTTCGGGCATCTCGAATGTATAGACAAGTTCGGTATTAAGGTCGGGTTCGATTTTCTTGAAGCTATGGTGACCGTCCGTTGTCTTACCCTGTGTAACATTTGTTTTTTCAAGCCGCACGTCGTCGATAATTCTTGTAAAATACTCGTTCGTTTCAGTCTCGTCGCGCCCTAACATTCTCGCCAAAAGCACATTCTGATTTTTAAGCGGCTCGGTCGTCGAAAGGGGGCTGCTTATTTCGGAAAGCGGGTCGGCGTCGGTGAACGAAAGCTGCGCCACGCCATTATCCACGAGGTATGCCATAGGAAGTGCAAGAGCGTTTTCCGTTACGGTGATGTCGTCCTTGGATTTGATATTCGAGGTAGAATTTTCGGGGCAGGAAAGCTCATATTTAACGCCGAAAAGACTCTTGGTTATTTCAGTTGCGCCCGAATAGCGGGTGTAGTGGCTGCGCGCGGTAAAGCCCAGATACTGTAACAGCGCGATGGGTTTTGAATTGAGCGTGCTGGAGCTGTGTGAAAGCCCGTACATTCCGCAGGCGAGCGGGTCGTTTACTGTTCTGAAATAGGTTTTTTCGATACGATAGAAACTGTCGTCTTTTTCTTTTATTTCATTTACAACTTCGCGGGTCGGATTAATAACGTTGTTATAGGACGGCTTTGAGGAATATACAATGTCGATATCCTGTCTTATCAGCTGAACAAAGGTGTTGCAGAAGGCTTCTCCGCAGATTACCGCCACGAGAATCACGCAGATGCCTTTTCTGTGCAGCTTGTCCTTGAGCTGTATAATAACAGCCGAAATGATAAGCAGGATAGCCATAGCGGGAAGGATAACGAGAAGGCTGTCCATGGTGTCGCGGCTTATATCTTCGAGGTAGTTGTCCTGAGATTCGATATAAATCAATACTGCGAACCACGCCAGCGCTATTCCCGCAAGCTGCTTCTTACGGATCTCCTCGATACTGTCGAAAGCGCGCGCGGCGAAGGCTGTCATAAGGAACGAGAGCATAAAGCTGTATCGGTAGGGAAGCCAGTTGGGGAGCTGACCGCCGTGCCAGAGCATATCCACCTGACAGATCCACATGGAAACGCAGAGGACGGATATGATCACCGCGCCTGCTATCCTGTCGCGGCCGCGTATTTTTTTCATAAAGAAATAACACGGCAGCAGAAGCAGCACGATTGTTCCGCAGTAAATGAACGGAAGTCCCGACATACGAACGGTGTCGTATGTGTTCGGGAAAAGCTTGTCCAGAAATTCGATCATATCGAAATTCGTGTAGACAGAGCTGTAATCGGGCTCGGAGAAATCGAATTTTCCGTAGGAGAGTGAGTGGTAAACGGGGATAAGCATATAGCACGACATCATTGCCGAAACGAGAGCAACTCCCGTGAAAAGCACGCCGCGTCCGATGAACAGGCGCGCAAGACCCTTTTTGTGGCTTGCTGCGGCGTAATAAAGGAAATAAATCGCGCTGAAAATCGCTATCATATACCCGATATAGAAGCAGGTCACAAAGGCGTAGACGAGCGAGATCGTCAGTATTATAAATTTTCCCTCGTCAATCAGCTTTTCGATACCGTAGGCGATTATCGGTAAAATCATGACCCCGTCCAGCCACATCGGGTTCATCGTCTGTACAATAGTGTACGAACAAAGCGCATAGCATACCGAGAAGATGATACAGGTAAGCGGCTTAAAGCCTTTTCCGCGGCTTAAATAAATGGACATACAAAGTCCGATCGCGCCGACCTTGCACACCATCATTGTGAGCAGACCCTCGGTTATCATTTCGCGCGGAAAAATCCACACGAGGAAATTGAACGGGCTTCCGAGATAGTATCCGATAATTCCCATAAATTCGCCCGAAAGGTTTCTGCTCCACGAGTAGAAAATGCTTTCCTTGCCCGCGAGAACGTCGTACATATAGTCATAATAGTACACGTACTGACCGTTAAGGTCGAGCGAGAGAACGGACTCTTCCCCGAACGGATAAACGCCGAAGATGAAGTAGGAAAGAAGCAGTATAAAAAGCGGCAATGCGAAAGAGAGAGGGAACTGGTAATCGGTTATAAAGAAGCGTTTAAGTCCGCTTTTCGCGTAGCCGAGCCACTGTGCGGCGGTTTCCTTTACCTTTGTCATTTTTCATTCTCCTTTTTATTTTTCTTTTTTGTGTCAATTGATACGATATATCGCGGTCGGAACTTAATTTCCTCATAGATTTTCGATATATAATATCCGATAACGCCGAGTCCGAGCATTATAAACGCGCCTGTTATCAGCATAAGAAGAATTACGGTAGTAAAGCCGTTATCCGCCGTTCCTCCGAAATAGCGCACGAGCGTCTGTATTCCGAGTACAATTGCGAAAATGAAGAAAACTACGCCGAGTCCCGTTATTACCTGAAGCGGGAAGTTGGTGAAGCTTGTTATATTATTGAGTGCGAATTTTAACAGCTTTCTGAAATTCCACTTTGTTGTACCTGCGTTTCGGGGCGCAACGTGAAATTCGAGCTGAGTTGTCTTAAACCCGACCCAGCTTGACAACGCGCGGAAAAACGTAAGGCGTTCCGGCATTTCCGACAGCGCGTCGATAGCCTTTCTGTCGAGAAGCTTATAGTCGCTTGCGCGGTCGAGGTTGATGTTAGCGGAGCTTTTCATGATCCGATAGAAGCCCTTTGCGAACATTTTATACAGCAGGCTTTCCTTTCCTCGGCTTGCCTTGACTGCTTCTACCACCTCGAAGCCCTGCTGCCAGAGAGAGTACATTTCGGGGATAAGCTCCGGCGGGTGCTGTAAATCACAGTCGATAAATACCGCACAGTCGCCGTCGCAGGCGTTAAGCCCTGCGAAGAGCGCGCCCTCCTTACCGAAATTGCGCGAGAATTTAAGCCCGCGAATGCTGTCGTTTTTTTCGGTCAGCCGTTCGATGATCTCCCATGTTCCGTCTGACGAGCCGTCGTCCACGAAAATTATTTCACAGGGGATTTTTTCCTTTTCAAGTATGCCGTAGATCGTATCGGCTGTTTTTTCTATGTTTTCCTGCTCGTTATAGGCGGGAATGATTACTGAAAGCATTTTACGTCCTTTCTTTTTTCAATGAACAATGTCATTTGTCAATTGTCAGATTTCCTGTTGTTGTGGTAATTTTCAGCAGGTTTTCCCCGCCGTTCTGTATTATAACCGCGTCACCGCGTCGATTTTCGTAGTTTTCGGCGGTGCAGGCGCCGTTTTCGGTCAAAAACTGTACACAAACGGAGAGCCGCGGCGCGAGTGCAAGTGAAATATTGCCGCTTCCCCCTGAAATTTCCATATTCTCTCCGAGCGCGGTGATCCCCAGCCTGATATTCCCGCTTTCGGTCTTTATTTTCGTACGGTCGTCTGCGCCGGGAAGCGTAATATCTCCGCTTCTTGTGGCGATCTCAAGCGTTTCACAGCTTATCGGTGCGCTTTCAACATTCCCGCTGCTGCTTGTAAGGCTTATCCGGCGGTAGGTCCTTCGCGGCAGTCTTACCGTAAGCCCGAAGCTGCTTTTCCGACGTGTGAAAAGCGACAGGGAAAAGCTGTCGTCCTGAGTAAGGCGGAGCGTTCCGGTATCGTCTATATCCGTTTTAAGCGGAAGGTCACCGATACAGCTCACCTCGCAGCTCTCCCCGTCCCAGTATTCCACCTGAACGGGCAGCGAGCCTGTAATAACGACAAGCTCTCTCACGTCTGAAAAATACAGCGTTTCGTCCGAAATCGCGTCATTGTACGGGTTAAACGGCATTATTACTGCGAGCAGCAAGCCGATCGCGATAAAGAAAATGCCCGAAAAAATGAAAATAAGCGATATCCGCCTTATTTTATTCATCGAAGCACCGCCTTTTTTTCCAGCCGAGCCTTACGCGAAACCGCCGTAACTGTCCGAGAGAGGCGAGGCAAACCGATAATGCGCCGAGGCACATTCCGAAGCCGAGGAAAAGTGTTCCGAGACTCACGAAAAGTAAGGCGGCGGGCGGCAGGTCAGTTGTTATATGGATAATGCCTGTCATACCGAGAAGAGAGGCGGGAGCGGCGATCAGTCCGAGGGAAAATGTCGCGAGCGATAAAAAAAGGTATGCAAAAACAAGCAGGAAAAGCGCAGCCATTCCCGCCGTACCGGATATGAGAAAAATGTAGTACCTTAATTTTTTCATTGTATTTGCCCACAACTGCCATTTTTTGATTCAACGTCTATTATACCATATTATTTTTATTTATGCAATATCACGTTTGACAAATTGCAGGTTTTCGGGCGAAAAAATTTTGTGAGGAGAGCGAAAACCCCGCCGGCTGCAGGCGGGGGAAGCGTATTATTTTGACTGTATTACAGGCGTTTCGCTTGCCGTATCGGGCATAAGCAGCGGGTATTCAAGCTGTTCGGCGGAGATTTCGGCATTAGTCTGTAACGCTTCGTAAGCCGCCGAAAGCTCGTCGATGTCCATAAGCTGTAAAGCGGCAATTTCCTCTTCCGACAGAAATCCGCTCATTTTCTCAATAACCGCCATTCTGTCGCCGCTGAGAAAAGCGGAGATGTCCTCAGCCGAAAGGTTAAGCGCGATTTTCTCGATCGCCGCCGCAGCCAGCTCCTCGTTCGTGTTTATGACAACGTTAGAGGTCGCGGTAAGATCCGGCTCGTAAATCTGCCTGCCCGTGTTGTCGATCCGGAAACTGTCATAATAAATAAGGTCGTTTACTGTTACAAATCCAAAGCCCTTTTGTTTCAGCTCGGTCAGCAGAGTCGGGAGAGCCTGCGCTGTGTTTTCCAGGTCGTTGTGGAAAAGGAGAATAGAACCCGATTCGGTTTTCGGCAGAACGCGCTTTACGATTGTCGCCGCGTCAGGATCCTCCCAGTCGATACTGTCTGCGTCCCACTGGATAACGCTCAGCCCCATTCCCTCAAGCGTCGTTATAACGTTGTTGTCATATTCGCCGTATGGAGCGCGGTAGAGGGTGGGCTTGCTGCCCGTTATCATTTCGATTTTACGGCTGCATTCTTTAGTATCGGCTATGAGGTCGTTGATGTTCATACCCTTAACGTGCGGGTGGGTATCGGAGTGGTTCTGGACGGAATGCCCCGCGTTGTGGAATTTTTTCACATCGTCGGGATATTTATCGCAGAACTCGCCCGTTACGAAAAACGTCGCTTTTGCGTTCGCGTTTTCTAAGATCTGTAACAACTCGTCAGTGTTGGAATTTCCCCAGGCGCAGTCGAACGTAAGCGCAATTTTGTTGTCGCCGCGCTCAACGCTGTAAATCGGGAGCTTTTTCTCCTCCGCGTTCGCAGTAACGGCGTTTATAACCGCAAAAATTGTAATAATCACGGCAACTATAAGGAAAAGTACAACCGAGATTACCCGAAGCACCTGTTTTTTTGTCATTGTATACACAACCATAGCTATCATTCCTTTCGGCTTTTTGGTGAATTATATGCCGGGGCGCGGACGAATATGACAAACCGTGTTTTTTCTGTGGGTTTCATAATTTTGTGCAACGGCGAGATAAAAATCCTGCCGTTTTTCTCTTTTTTTCTTTGCAATTTGAATTTTTTTAAAATTTTTTGAATTTTTTTGAAAAAGATATTGCAAAATGCTTTAAAGTGTGCTATTATATACTTGTTCGGAAACCGCGAACCGCCGAACGGGGCGGCAACGGTTGTAAAAAATCTTTTTCAGGAGGAAAGTACAATGGCACTCAAAAATCAGTACCTCATCGACTTACTTGAAACAGTAAAGAAGAGAAACGCAGGCGAACCTGAATTTGTTCAGGCGGTAACAGAAGTATTTGAAACACTTCAGCCTGTTGTTGAAAAAAGACCCGACCTCGTAGAAGCGGGTGTTTTTGAAAGAATCGTTGAGCCCGAAAGACAGATCATCTTCCGCGTTCCGTGGGTAGACGATAACGGTAAGGTTCGTGTAAACCGCGGTTTCCGCGTTCAGTTCAACTCCGCTATCGGTCCTTATAAGGGCGGTATCAGACTTCACCCCTCCGTTTATATCGGTATCATTAAGTTCCTCGGCTTTGAACAGGTGTTCAAGAACAGCCTTACTACTCTCCCCATGGGCGGCGGTAAGGGAGGTTCCGACTTCGACCCTAAGGGTAAGTCCGACGGAGAAATCATGCGTTTCTGCCAGAGCTTTATGACAGAGCTCGAAAGACATATCGGTCCTGACTGCGACGTTCCCGCAGGTGATATCGGTACAGGCGCACGTGAAATCGGCTATATGTTCGGTCAGTATAAGCGCCTTCGCAACGAGTGGAGCGGCGTTCTTACAGGTAAGGGTCTTACCTACGGCGGTTCTCTCGCAAGAACAGAAGCAACAGGCTTCGGTCTTTGCTACTTCACTAACGAAATGCTCAAGGCTAACGGCAAGAGCTTCAAGGATCAGACAGTTGTAGTTTCCGGTTCGGGTAACGTAGCTATCTATGCTACAAAGAAGGCTACCGAGCTTGGCGCAAAGGTCGTTGCAATGTCCGACTCCAACGGCTATATCCACGATCCCGACGGAATCGAACTTGATGTTGTTAAGCAGATCAAGGAAGTTGAACGCGGCAGAATCAAGGAATATGTTTCGAGAACAAGCCACAAGAACGCAGCCTACACCGAAGGCTGCAAGGGTATCTGGACTATCAAGTGCGATATCGCTCTTCCCTGCGCTACTCAGAATGAAATCGACGGCGAAAGCGCTGCGATCCTCGCAAAGAACGGCTGCTACGCAGTTTCCGAGGGTGCAAATATGCCTTCTACTCCCGAAGCTATCGAGCAGTACTTCAAGAACAATATGCTTTACGGTCCCGCTAAGGCTGCAAATGCAGGCGGCGTAGCTACATCGGGTCTTGAAATGTCCCAGAACAGCCTCAGACTTTCATGGTCGTTTGAAGAGGTTGACGAAAAGCTCCACGGCATTATGGTAAGCATTTTCAAGTCCTGCGAAAATGCAGCTAAGGAATACGGTATGGAAGGCAACTACATGGCAGGCGCAAATATCGCAGGCTTCTTAAAGGTTGCTGAAGCTATGAAGGCTCAGGGCTGCGTATAATACAAGCAAATATGAATAAACACTTCGCGGCGGGGTTTTTCTCCGCCGCGTCAGTTTGTCGATAAACCTGATTCAGAGAACTACGATTTTTTCCGGTAAAATTTTCGCCCTGACAGCCGCAGAATTTAAAATGGAGAAATTTGCAGCAAAAAACGGGATTCCAAAGGGAATGATTCCCTTTGGCGGGGGCTTGGGGGCGGCGCCCCCATTCTCTCTTTCTTCTCTTTTTTCTTTTTCGATAAACTGCCGCGGCGGGGTTTTTCTCCGCCGCGATTTACATAACGGGGATTATTTATGGGAACACTTATAAACGTTGCCGCGATAATCGCGGGCTCGCTGCTCGGACTGCTGTTCAAAAACGGAATGAAGCAGCGTTTTCAGGATATTTTAATGACCGCTCTCGGCGCGGCGACAATCTTCATCGGCGCTTCGGGCGCGATTTCGGGAATGACGGGAACTGAACCGACAATGCTGCTTATTTTTTCGCTTGTTTTAGGCTCGCTGGCGGGCGAAGCTCTGCGGATCGAGGATAGGCTCGACAGTTTCGGGGAGTTTCTCAAAAAGAAGGCGAAGCGTGAAAACGACAGCGGTTTTGTCGAGGGCTTTGTAAGCGCGTCGCTTATCGTCTGCGTTGGCGCAATGGCGGTCGTAGGCTCGCTTGAGGACGGGCTTAACGGCGATTTTTCGATGATAGCGGCGAAATCTGTGCTTGACCTTGTGCTGGTAATGGTTTTTTCGTCTACAATGGGAATCGGAGCGATGTTTTCAGCTATTCCCGTACTTATCTATCAGGGCGGCATCACACTTTTCGCGAAGCTGCTCGCGCCCGTGATGAGCGAAGCGCTTATCGCGAATTTGTCATTTGTCGGCTCGGTGCTGATTTTCTGCGTGGGTGTAAATCTCGCGTTCGGTAAGAAGTTCAGGACGGGAAATATGCTTCCCGCGTTGCTGGTGCCTGTTTTTTACGAAATAATCCGTGGAATTTTCGGAATATGAGGTGAAATAACGAATTTTATGACATTTGCTGCGGCGGAGACTGATTTTGTCGAAACCGCCGAGAGAGAGCTTGGAAAATTCGAGGAGCTTCTTGATAATATTGGAGCGGCTTCTGCTCGAAGCTGCCCGTAATAATTGCGGCGATAATCGTGCTGATTATCGGGATACTGCTGTCGCGGCTCACTGTCCGGCTGATGAGCAAGGCGATGGATAGATCGCGGCTTGACCTTACGATAAACAGGTTCGCTCGGCGGTGAAGATCGTGCTTTACGTGCTTGTTATAACAGTTGTGCTTACGCTGCTCGGAGTGCCGATGACGTCTATTGTAACAGTTATCGGAACGGCTGCGGGAGCGGTTGTTACGAATTACAACGAAATGTCCGAACGTCGGGTGGATCTTGTATTCGGGATTTCTTATGAAGCGGACTGCGACGCGGCGAAAAAAGGCGATTCGGGAGGTTGTCACGAAAAATGAGCTTGTTCTGCGTGAGCCGTTTATCGCTGTGAGTAGTCTTGACGCGAGCAGCGTTTCGATAACGGTTCGGCTCTGGACAAAATCGGAGAATTACTGAGACGTTTATTATAAAACGCTTGAGGACGTACGCCGCGCGTTTGATGAGAACGGCATAGAGATCCCGTATAATAAGCTTGATGTGCATATCTGCGGCTGAAATTGGCGGATTTCGTCGTTTTTTTACAAAAAGCCGTTTTCGTACACGCTGTAATTGTGCTGATTTACTCTTGACAAAAATGCATAAATACTATAATATTTTAATAAGGACTTTTTCACGCGTTCAGGGTATTCTCTATCCGCGGAAATGTCCCAAAAATAAAGAATCGCGTAAAACGCGAGAAACAAAAGGAAGGTAAATATCATGAAAGGCTTTATGAAGAAATTAGGCGCAGGTCTTTGCGCAGCAGCTATGCTCGTTTCGTTTGCAGGCTGTTCCGAAAATGCCGGCAGCTCCGACAATAACGGAGAAGCTACGTTTAAAATCGGCGGTATCGGACCTGTTACCGGCGGCGCAGCTGTTTACGGTCTGGCTGTTAAGAACGCAGCGGAGCTTGCTGTTGAGGAAATTAACGAACAGGGCGGTATTAACGGCGTAAAGATCAGCTTTAAGTTTGAGGACGACGTTCACGACGCTGAAAAGTCCGTAAACGCATATAACACATTAAAGGACTGGGGAATGCAGATCCTTATGGGTACTGTAACTTCTACTCCCTGCCAGGCTGTAGTTGAGGAAACTCACAAGGACGGTATGTTCCAGCTCACTCCTTCGGGTTCTGCTGTTGAATCCATCAAGTACGATAACGCTTTCAGAGTATGCTTCTCCGATCCTAACCAGGGTTACGCTGCCGCTAAGTACATCGGCGAAAACGGAATCGCTTCTAAGGTTGCCGTAATTTACGACAGCTCCGACGTTTACTCTTCGGGTATCTATGAGAAGTTCGCTGCTGAAGCCGCTAACCAGCCGTTTGAAATTGTTGCTGCGGAAGCTTTCACGGCTGACTCAAAGACAGACTTCTCCGTTCAGATTCAGAAGGCTAAGGACGGCGGCGCAGACCTCGTATTCCTCCCCATTTACTACCAGGAAGCTTCGCTTATTCTCGCTCAGTCCAGAACAGCGGGACTTGACGTTAAGTTCTTCGGCTGCGACGGTCTTGACGGTATTCTTACTCTCGAAAACTTCGACCTTACCCTTGCAGAAGGCGTAATGCTCCTTACTCCTTTCGCTGCTGACGCAACAGACGACAAGACCGTAAGCTTCGTAAACAAGTACGTTGAAAAGTACGGCGAAACTCCTAACCAGTTTGCTGCTGACACTTACGACGCTATGTATATCATCAAGGCTGCTGCTGAAAAAGCAGGCATTACCGCGGATATGAGCACTGAAGAGATCGGAACTGCTCTTGCGGGCGTAATGACCGAGATCACCTTTGATGGATTGACCGGTAACGGTATGACGTGGGCTGCTGACGGAGAACCCACAAAGGAGCCTAAGGCTGTTGTAATCGCACTTTCGACCGATGAGGAAGGAAATACTACCGGCTCTTATAAGGCCATGTAATCAGCTTTCTGACTATTCCGCATATACGCCGCCGATACGGGATCTCCGCGTCGGCGGTTTATGTGGTTTTTTATCAGTAGTAAAAAATTCGCTGGATCAGCGATATTTGCAGGAAAGTTTACCCGCAAATATCGGTAATTCAGAAAAATATCCCGAAAGGATTTGAAAAAATGAGCTTTTTAAGTTATCTCGTGAACGGACTAAGTTTAGGGAGCGTTTATGCGATCATCGCTCTCGGCTACACCATGGTATACGGCATTGCGAAAATGCTTAACTTCGCGCATGGCGATGTCATTATGATCGGCGGCTTCGTCGTCTTTACGTCAATGTCGAACCTTGGTCTGAACGGACTTCTTTCGCTTCTTATCGCTATGGTGTTCTGCACAGTCCTCGGAGTAGTCGTGGAGCGTGTAGCATACCGCCCGCTCAGAAATGCAGCTTCCTCCCTCGCGGTGCTTATTACAGCTATCGGCGTAAGCTATTTTTTACAGAATGTCGCGCTTCTCATTTTCGGCGCGGACGCGAAAACCTTTTCGCCCATTGTCGATTTACCGAGCGTCCAGCTTTTCGACGGTCAGCTTTCCATCAGCGCGATAACGATCGTTACAATTCTTACCTGTATCATTATAATGATCGGACTAACGTTCTTTATTAAGAAAACGCGTGCGGGACAGGCTATGCAGGCTGTTTCAGAGGACAGAGGCGCGGCTCAGCTTATGGGCATAAATGTAAACGCGACAATCGCGCTCACATTCGCTATCGGTTCGGCTCTTGCAGCAGTCGCAGGCGCGCTTATGTGTTCGGCTTACCCGCAGCTTACCCCTTATACGGGAACAATGCCCGGCATAAAAGCTTTCGTAGCGGCTGTATTCGGCGGAATAGGTTCTATCCCCGGAGCAATGCTCGGCGGTATCCTTATCGGCGTTATCCAGATCCTTTCAAGCGCGTATATCTCCTCGCAGATGGCTGACGCAATTGTTTTCCTCATTCTTATAGTCGTGCTTCTCGTAAAGCCTGCGGGAATACTCGGTAAGAATGTTCAGGAAAAGGTTTAAGGAGGCGCGGTATGAACAAGAAAAAAACGCTCAGGAATAATCTCATAACCTACGGGATTGTAATAATCGGCTACGCGGTTATGATGATATTACAGCTTACGGGAAATCTCTCCAACTCGATGAAGGGCTTCCTCGTTCCGATTTGTATTTATGTCATTATGGCGGTTTCGCTTAACCTCGTCGTTGGTATCCTCGGCGAGCTTAGCCTCGGACACGCGGGATTTATGTGCGTCGGCGCGTATAGCAGCGCGGTGTTCTCCTGCGCGGCGGAGGAACTGATCACGTCAGCGCCGCTTCGTTTTGGCATCGCTATTCTCGTGGGTGCAGCGGCGGCTGCGGTTTTCGGAGTAATTATCGGTATCCCTGTTCTCCGTTTAAAGGGCGACTATCTCGCTATTGTAACACTTGCTTTCGGCGAAATTATTAAAAATATTGTGAACATTATCTACCTCGGCGTTGACTCAAACGGTCTTCATATCTCGTTCGACGCGTCTTCGGGCGTTGCGGGGCTTGGGCTTCTTGAGGACGGACGTGTTATCGTAAAGGGCGCGCAGGGTATCTCCGGAACACCGCAGGATTCCAATTTCACAGTCGGTATCGTTCTGGTTCTGATTACGCTTGTGATCGTGCTTAACCTCGTTAATTCACGCGACGGACGCGCAATAATGTCTATCCGCGACAACAGGATTGCGGCGGAGTCGGTCGGTATAAACATCACAAAGTACAAGCTTATGGTGTTCACGATCTCAGCGGCCCTTGCGGGTGCGGCAGGCGCGCTTTATTCCCACAACTACGCTACCCTCACACCGGCGGGCGACAAGTTCAACTACAACGCTTCGATAATGATTCTCGTTTACGTCGTTCTCGGCGGAATCGGCAACATTCGCGGCTCGATAATCGCAGCGGTTATCCTCTACGTTCTTCCCGAAAAGCTGCGTTTCCTCCGCGATTATCGTATGCTTGTCTACGCGATTGTTCTTATTGTGGTTATGCTGTTCAACTGGAATCCTAAGATGATCGAGTGGCGTAAGATGGTAAAGGCAAAATTTAAGGCGAAATTCGGCAGAAAAAAGACTGTTGAAGAAGCCGGGGGAGGTGCTCTGTAATGAATATGTTAGAGGTTTCTCATTTAAGCATCTCGTTCGGCGGTCTTAAGGCTGTAAACGACCTTAATCTTACGATAAAAAAAGGCCAGCTCTACGGTCTTATCGGACCTAACGGCGCGGGTAAAACCACCGCTTTTAACTTGCTTACAGGTGTTTATAAAGCCGATACAGGTTTAATTCTTCTCGACGGAAAAAATATCGCGGGAAAGAATACGATTGCAATAAATAAGGCGGGAATCGCCCGTACGTTCCAGAATATACGTCTTTTTAAGGCGCTTTCCGTTCTCGACAACGTTAAGGTCGGGCTGCATAATCAGATGAGCTATTCGACAATTGATGGTATTCTTCGCTTACCGCGCTATTTCCGCGTTGAAAAGCAGATGAATGAAAAGGCGATGGAACTGCTTAAGGTTATGGGGCTTGACGACTGCGCGGGCTATACAGCTGCAAATCTCCCTTACGGTAAACAGCGTAAGCTTGAAATCGCGCGCGCTCTTGCAACAAATCCGAAGCTTCTCCTGCTTGACGAGCCTGCGGCGGGTATGAACCCGAACGAAACCGAGGAGCTTATGGAAACTATCCGCTTTGTACGCGATAAGTTCGATATGACAATTCTGCTTATCGAACACGATATGCGGCTTGTCGGCGGGATCTGTGAGGAAATAACTGTTCTTAATTTCGGACAGGTTCTAGCGCAGGGCGTAACAAGCGAGGTTCTTAACGACCCGAGTGTTGTTACGGCATATCTCGGAGAATAAGGAGGGTAAACCGATGGCAATGCTTGAAATAAAAGACCTTGAAGTAAATTACGGTATGATCAAGGCGATCCGCGGGGTGTCCTTCGAGGTAAATAAGGGCGAGGTTATCGCGCTTATCGGCGCAAACGGCGCGGGAAAAACCACCATTCTTCACACGATCACAGGTCTTATTGCCGCAAAGCACGGCAGCATAATGTTCAACGAAAAGGAGCTTACGAAAACTCCTGCACATAAAATTGTGAGCATGGGTATGGCGCACGTTCCCGAAGGTCGCCGTATTTTCCAGCAGCTTACCGTTTACGAAAACCTTATGATGGGCGCGTATACGCGAAAGGATAAGGCTGAAATCTCCGAATCGCTCGCTTCTGTTTATGCACATTTCCCCCGCCTAGAGGAGAGAAAAATTCAGGTTGCGGGAACACTTTCCGGCGGCGAACAGCAGATGCTCGCCATGGGCCGCGCGCTTATGAGTAAGCCGTCGATCGTTCTTATGGACGAGCCGTCGATGGGTCTTTCTCCGCTTTATGTAAACGAAATTTTCGGTATTATTCAGGAGATCCGTAACGAGGGTACAACCGTTCTTCTCGTTGAACAGAATGCGAAAAAGGCGCTCGCCATTGCCGACCGCGCCTATGTTCTCGAAACCGGTACAATTAAACTCTCCGGAAAGGCTTCCGACCTCATCAACGATGAGAGTATTAAAAAGGCGTACCTTGGCGAATAAATGTTCATAACGCCGATAAAACATGAACAAAATTACAATTTCTTGGAACGGCGTGTATAATCTGCCTGACTTATTACAAATTGTATAACGAAGCGTTTAAACAAATTGTATATCAGGTGCGACATATTGCAGAATGTATAACAAATGCGCAGCGTCAGAACGGCGCGGCGCATTTTTAATACAGCTGGAAACAGCTCTGAAGCAGGAGGAACAACCGTATGAACAATTTCAACAGTCCGTCCGAAATAATCGGAAATATGATCTCCGCGGCAAAGGCAAAAGCGGAAATGCCGCTTTTAAAAATGATAATTCTTGGCTTCATCGCGGGAATGTTCATCGCAATGGGCGGGTGCGCCGCGAACGTTGCCTCTCACGCGGTCGCGGACGCGGGAATTGCAAAGCTGATTTCGGGTGCGATTTTCCCCGTCGGGCTTATGCTGATTGTGATTATCGGCGGAGAGCTGTTTACGGGTAACTGTCTTATGATAACAGGTGTGCTTGACGGGCAGGTCAAATGGTATAATATGCTGAAAAATTTACTCGTTGTATATTTCAGCAATCTTATCGGCGGACTTTTCGTGGCGGTTTGCGCGTGCTATATGGGGCAGTTCGATATGAGTGGCGGACTTCTCGGCGCGTATACCATTAAAATAGCTGTCGCGAAAGTCGGGCTTAGTTTCGGCGAGGCTTTCGTTTCGGGAATATTCTGCAACATTCTCGTTTGTGCGGCGGTGCTGATGGCGGCGGGTGCGCGGGATATCGGCGGGAAAATATTAGGTATATTTTTCCCGATTTTTGCATTTGTTATTTCGGGATTTGAGCATTGCATAGCCAATATGTATTACATACCAGCGGGAATGGCGGCAGTGTGCAGCGGATACGCGCAGAAGGCAGCGGAAATGTACGGGATAAGTACGGATGGGCTGACGGTCGGCGCGTTTATCGGGAATCTTATCCCCGTAACGCTCGGTAACATTGTCGGCGGTGCGCTGTTTATGGGCGTACTGTACTATCTTGCACACATAAAGCTGGCGAAAAAGTAAGGAGCGGATATGCAGAGGACGGGAAAAGCTCGCGCGGCAGCGCTGTTTATAATTGGGATCGCGGTTTTAGTTGTTATATTTCTTTTGAACATCGGCTTAGGCTCGGTGAAAATCGGTGTTGATGAGATTTTCAGCACATTTTTCGGCGGGGAGGTCAGCAAAACCCACGCGACGATAATCACAACGATACGCCTGCCGCGAACGCTTGCGGCGATACTGAGCGGGGCGTGCCTTGCGTGTTCAGGCGTTCTTTTGCAGATATTTTTCGGGAATCCGATTGTCGAGCCGTATATTCTTGGAATTTCGTCAGGGTCAAGTCTTTTTGTCGGGCTTGTTGTGCTTGGCGGGTTCACGTTCGGGCTTACGACGGTTACGTCAACAGCCATGTTTATCGGGTCGTTTCTGGGCGCAATGGTTGTTATGACTGCGGTTATATTTGCTTCACAAAGGGTGAAGAGCGTTACAACGCTGCTTATAATCGGACTTATGTTCGGGTATGTGTGCAGCGCGGCGACAAGCTTTCTTACCGCGCTTGCAGATAAAAATAAAATTGCGGGCTACGCGGTGTGGTCAATGGGCAGCTTCGCGGGCTTTACGTGGTCGGACGTGGGCTTGCTGTACCTTATCGGTATACCGTTTCTATTTGTTGCATTTTTTATGAGTAAGCCGCTGAATGCGATGCTGCTCGGAGAGGATTACGCACGTTCGATGGGGGTCGGGATAAAGAAATTCCGCTTTCTTATTGTGCTTGTTTCAAGTGTTCTGACGGCGGCGGTTACAGCCTTTGCGGGACCTGTTTCGTTTATCGGTCTTGCTGTCCCGCACATCGTCCGTATAAGCTTCGGAACAAGCGATAACCGCGTTGTTATTCCCGCTTCGTGCATTTACGGCGGGATAATGGCGGGGGTGTGCGATTTATTGGCACGCCTGCTTCTTTCGCCGACGGAACTGCCTATCGGCGCGATAACCTCGGTAATCGGCGCACCGCTTGCGGTATTTCTGCTTGTACGGAAAAGGGGTGGAGAACTATGACGGAGCGCATAATTTCAGCAAAAAAACTGGACGTAGGCTATGACAGGAAAACGGTTGTTTCGGGTATCGAGCTTGACGCGCTTCGCGGGCAGGTCGTCTGCCTTCTCGGACCTAACGGCGCGGGAAAATCGACGATTTTACGTACTCTTTCGGGTCTGATTGCGCCTTTAGGGGGAGTTGTCGAAATAAAGGGCGAGGATATACGCAGCATAAAAAGCGGCGACCTTTCGCGCACGCTCTCGCTTGTACTTACGGGCGCGAACGAGCCTGATCTTATGACAGTTTACGAGCTTGCGGCGATGGGACGAATGCCCTACACGGGCTTTATGGGTAAGCTTTCGGAGCGCGACCGTGAGATTGTCGGGGAGTCGCTTGAAGCGGTAGGCGCGGGAGATCTCAGGAACCGCTATTTTTCGCAGCTCAGCGACGGCGAAAAGCAGAAGGTGATGATAGCGCGCGCGTTGGCGCAGGAGCCGGAGCTGATGATACTTGACGAGCCGACAAGCCACCTTGACGTAAAGCACAAGGTTGAGGTCATAAACGTTCTGCGCCGTCTTTCCGGGGAGAAAAGGATAACCTGTATAATTTCGCTGCACGACATTGATTTAGCGATAAAGGGCTGCGGAACGCTTTTACTTGTGAACGACGGAAAGATTATCGCTCAGGGCTTACCAGAGGACATCATAAAAAGCGGAACTATCCAGTCGCTTTACGGCATTTCGGGCGCGGAGTATGACGAGCTTACGTGTTCGGTCGAGCTGACGGGAAAGGGCGCGCCTGAATTTTTTGTAACAGGCGGAAACGGGAGCGGCGCGGGGCTGTACCGCGCATTGTCGCGTGCGGGCTGCGGACTTGCCGCGGGAATTATCCACGAAAACGATATTGATTTTCACATTGCTGAAACGATATGTTCTAAAGTAGTATCCGAGCAGGCTTTTGAGCCGATAAGCGAGGCAAAAGCCGCTGAGGCTTTTTCACTTATCCGGGACGCGCGCTGCGTGATCGACAGCGGTTTTCCTGTCGGGAATATGAATCGTATGAATATCGAGCTGCTGAAATATGCAGCGGAAATCGGGAAACCGGTTTTCTCGCTTCGTTCCGAACCGATCGGCGGGGCTGTAAAATGTAAAAATACAGGAGAAATACTTTCGGCGGTCACGCAATAAAGCCGACAGCGCTTCGTTCCGTAGAATGCCAATCATTCAAGGAGAACACGCTGTCGGCTTTGCATATCCGGTGTGCCTGGGCTAGGATTCCCCAGGGGCCTGGATATGCAGTAAAAGCGCAGAACGCTATTACCCGTTATTCGGCGGATAGTTTTTTTTCAGCCACTCTCCGAAGCCCATTGCGACCGCTTCGGCGTACTGACTGTCGGGGACTATGTTAAGGCTTATCCCGTGCGATATGCAGGCGGCTTCAAGCTCCGCCGTGACCTCGCTTTCGGCAAAGACAAGCCCGTCCGCCAGCTCCTGTAACGTCGTTTTATCGGTTCTCATTCTCGTTCGCCCCTTTTCTCAGCTCATAGAATAGCAGCCGTTCGTAAATGTTATAACATAATCGCTCAAAAGAACGTCCCGTGTTACGAGAACTACGTGTGTACCGTAATAATCCTCGAAGTAAAGCACGCGGTGCTTGTTTTTCAGATATTTGCGTGTACGTTTCAGCACTCCCGCCAACAGCACGTTCACATCTTCCTGCGACATACTCCACACGCCCTCCTCGAAGGGATCCTGCCAGCAGTTACGGTACAGCCCGTGACAGCAGTACCAATATTCGCAGAACGAGGAATGCTCGTTAGCCTTTAAAAGGCTGACCAGATTTTTGTATGACATTTGCCTGAACTCATAGCCATGTGAGAATATTCGTGAATATTCTCTGCGCGCGTGGTTGAACAGCCTGTATTTTTCCCTGATTTTCATTTCAAAAGCACCGCCTTTCCCTGTTTTATACTGTATGCAATATAGTTTACACTTTAAAGTATACAACAAAAAGTGGAATTTGTCAAGTGGTTTTTTATTTTTTCTCTGAAATTTTTTTCTTGACAAAATTGGATCTGTGGAGTATAATATAAGTGACGATAAAGGTACGCTGATATCGTTAGTGTGGCTGACACTTTAGGGACACGTTCGCAAGAACGGGGCGTATCCGTAACTCTGTGGTTCACTGCTGCTTGAAAGTATAGTATGCATTAGTGCCTACTAACGTAGGTATAGAGTTGGTCGACCAGAGCGACTATAAAAAACAGCCTTATATGAAAATTAACCTCAGCCGATGATGAAGCTGAGGTTTTTGTTTGCTGAAAATATTTTTTCCGCTGACACGCGATCCGCATTACAAGGTCTGACGGAAGACGCGTGCCGCGCCGGTTGTGTGGTTAGCAGAATACCCAAAGAGGGCTGTTGCAGCATACTGCAGCAGCCCCTTGCTTTTCAAATATTTAAGCTCCGCGCCGAAAATCAGCCCCTCTGCTTTGTCGCCTTGATGATTTTCTGACGGGAAAATTCCTCGCGCTCCTTTTCTTCAAGCGCGTTCGTGATATACTTAACCTGTTCGCGGTAAGTCGGAATCATGATATTTTTAAGCGCGTTCGCCCGCTTCTGGGTCTTGCGAATCGCGATCGAAAGGCGGTAAATACTGTTCTCGATCTCCGCTAATTCAACGCTCATCTTTTTCGCCTCGTTAAAGCAGACATATGCCCTGTCAAAAGGCGTGTTCGTATCGGAAATGCTGTAACATAACACAGGCTTCGCGTTTCCGCCCGAAACTTCGGGAAGCTCTACGCCCATAACGCTTCGGTAGGAAACGGAAATGCTGTTGTCCTCCGGCATTCTCGCTGCTCTTTCCGAAATAACGCCGCTCATCATATTCGCCGCACGCAGCGCGGAATATGCCGTTTCAAACGTTTCCTCAAGCCGCCCCTTTATCGACATAGCCTTGTCCGAAAGGCTCACCATTTCACGTATAAGAATGTTGCGCTTGCGATCCATAAGCTCGTAGCCTAGCTGTGCCTGTCTTAACGAGCGCTTCGCGTTTATAAGGTTTCCCTTTGTAGCAAAAACCTGCTGTGCCGTAGGTCAGCCCTCCTTCCGTTTATTTCTCGCGGTAATGTTCCTCAATAAGCTTGCTGTTCATTCGGTCAAGCTCAGATTTAGGAAGCAGCGAAAGCAAATCCCATGCAAGCTCAAGAGTCTGCTCCATACTTCTGTTCTCGTCGAAGCCCTGATTCAAAAATCTCTGTTCAAATTCAACGCCGAAGCTCATATACTTCTTGTCAATATCAGAAAGCTCGTCCTCACCGATAACCGAAGCAAGCGAACGCGCGTCCTGAACCTTTGCATATGCCGCAAAAAGCTGGTTTGCCACATCTTGATGGTCGGCTCTCGTGTAGCCCTCGCCTATTCCGTCTTTCATCAGTCGCGAAAGCGAAAGAAGTACCGAAAGTCCGGGATAAACGCCCGTCGAATCGAGGTTTCTGTCGAAAACTATCTGCCCCTCGGTAATATACGCGGTAAGGTCGGGGATAGGGTGGGTAATATCGTCGTTGGGCATTGTAAGAATCGGGATCTGCGTAAGAGAACCGCTGCTGCCCTTTACAACGCCCGCGCGCTCATAAAGCGAGGCAAGGTCGGAGTAAAGATAGCCGGGATAGCCCTTTCTTCCGGGAATTTCGCCCTTTGACGAAGAAAATTCACGCAGAGCCTCCGCGTAGGAGGTCATATCCGTCATAATAACGAGAATGTGCATATTCTTTTCATATGCCAGATATTCCGCGGCGGTAAGCGCGCAGCGGGGCGTTAAAATACGCTCGATGATCGGGTCGTTGGAAAGATTGAGGAACATCACAACTCTTTCGCTTGCGCCCGCCTGTTCAAAGGAGCGGCGGAAATAGTCCGCAACGTCGTTCTGAACGCCCATTGCCGCGAAAACGACGCCGAAATCCTGTCCGTTTTCCTCGGCAATTCTCGCCTGTTTTACGATCTGAACAGCAAGCTTGTTATGGGAAAGTCCCGAACCCGAAAAAATCGGCAGCTTCTGCCCGCGGATAAGCGTCATAAGGCAGTCGATCGAAGAAATACCTGTGTGAATATAGTTACGCGGATATGTGCGCGCAACAGGATTGAGCGCACGTCCGTTAATATCGCCGTACTTTTCTGCAAAAACAGGACCTGCGCCGTCGATCGGTTTACCGCTTCCGTTGAAAACACGTCCGAGAAGCTCCCTGCTCAGCGGCATTTCAAGGGGCTTGCCCTTAAAGGAGGTCTGCGTATTTTCAAGAGAAAGTCCCGATGTACCCTCAAAAACCTGTAAAATAACCCTGTCGCCTTCCATCTGAACAACACGCCCCATGCGCGTCGAACCGTCAGCAAGGCTCAGCGTAGCGATTTCTTCATACGAAACCCCCGTTACACCTTCAAGGCACACGAGAGGTCCGTTAATTTCGGTCAGTCCCGAATACTGTATATTCATAAGCCGACTCCTTTCACATTGCCGCAAGCGTTTCGTCCGTGTAGCGGTCGTATTCCGCGAAAAGCTCAGGCTTATCGTTGGGAATGTCGTATTTCATTTTTATAAGGCGGTCAAAAAGGTCGGTAGAAGCGATGCGCGAGAACATAACCCCCCGGTTGATCGCCTCAAATGCCTTTTCGTGCAGGTGCAGAATCGCTTTCATCATAAGAAGCTGTTTAGAAAGCGGAACGTAGGTGTCGTCCTTATGGAACGCGTTCTGCTGTAAAAAGCCTATTCTTATAACCTTCGCCGTTTCGATAACAAGCTTCTGGTCGTCGGGGAGAACGTCTGCGCCGATAAGCTTTACGATCTCCATCAGCTTGTTTTCTTCAAGCAGGAGGTTGCTTATTTTTCTGCGGCAGTCGAGGAAATCCTCGCCGACGTTTTTTTCATAGTAATCCTTAAAATCGTCAACGTACTCCGAATAGCTCGTGATCCAGTTTATCGCAGGATAGTGTCTTGCGTAGGCAAGCGACTTGTCAAGCGCAAGGAAGCACCGTACAAAACGCTTTGTGTTCTGAGTTACAGGCTCGGAGAAGTCGGAACCCTGCGGCGAAACCGCGCCGATAATCGTAACGCTTCCACGCTTGCCCGACAGAGTATCCGCGTTTGCGGCACGCTCGTAGAACTCGGAAAGTCTTGACGGGAGGTAAGCCGGGAAGCCTTCTTCTGCGGGCATTTCTTCAAGTCGTCCCGAAATCTCACGGAGCGCTTCCGCCCAGCGGGAGGTCGAGTCCGCCATGATCGCAATATCATATCCCATATCGCGGTAGTATTCCGCAATAGTTATTCCCGTATAAATCGACGCTTCACGCGCCGCAACAGGCATATTCGACGTGTTCGCGATAAGCACGGTTCTGTCGGTAAGCGGCTTGCCCGATTTCGGGTCGATAAGCTCGGAGAACTCTTCGAGAACCTGCGTCATTTCGTTTCCGCGCTCGCCACAGCCGATATAAACGATAATATCCGCGTCGCACCATTTAGCGATCTGGTGCTGGGTCATCGTCTTACCCGTGCCGAAGCCGCCGGGGATCGCTGCCGTACCGCCCTTCGCGATGGGCGCGATAGTATCAAGAACACGCTGTCCCGTCATAAGAGGCGTGTCGATCGGGATTCTGCGTTTAACAGGGCGCGGCTGGCGGATAGGCCATTTCTGACAGAGCGTCAGGTTTTCTTCCGTTCCGTCCGCTTTTTTTACCTTTATGATAGTATCGTCGGCGTGGTATTTTCCGTTCGCGGCGGTATATGTTACCGTGCATTTACCGAAATCGGGCGGGAGCATTGCTTTATTGACGATAAGCGATGTTTCGCGGCAGGTCGCATAAACCTCTCCGCCGTTTATCTCGTTTCCGACAGAAACGGTAACTGTTACGTCAAATTCGCGTGAAAAATCAATTGTCGGGATAGAGCTGCCCTCGGTAACGAAGCTTCCGTCAGTTTTCTGCATATCGCGCAGCGGACGGGCAATTCCATCGAAAATACCCGAAATAATTCCCGGCCCGAGCGTAACGCTCATCGGCGCGCCCGTACCCTCGACGATCTCGCCAATCTTAAGCCCCGCCGTGTTTTCGTAGACCTGTATAATAGTATCCCTGTCGTCTACGCCGATAACCTCGCCGATAAGCTTTTTTTCGCCGACGTAGACCATTTCCCGCATTGCGAAATCCTTAGTATTGCGAAGCTTTATAACAGGTCCGTTAATCGCATATATAGTATTCATCAAGTTCACTCCTTTAAGGGTGTTCAAAGCTGCAATTCAGCGCAGGTTGAGAAGCGTTCTCGCTCCTGCGCGAGAACGGTGTCAAGCGTAAAATCGGCGTATGCGCTCTGTGAGCCGCTTTTAATCATAAACCCGCCGAATTTGATATTTGCGGAAAATTCAACGACCGCCTCAGGAGCGAGCTTTTTTATTGCGCCGGCGTCCTTTTCGCGGCAGAAAATCGTCGCGCTGCTGTCGAGGCTGCAATACTTCTCCGCCTCGCGAACTGACTTTTCAAGATAGCGGGCGTAGTCGTCAGTATCAAGCTTTTCAATAAGCTTTTTTTCAATTCCCGCGAAAAATTCATCGACAATTTCCGCGCGGTGGATAAGAACGCGCCTGTTTTCAGCGAAGCGAACCTCGGAAACACGCTTCTTTTCTTCCGAATGAGCGTTCTCCTCCGCGGTTCTTATATTCTTACCGCGCTTTTCATCAAGTCTCGCTTTAAGGTCGAAAAGACCGCTGTCCGCCTCTTTCTGTGCGGCGGAAAGAAGCTTTTCGGCTTCCTCGGACGAGATTTTCTCAAGCTCCGTCCGAAACATTTCGAGCTTGTCTGTATTTTCGTTCATGGATTTATCTCCTATACCTTCAATCCGATTGCCTCGTTTACGTAACCCGTAAGGGTATCGCCGATATGGGAATCGCCGTGGCGGTCGGGAATCTCAACAATAAGCGGCTTCTGAGCGCCGAGCTTATAGTCGTAGATCTCCTTCCTGCAAAGCGCGGTAAGCTTTTCGGTTATGAACACTATTGCGATATCCGGATCGTTCGCTGCGTTTTCGAGCGCGCCCAGCGTTTCGCCGCGTTCGTGGACGACTACGCCGTCTACACCCGCAAGCCTCATTCCCATCTGTGTATCAACATTATCGCTGATTAAAAAGCACTTCATATTTTTTTCCTTAGCTGAAAAGAATAAGAATTGAAATTAAAAGACCGTAAATCGCAACACCTTCGCCGAGTGCAACGAAAATAAGCGACTTAGTAAAGTTCTTTTCGTCCTCGCTTGTTGCGCCGATAGCTGCGGAAGCGGCTGTACCAACGGCAATACCTGTACCGATAGTAGCTGCGCCCGTAGAAAGTGCAGCGGCAAGAGCCTTAAGACCGTCGCCGATAGTTGTTCCCGCAGCCGCCGCTTCAGCAGCGACTGCCGCGCCCTCTGCGCTTGCGAGGACAGGCATAAGCGCAGTCATAAGGATCATTACGCCGATAAATGTTCCGCTGTTAAGAAGAATTGTTTTTTTACGGTTTACTTTAATTCCGAGCTTGTTTCTGTGGATCGCGAGTACAAGCGGTACGATAATAAGAGCGAGTGCAATTAAAGGTAATACGAAAATCATAATCATTTTTTTATCCTCCAGATGTATTGTTATGCGTCAAGACGTGTTACGTCAACAGGGTTAAAGGGCTTTCCGCCTCCGCGGAAGAAACGGCTGAACAGCTCGTAGAATTCAAGACGGAGAACCTGTATACCAACGAGGAAGCCCTCGATGCCTGTTACAAAAAGGTTGCCTATTACTAAAACGATATAGTAGCCTACGCCGCCCGCGTTCATTTCCGCAAGCACGTTTACCACAAGCATAAGACCTGCGTGGCTTAAAATAAAGCCGCCGATTCGTAAGAACGACATCGTGTTCGTAAGGTAGGTAAGGCAGGTTTCAAAAAGCTCGATGATACCTTCGATGATGAAGTTTCCGACCGATTTTTTCTTCTTGTCCTGCTGTCCCGCGAAGATAGACGCGAAACGCTTTTTAAGACCCGTGTCGATATTTCCCTTACCTGTTTTTTCTTCACGCTTCGCGCCTGCCGCCTCAAGCAGTGGTTCCTTAAAGAACATAAGCACGAGCGGGAGAACGATAAGCGGAAGAACGTACCACACGTGGAGCAGGTCAAGCCCGATAAAGTTTCCGCCGACGCCCACGATAAGCGCAGCATAGAATATGAAGCCGAGCAGACCGCTTGAACCGAAAAGACCGTTTTCCATATCTTTTGCGCGCAGGCATACTATCATATTCAGCACCATCGACACAAGCACAAGCGTTACGCCGATCAGGATCGCTGCGATAAGAAGCATACTTGATACCGCGAAAATATCTTCGGGCGGCGAGTTATAGCCGAGAAGCGTATACACCTTAGGGAACTTGAAGAACGGAGTTATAAGTTCTTCGTTACCGAAAACCGAGCCGTAAAGCGTTCCGAAAACCGCGCTTGAAAGTCCGATCCTGGTCATTATCGGCGCGAGCTTGATCTTCGTAAATTTCGTAAGAAGCAGTCCCAGCAGGAAAATCAGAAGCCCCTGTCCAAGGTCGGCGAACATTATTCCGTAGAGGAGAATATATGTTACCGCAACTATCGGCGTCGGGTCGATTCCTCCTGCGGCGGGCAGTCCGTACATCTTTACGAACATCTCAAACGGGCGGACGAGCCAGTTGTTTTTAAGCTTTACGGGCGCTTCCGCGTCGTCCTTAGCGGCAACCGTTGTAAATTCCACCTCTTCGGGCATAGCCGCGCGGAATTCCTTTTCCTTATCGGAGGGGATATAGCCTGAAAAATGGAAGCGGTTTTCAACGACAAGAACGTTTCCGCGCAGTTCGTAGCTGTTATCAATCGCGATCAGCTTTGCGTAAACGCTCGAAAGGCGCGCCGCTTCGTCCTTAGCCGCCTGCTTTAGCTTTTGTTCAAGCTCTTCGAGCTGTTCGCCCTCTTCGCTTATTGTCGAGAGAAGCCTTTCACTCGCTTCGGAGCTGCTGCCGTTTAAGTAGTCGGGAAGAATCACACGTTCAAAATCGAGAGATGTGAAAAGGTAATCCGTTTCGCTTTTTTTCGATTTTGGCGCAAGGTAAAGGCACCATGTATACTCCTGTTCAGTCTTGAACGGGAAGAAGCAGAACGGTCTGTCCTTATAGAAATCGAGCTTACGCATATTTCCCGTCGGGATTCGTCCGAAGCGTATTTTAACGTACTGGCAGGCGAAAATGTCCTCGAAGCTTGCGTTAAAATCCGCGAACTGACAAAGGTTCGTATAAATCGCGTGGTGGGACTTTATCGAGCTTGTAAGCTCCGCTTTTTTATCCAGCATTGCGTTATACTTTTCGTCAATCCCGTCAAGGTATTTTTTGAAGTCAACGCTTACGTTAAACTCTACGCTGTCGTAGGAAGCGTTTTCGTCAAGCGTTATGCCGAGTGTGTCCGCGATACTTCTGCACCGCTTTATCATTCTCTCGTAAAGTCCCTTATCCTTAAGGCTTTTCGCTTCGAGATGCGATCCTGAGATGTTCGGCGGCGGGTTTATATGAAAATAACCGCTTTCACAGCACTTTATCAGCGTTTTATTGACCTTTCTTACCGGTCCCGCAACGCTGATAAGCGTTAATTGTTCTATTGCCATGGCTTTAACATCAGTCCTTTCCTGTTCTTGCGTTATGCAATTATAAAGCTCTCGATTTCCTGCGGGGGCATTCCGTAACGGATTCCCTCGATAATTTTCTGCAGGTTCGCCCGCTCCGTTTCCATAAGCATTACTAGCGAGTACACCGCCTCGGTTTCGTCCGAGGTGAGCGCCAGACGCTGTTTAAAATAACGGTAACTTCCGCGCGCAATGTCGATTTCGGGATAATCGCCGTTTACTTCTCCGCCTCCCGTAACGCATTTTGACGCAAGAAGTTCAATCAGCGCGGTTGTAGCGTCGGGGCTTTTAAGCGCGTTATCAATATCTTCTGGTCTTACGCGGGAATGATATGGGATAAGCAGGCTCCGTATCCGTTCGTCGCCTTCGTCGAAGAATTTCTTAAGGCGATAACATCTCAGGACGTTATCGCAGTCCGCCTGTTTAAGGAAAAACCGCTTTATATCACCGCATTTTTTCCCTTTAAATTCCTTATCTATGCTTGTGAACGCCCATTTTATGTAACAAGCGTTTACCGCGTTAAGGCACATATTTATATCCGGTTCAGCCGCTTCAAGATACGGCTTTAGCGGCTTATAGTAAATTGTTCCGCCGAGGACTCTGAGCAGGTCGGAGAAGCTTTCCGATTTTGCGGCAGCTTCCGCGCTGAAGCTTAATTTATCCATTACATAATCGGGGAGGGATAAGAAGAAGCCCTGCTGGTTTTTTGACGCTATTGCGACGATCGCGTGGGAGAGCTGTTCCGCTTCGATCGAGCGGATATAGAAATCGGTGATCCCGCCGCGTTTTAAAGCTGAAAATCTCCGGACTTTCATATATGTTTCAAAAATTTCCTTACCGATAAGTGCTTCGATCTGACCGCGGTGGGTGAGCGCGGGGTCTGCGCCGTCGAGAAGCTCTTTATAGCGCGTCGTACCTTTTAAGTATGACACGACTGCGCCGACCGAGATCCTGTGTATAAGGTTGTCGTAGTCCTCTTTTTTAAGAAAAGTGCCGTAAACAGCTCTTGATTTTGCGACAATTGCGCTGTTTGACATATCCGCCTGTTCCTTTCTGCGCTTACTCGCCGAAAATGCGCTCTAAAATTTCCTTTTCCCAGCGCGGTGCGTTTGCCTGGGCTATTTTATCGAGCCGCATACATTTTTCACGCGATGAAGCGCGAAGTCTTTCAATCTCATTATCTGCTTTTTTACGGCAGTCCCTTTTTATGCGTTCAAGCTGCTCGTGGATCTCCTTATCGGTTTCCTTAGTAAGCCTATCCTGCTCTCCGATACATTCGTCTGTGATACGCTGAGCTTCTTCCTGCGCCTGTTCAACGCGTTCGCGGGCGGCGCGGTCAAGCTCGATTATTTTCTGTATGGTATTGTTCAAAAAACTCAGTCCTTTCCTATTTAAAAGACGCTAATGTAATCATTATAACCCTTTACACCTTTTTTTTCAATGGCAATATCGACTAATTATTGCAGATAAAAACCGGTTTTTTGCTGCTTTTAAACAAATGTGCAGATTTTGTTTATTCTTTTTCACCGTACTTTCAGATTATATCCATAGGGCTTCCGTGCGGAGGTGGTACAATATACTTTTACAAAAACGGAAAGGAACTTTCGTTAAATGGACATACTCATAAAAATTCTCGTCTGCTTTCTTGCGGGGGCGGGAGCCGGCATAGGAACGGGCTTTGCGGGAATGAGCGCGGCGGCGGTTATCGGACCTATGCTTACGACATTTCTTGGGATCCCCGCGTATCAGGCGGTCGGGATCGGGCTTGCGAGCGATGTTTTAGCGAGTGCGGCGAGCGCGTACACTTATAAAAAGAACAAGAACCTTGACGTTAAGAACAGCCTTGTGCTTCTGCTGTGCGTTCTGGGAATGACTGTTATCGGAAGTCTTACGGCGAGCCTGCTTCCCGAACAGGCGATGAGCGGAACTATGCAGGTCGCTATGATTTTCATAGGTCTGCGCTTTCTCCTGAAGCCTGTCACGACCACAAAGGAACAGATGTCGGCTGCTTCGCCGCGGGAGCGTGTAATAAAGTCGGTTATCGGAGGGGTATTTGTCGGATTTATCTGCGGCTTTGTCGGAGCGGGCGGCGGAATGATGCTTCTATTCGTGCTTACGTCTTTTCTTGGGTATGAAATGCACATGGCGGTTGGGACGAGTGTGTTTATAATGGCGTTTACCGCGCTTACGGGCGGTATAAGTCATTTCGCTATCGGCGGTGCGCCGGATTTACTGTCGCTTTTGCTTTGTGCTATTTTTACACTTGTCTGGGCGAGAATAGCGGCGGTTATTGCGAACAAGGCGAGCGCGGTCACTCTCAACCGCGTTGTCGGAATAGTTATGATTGTAACGAGCGCGGTGATACTTGCGGTAAATTATCTTTTCTGACAGGCGGATTAAAGCGTGAACTCAGAGCGTTCGCAGGGGCGCTGTCATTGCATCTATAAAAAGAAACGTGCGGTTCTTAATGAACTGCACGTTTTTGGTGTTCGTATAACAAATGGCTTAGGCAAAAAATAAAAGCCCGACAATAATCGGGCTTTTATTTATACAGCAGTAAGCTGTTGGTTGGGGTGGAAGGATTTGAACCCTCGAAATGGCGGAGTCAGAGTCCGATGCCTTACCACTTGGCGACACCCCAATGTGTTGCTTCATTCAGCTGTTAAATAATAACATATTTTTTCACGTTTGTCAACCCCTTTTTTGAAAAAAATTAAAAAATTTTAAAAAAACGTCTTTTTTCCGCAAAAATATTGTAATATGGAAGAATTTGTGATAAAATGATATTTATATTATTGCTATTATTGTTTTTGAAAGGAACTCTGACTTATGGACAAATACAGCACCTACGAAAGCCCGTTCTGTACCCGCTACGCAAGCGAGGAAATGCAGTATGTTTTCTCCGCGCAGAAGAAGTTTTCTACTTTCCGCAGACTCTGGGTAGCTCTCGCGCGCGCCGAAATGAAGCTCGGTCTTGACATCACCCCCGAACAGGTCGCAGAGCTTGAAGCAAACGTTGATAATATCGACTTCGCTGTTGCCGAGGCTCGCGAAAAGGAAGTCCGCCACGACGTTATGGCGCACGTTTACGCCTACGGAAAGGTCTGCCCTTCCGCTAAGGGTATTATCCACCTCGGCGCAACCTCCTGCTACGTCGGCGACAACACCGATGTTATCGTAATGCGCGACGCTATGAAAATTGTTCACCGTAAGCTCGTAAACGTTATCGCTAACCTTTCAGCCTTTGCTGAAAAATACAAGGCTATGCCCTGCCTCGCTTACACGCACCTCCAGCCCGCTCAGCTTACCACTGTCGGAAAGCGCGCGACTCTCTGGGCGCATGAGCTTCTTATGGATCTGGAAGAACTCGAATACAGAATGTCAAAGCTCAAGCTTCTTGGACAGAAGGGTACGACCGGTACACAGGCAAGCTTCGTTGAGCTTTTCGGCGGCGACAGTGAAAAAATAAAGAAGCTTGAACAGATGATCGCCGAGGAAATGGGCTTCTCCTCCTGCTTCCCCGTAAGCGGTCAGACCTACTCCAGAAAGCTCGACTATCAGGTTTTAAGCGTTCTCGCCGGAATAGCGGAAAGCTGTTCAAAATTCAGTAACGATATCCGTATCCTTGCCAATTTCAAGGAAATCGAAGAGCCGTTCGAGAAGAATCAGATCGGCTCGTCGGCTATGCCTTATAAGCGTAATCCTATGCGCTCCGAGCGTATTACAGCTCTTTCGCGCTACGTTATGATCGACTCTCTTAACGCTGCATTCACAGCGGGAACTCAGTGGTTCGAGCGTACTCTCGACGACAGCGCCAACAAGCGTATCGCCGTTGCGGAGGGCTTCCTCGCAGTCGACGCGATCCTTAATATTATGCTTAACGTAACGAACGGGCTTGTTGTTTATGATAAGGTTATCCGTCAGCGTGTAATGCGCGAGCTTCCGTTTATGGCGACCGAAAATATTATGATGCAGGCTGTAAAGAAAGGCGGCGACCGTCAGGAACTCCACGAAAGAATCCGTCAGCACAGCATTGCGGCAGGTAAGATTGTAAAGGAAGAGGGCGGCGAAAACGACCTTGTTGACCGTATCGCGGCTGACCCGCTGTTTATGATCACGAAGGAAGAGATCGAGGCTACGCTTCAGCCCGAACACTTCACCGGTCGCTCCGCCGAGCAGGTTGACGAGTTCATCGCCGACTTTATCCGCCCCGTTCTCGAAAAGAACAAGGACGTCCTCGGCGAAAAGGCAGAGCTTTCTGTTTAAGCCGGTGCAGCTGTAAAAAGCGGCTTCCGAAAAGTGAAAAAAAGACGATAAATATAAAAAAAGACTTGACGAAAAAGTGTTTTTGTACTATACTAATATAGTATGCAGGTCCGAACATATTTCGGAAAAAGAAATGGAGTGAAACATAATTGAAACGAGTTAAAAAGCCCGTTTTCTTTGTCGTTTTTCTGTTGATCGCGGTATTCGTATATTTCTCTATCGCAGGTTTCAGCACTTGGTACGGCGACATTGAAACGGTTTATGTGCGCGGTGTTGACGACATTCGTTGGGGTATTGATATCCGCGGCGGCGTTGATGTAACATTTACCCCGCCTGAGGGCTATGACGCGACAAATGATGAAATGGACGCGGCTAAATCCATAATCGAAACACGTATGGTCGGAAAGAATATCACCGACTATGAAATCTACGTCGATTATAACAGCGACCGTATTATCTGCCGCTTCCCCTGGCAGTCCAACGATGACAGCTTTGATCCTGAACAGGCGGTCAAGGAGCTTGGCGAAACAGCTATGCTTACCTTCCGCATGGGTTATAGCGGAACTGTTCCGACAGACGGAACCTACGAGGATCTTGAACTTGTTCTTTCGGGTACGGACGTAGCTAAGGCGACCGCTTATTATGACACGCAGGATAAAGAATACGCAGTAAGCCTTGAACTTAACGAGAGCGGTAAGGAAGCGTTCAAGAACGCTACTACCGAGGCGTATGCGTCAGGTTCGAGAATTTCGATCTGGATGGACGATACAGAGATCTCCGCGCCGAGTGTAAATGCTATTATTTCAAACGGCGAGGCAAGTATCTCCGGCGGTTTCGCAGACTATGACGAGGCGAACAGCCTTGCTGCTAAGATTAACGGCGGTGCGCTTCCGTTCAAGCTTATAACCGACAGCTTCAGCACGATTTCGCCTACTCTCGGTATGGGCGCGCGTGACGCTATGGCTATCGCAGGCGTTATCGCTTTCGCACTTATCGCTATTATGGTCATTGTTATGTACCGCCTGCCCGGTGTTGTTGCGGTAATTTCTCTTGCGGGACAGGTTGCGGGTACTCTTGCGGCTGTTACAGGTTTCTTTGCGTTTAACGACAGCTACACCCTTACGATCCCCGGTATCGCGGGTATTATCCTCGCAGTCGGAATGGGCGTTGACGCAAACGTTATTACTAACGAGCGTATTAAAGAAGAACTCCGTGCGGGCAAGACCATCGACGGAGCGCTTTATACAGGCTTTAAGCGTGCTTTCTCCGCGATTTTCGACGGAAATATCACAATGCTCATCATTGCGGTCATTTTAATGGGCGCTTTCGGAACACCCGACAGCTTCTGTTCGATTCTCCTTACGCCTGTATTCGCATGGTTCGGAGCGTCAACGGCAGGTTCTATTTTCTCCTTCGGCTATACTCTTGCGGTAGGCGTTGTGCTGAACTTCCTGTTCGGTATCTTTACCACAAGACTTATGACAATGTCGCTCTCGCGGTTTAAGATATTCCGCAAGCCCGCATTATACGGAGGTGTTAAAAATGGAAAATAAAGTCTTCGATTTTGTCGGCAAGCGTAAAATATTCTGCGTGATTCCGCTTATTATTGCGGCGGTAACGATTCTGGTCGCACTTATTCTCGGCGTTGAGGTAGATATTGAGTTCAAGGGCGGCACTATGCTTACTTACAGCTATTCGGGAACTATCGACGTAAACGCGGTAAAGCATACCGTTGAGGATCTGAACTTCGGTACTGTCGGCGTTACGACAGGCTCTGCTTTCGGAAGCGACCTTGAAACCGTACAGGTTTCGTTCTCTTCGGCGGAGGGACTTACCGCCGAGGTCCAGTCCCAGGTCACCGATACGCTTATCGCGGCAATGCCCGAAAACGACCTTGCTCTCGTAAACAGCCAGGACGTAAACCCCTCAGCGGGCTTCTCGTTCTTCCTGAAATGCTTCGTAGCGGTTCTTTTCTCGTTTATCCTGCTCGTTATCTATATTGCTTTCCGCTTTAAGAACATCGGCGGTTGGTCGGCAGGCGTTTTCTCGCTTGTTGCACTTGCGAACGACGTATTTATGGTATTCGCTTCGTTCGTGTTCTTCCGTTTACCTATTGACGCGAACTTTATGGCGGTTATCCTTACGATTCTCGGTTATTCAATCAACAGCACGATCGTAATGTTCGACCGTGTTCGTGAAAATCAGAAGCTCTATGGAAAGAAATATACTATTCCCGAACTCGTAAATAACAGTATCTGGCAGACTCTTTCGCGCGCAATGAAAACTACGATCACGACCGTTCTCGCAGTTCTCGCGATGTGCGTTGTATCGCTTATCTGCGGTATCGAGTCTATTGTAACATTTGTATTCCCGATGCTTGTCGGACTTATCGCGGGCGCATATTCGTCCGTATTCATAAGCGGTCCGCTCTGGGCGGCATGGAACACAAGACCTTCCGCTGAAAAGGCGAAGGCGAAAAAGTAAGACGCTTGCCCCACGGAAAAATCTGTGGGGCAATCCGATTTTAAGGAGAGGAGGACATAAAATGCTTTTAGGAGTATCGAGCGCGTCACTGTATCCGCTTGAAACGGAGCGCGCCGTTAAGCAGCTGGGCGAGCTTGGCGTGAGGAATACCGAAATATTCCTGAACGATTTTTCGGAAATGTCGGGAGCGATTTTTGATGAGATCCTGCATACGCTCCATGAGTACGATATGAACGTTGTTTCGGTTCACCCGTTTACCTCGCCGATGGAGAGTATGTTCCTTTTTTCAAACTACCCGCGCCGCCAACAGGCGCTTCTCGATATGTACAGGCGCTTTTTCGAGTGTATGAATAAGCTCGGCGCGAAAATATTTGTCCTCCACGGCGCAATTTTAAGCTCAAATTGTCCCGACGATCTCTATTTTGAACAGTTCAGCAGGCTGCTTGACGCGGCGGACGAGTTCGGCGTTACGGTCGGTCAGGAGAACATTTCCTATTGTAAGAGCGGAAGCCTCGGTTTTCTCAAGCGGCTTCGGGAGGAGTGCGGCGAACGCACGAAGTACGTGCTTGATTTAAAACAGGCGCGGAGAAGCGGGCTAAGCGCGCTTGAAATTCTCGACGAGCTTGGGAAGGACGTGATCCACGTTCACGTAAGCGACGCGGACGGAAAATCGGACTGTCTGCCTGTCGGGGCAGGAACGGAGAACCTTGCGCTTATAGTAAACCGGCTTAAAGAGCTGGGATTTGACGGCGCACTCCTTATAGAGCTGTACAGGAGCAACTATTCGGAGTATGAGGAGCTTGCCGAGGGGGTTAAAAGACTCGAAAAATTGTTATAAAATTTCAATTTTTCTTGCAATTTCCGCGAAAAAATGTTATAATAAGTCAAACACTAACCACCGCAGAAAGGAAGCAGCTTATGAAATGTCCCGAATGTGGCTTTGACGACAGTAAGGTTATAGATTCGCGCCCGACAGATGGTAAAATCCGCCGCAGACGCGAATGTCTTGCGTGCAGGTGTCGGTTTACGACTTATGAGGTCGTCGAAAATATTCCGCTTGTTGTAATAAAAAAGGACAGGTCGATTGAGCCGTTCGATTCGCAGAAGCTTGTAGAAAGGCTTTTGCGCGCGACTGTTAAGCGCCCTGTTACGCTTGAAGCAATCGAGAATATGGTTGACGAGATTGAGAGCGAGCTTAAAAACAATTTCCAGCGCGAGGTAACGTCCGAGAAGATCGGGGAGATGGTTCTGAAAAAGCTTAAAGATACCGACCACGTTGCCTATATTCGGTTTGCCTCGGTTTACCGCGATTTTACCGACGCGGACAGCTTTATCAAGATCATTTCCGAGCTTACCGAAGATGAATAAAAATAACGAAAGGGGACTGATGCAGCGACGCTGTATCAGCCCCTTTGTTATATACGCTCAGGCGGTTTATTTTCCAACGCAAAACCTGCTGAAAACGCTGTCGATCACAGCTTCGCTTGCGCTCTCACCCGACAGCTCGTAAAGACGTTCGAGAGAGCGTTCGCAGAGTACGCCGACTGCGTCAAGCGTTACCCCTGACCGCAGCGATCTTACCGCCTCCGAAAGCAAAGCGCGCGCTTCGTTAAGGCATACGCGCTGCCGCTCGTTAGCGATAAAGCCCGATGATAAATCGAGCCTTGAAAGGTTGACGGTCTGCGCCGCAGCCTTTTCGAGCAGTTCGGTATTGCTGCCGCATTTCGCACTTATAGCGATTACTGTCGGGAAAAAGTCGGAAAGCCGCGAAATGTCAACTTTTTGCGGCAGGTCACTTTTGTTCACGATACAAACGCATTTCTTCCCCGAAAGATGTCCGATAAGCGTTTCGTCCTCCTCGGAAAGCTCACGGCTCCCGTCGAAAACTGCGAAAATAAGCTCCGCCGTTTCAATTTGTTTCAACATTTTTTCAACGCCGATCTGCTCAACAATGTCGTCCGTCTGTCGTATTCCCGCGCAGTCCGCAAGCCGCAGCATAATATCGCCGAGCATAACCGTTTCCTCGACAATGTCGCGCGTTGTCCCCGCTATATCTGTAACAATACTTCTCTCATTTCCTGTAAGAAGATTCATAAGCGTAGATTTTCCCGCGTTAGGTTTCCCGACGATAGCGCAGGAAACGCCCTCGCGGAGAAGCCGCCCGCTGTCGTAGCTGTCCGAAAGTGCGTCAAGCTCTTTCAGAACATCGGCGAGTTTTTCCGTTTCGATAATGCCGTCAAATTCGTCCTCCATCTCGTCCGGGTAGTCGATCCAAGCCTGGATCAACGTAGTAAAGGAGAGAATTTTATCAGCTGCCGCTTTTATTTTCCGATAAAGCGCGCCTTCGCGCTGGGCGCGGCTATAAAGCAGGTACTGTTCGTTTTGCGCACCGATAAGGTCCGCGACAGCCTCCGCCTGAGTCAGCGAGAGTTTCCCGTTTAAAAGCGCACGCTTCGTAAATTCGCCTGCCTGTGCAGGTTTCGCGCCCACTTCAAGGCAGGCCGAAAGAACGCGGCGTGTTACATATAATCCGCCGTGACAGGATATCTCGGCGGTGTTTTCGCCTGTGTAGCTGTGCGGCGCACGGTAGATAAGAAGAACCCCGTCATCAAGCCGCTTTTCGCCGCTTCTTATTTCCCCGTAAGCGGCTGTATAACCCGCCATATCGGCAACCTTCCTGCCGCCGAACGGAAAGAACACGCGTTCCGCTATGTCTATGGCGTTTTCGCCCGAAATACGTATAACCGAAATGCCGCCCTCGGCGTGGGGGGTTGCAATTGCTGCGATAGTGTCCATAAATTACCTCACTTTTTCCCGAAAAGCTTAGCGAAAAAGCCCTTTTTCGGTTCAGCGTCTTCTTTTTTTTCATCTTCGTGCATTTCTTCCTCGTAGTCCTCTTCATCGCCGAAAATAGCTTCCATAAGGCTCCGCCGCTCAAGCTCGTCGCCGTTATCCGCAAGCAGATAAGTCCAGGTTTTCGAGGGGAACGGAATCTCCTTTGCGCCGTCATTCAGATAGTTAAGAAGCGCAGACATCTTCTCGGCGATCTGCTCCTCGGCGCTCTCAAAATAATTTTCGCAAGCAATATTGTATTCCTCATACGGGTCTTTCCCGCCGATAGCCGAAAGATGAATACCCTCGCGGAGCGCGGAGGTGTATTCGAGGTAATCTGCCCAGCAGCGGTTGATCGCGTAAAGAACAGCCTTTTTTTCGGTTTCCTTATCCATTTTTTCTGCCAGCTCAGGCGCTTCGCTTTCCCAGAAATCGCTCTTGCGCTTATCGTTCAGGTAAGCTAATCGCGCGTCGAAAAACTGCTGCCTGTGCTTTTCATTTATCGTGTTGAATTTCATAAGCCGAACACGCTCGTCAAGCGTCTTGCCCTGTGAAATACGCTGAACGCGGAGAACCTCGCGCGTAACGGTTTTATCTGTAATCTCGTCGCTTGTCGGAACGGGATAACGGCGGGAGCCGATAAGCTTTTTCAGCTTGCACCGCTCCATTATCTCCTCGTCAAGCGATATGAAAAGCCGGCTTTGTCCTGCGTCGCCCTGTCGTCCGGCACGCCCGCTGAGCTGGTTGTTGACGCGTTCGCTTTCCGCGAGGAATGTTCCCAAAACCAGAAGTCCGCCCGCCCCGATAACCTTTTCACGTTCGCTCTCGTCCGCGCCGCCGAGCCGGATATCAACGCCGCGCCCCGCCATATTTGTCGAAATAGTTACCGCGCCGAATTTACCTGCGTTACTTATAATTTCCGCTTCATATTCGTCGTTTTTCGCGTTAAGAACGGAATGTTCAATATTTTTTTCATCTAAAAGCTGTGAAAGTTCTTCGCTCTGCGCTATGCTGTCTGTTCCGACAAGAACAGGCTGTCCCTTTTCGTGAGCAGCCGAAATAGCTTCCGCGGCGGCGCGCAGTTTAGAAGAATTGTCAAAAAATACCGAAATCGGTAAATCCTCGCGCATTGACGGCGTGTTCGGCTCGATATGCTTTACGATCAGCCCGTACATCGAGTCAAATTCGTCCTTCGCGGACTTCGCCGTTCCCGTCATTCCCGAAATTTCCGGGAAAAGGCGGACGAAATTCTGAATAGCTATTGTCGCCATAGTTATCCCGCGCTCCGTTACCGTAAGACCGTGTTTAAGCTCGACAGCCGACTGGAGAGTGCCGGGGAAATGCCGTCCCTCCGCTGTGCGCCCCGTAAATCGGTCGATAAGGCATATTTCGCCGTTTTTTACGATATAGTCGCGGTTTTCCGTGATAACGTGAAGCGCTTTAAGGCTGTCGTTGACGCGGATCATAAGCGCGTTGTTTTCCTCGTCGTAGAGGTTTTCGATGCGGTAATGCTTTTCGACCTTTTTTGCGCCTTCCTCGGTAAGGTATGCGCTTTCGGTTTCCGCGCTTACCTCGTAATCTTCCGCATTCAGCTTTTTTACAAATTCAAACGCTTCCGAAAGCTCTTTATCCGGTTCAATTTCAACGTTCCCTGCCGCAACCAACGGAATACGCGCTTCATCTATAAGGACGGAGTCAGCCTCGTCGATTATCGCACGTTCAAGCTTCCCCGAAACAAGCTCATCGGGATTTTTTGCAAGAAAATCGCGCAGGTAATCGAATCCGCATTCCTTAATGGTAGAATATGTCACGTCCGCTCTATAAGCCGAAACGCGCTCCTTCGGGGTAAGCCGTTCTGTTATAAAAGCCACGCTCACGCCGAGCCGTTCATAGACGGGATTCATCCATTCGCAGTCGCGTGCGGCGAGGTAATCGTTAAAGGTAAAAATGTTGACGTGTCGGCCCTGGATAACGCTGTAATATGCGGCAAAAACAGCCGCTATCGTTTTTCCCTCGCCCGTTGCGAGTTCGACGATTGCGGAATCGTCAAGCGCCGCGCCCGCGCAGATCTGTGAATCGAACGGCGTTAAGCCCAGTCCCTCTTTAACGGCGAGGTAAACTGCCGCGAAAGCCTCGGCGGGTTTTTTCGTTTCACGTGATATTTTTTTCAGCTCTTCGAGCGTTTTTTCTTCCGCAAGCGATTCTACCTGCGCGACAAAACGCTGTTCGTTTTTTTCATATTCTTTTATCATTGCTTTTCTCCGTGACGCAAAATGTTATATCTATTGTATCACAAATGCACCCGAAAAGCAACGGGAAATGTAAAAAATCCGTGGCGCGTTCAAACTTGAGCTCACGGATTTTACTTTTCCCAATTTCATTTTTTCTTATGGATCTCTCTGAAACTTAACGTAAAGACAGTTTTCGGAAATCCTCTTATTTCATTTACCGTTCAGTTTTTTGCTTTATTTGCCTTTATCATCATAAGTGTAGAAGTAAATTCGCTCGTCAGCATTTTCTGAACCTCGTCAAGACCGAAACAGCACATTCCCGTTGCGATAAGCGTTCCTATGCCGTATGTATAGATCCAGAGCTGCTTGAAAAGCTGCATTGCCTCGTCCTCGTCCAGCCCGTAATCACGGCGTATAACGTCGATACATACGGGTGCGATTTCGCCAAGACCGTTGAAAACGTCCGTAAACGTCTGC
>CAZAXM010000005.1:0-74166 GCA_964489095.1 uncultured Ruminiclostridium sp. | reverse complement strand
AGATGATTTTTTGGATTTTGGGTGGAAAATGTGTCAAGGGATATTGACAATATCACTTGCAGGAGTGCCAGCCGGAGGGTGCCTGAGTTGGAAGGTTTCCACTTCCACACTTTAAGACACACTTATACCACCAATCTTCTGACAAGTGGAGCACAGCCCAAGGATGTGCAGGAGCTGTTAGGTCATTCCGATGTGCGTACCACAATGAATGTTTACGCTCACGCCACAAGGGAAGCCAAGCGGACTTCCGCAAGGCTCTTGGATAAGGTTGTGGGGCAATAAGAAAAAACAAGGGAAAATACATACAGTTTCACAGTTTGAGGCTCTGGAAGCCTTGTAAAATAAGGAAAGTTAGTTAGGAACTCAATAAATTCCAATTTATAGGCTGTAAAAAATGCGTTAAAAGGTCTTGACATATCGAATTTTATATGATATAATAAATACTCGGTAGGTTCGTGGGTTGCTCCCCACGACGTGAGTTTACAGAAAAGGCGGTGACAGTGCATGAAGAAGGATATCCATCCTAACTACGAAGCAACAACCATTACCTGCGCTTGCGGCGAAGTTATCGAAACTCGTTCCACAAAGCAGAACATTAAGGTTGAAATCTGCTCCAAGTGCCACCCTTTCTTTACAGGTAAGCAGAAGCTTGTTGACACAGGCGGACGTGTAGACCGTTTCAAGAAGAAGTACAACCTTGGCAAGTAAGCAGAAAACATTCTCCCCGAATCGTGATTGCGGTTCGGGGATTTGTTTTTATTTTAACAATAGCACAATTATTCGACAATGTCTTAAAAAAGGGAGAAACTCCACCGCAGTGAAAGTTTCTCCCTTTTGTGTCTGATTTTTCCGTTGTCCGCCAACATACCGTCCCATAAGTACGGTTTCACTTTCGGATTTTTATCGCGTCAGACTACGTTAGCAGCTTATAGCTGTTCTACTGTTATTGTACTCCATAAATCCGATTTTGTCAATGTCTTTATCCACCAACATACTCCGCTAAGCTGTACGCAAGCTGTTTTCCCTCAGGGGTATCCGATATTTCGCTCAGACGAACCGTGCAGTAAACCAGTCCGTCGCGTTCGTAAAGAATACCGAAACGCTCTGCGCGGTGGGGATTGTCGATTGCCCACACGATCGGCTCGATTTCCGTTCCGTCGAGGCTCTCACAGTGTGCGTGCATAACAGGCGCGAACCACTGCGGGGTGCTGAAAAACTCGGTCGGGAAATGCGCAAGCGCGGGATGAGATTCGTCAATAAGACAGCCGAGTGTGCCTGTCGCGACAGGCTTACCCATTGACTCGGAAATACTCCTGAACATCGGATAGCACCAGAAATCCGTACAATATGTCGCGGGGAGCTTACCCTCCGCGCTCGGAATTACAATTGCCTTTTCGCCCTTGTTCAGATGTTCAACAGCCTTTTCGGCAGTTTCGGCAAGATACACCGTCTTTCCGTTCACTGTGATCTTCTCCGCTGTAATTTCAACGTCATTCTTGGGATAAATCCAGAAATCGTAGTCGTTGTGAATTTCAGTGCCGCCAATTTCCAACCGCAGGTGCAGCTTTTCGGGTGCGGAAATTTCCTTTCTGCTTAACGACACATTTCCGATTCGGCGAACACGACCGTTCCCGATAATTTCAATTTCTCCTGTTTTTACGACATCATTCCCCTTGGCTATCGTATATTGAACAGCTTTTTCGCAGAAGCGTGGATCGATATTAAAAATCGTTACACCGAAGCTGATCTCGTCTTTAGCACTGAACACAAAGCTCTTAAATTCCGCAAGAACAGCTGTCGCGGCACAGAAGCTTCTCCAATCAGACGGGGAAATAAGTCCCTTAGATTCCATAAGCGAATTGAGGACGCCGACAAGCGCCGTTCCCTGACCGGGAAAATCCTGCAAATCAAGAAGCTGGAAGCCCGACAGATTTGCCGAACGCAGTGCGGTTTCAAGCTCAGCCTTGTAGCACTGCACCGCAAGCGCACCCGAAGCGCGGAAAAAGTCGTCCGCATATCCGAGCAGGTGCTTTTCCTCGGCTCTTTCACGATAAATCGCAATATTGTCCGCTTCAATCGAGCCTGTGTAGTGCGAAAGTTCGCGGTAATCGGGGTAGGTTTCGTACTGACCGATTTCGTGCGAAATAACAGGAACATCGGGAATAAGACCCTCCGAACCGTCCGCGTCAACTTCCTTAACACCTGTTCCGTACTGAATAAGGATTTTACCGCCCGCCGCGCTGTCGCCCGAAACCGTTTCGGGCTTTATGATGGTATCATAATTGTGGCAGGAATTGGGCACGTCCGTCTGGATATGTCCTAGCGGCGCGTCGCACATAGCATAAGAACCGCGATAAAGCCGATCGTGCGATAAGCGTACACCGCTTAAAAAGTCAACTTCATCAAGAACGTCCGGAACAAACTGGAAATTATTCGAGCCGTCGGTATAGAGATGACGGTCGTCAAATTCACGATAGCCGCGCAGGATCTTGTTAAGTACTTCCTTGCTGCCCCAAAGCTCGTTTCCAAGCGACATCATCGCAAATGAGGGGTGGTTTCCGAAAGCCGCAAGCATACGGAAGCCCTCGTCAATGAGATACTGTTGTTCCTCGTTGATTTCGTCAGGGATAGTTCCCCAGAACGGCAGCTCAGGCTGGAGATAAATACCAAGCCTGTCGGCGGCGGTAAAGGCTGCTTCGGGCGGGCAGCAGGTATGGAAACGGTAGTGGTTTATGCCGTAGGCTTTGGCGATTCCGAGAACCCTTTCCCACTCGGAAACGTCTGTCGGCGCGAAGCCCGTGAGCGGGAAAACCATACCGTCGTGCTTACCGCGCAGGAACGTTTCGTTCCCGTTTATGTACAGTTTCAGGTCCTCGTGGGTGAATTTCCGATAGCCGAACGGAATACGCTGTTCCTCGCCATTAAAGGTGAGCGAAAGTGTAAAAACGTTAGGCTCGAACTCGTCCCAGAGGGGTAATTTTTTTTCGGGCGAATATATGATTTTGTTCAGACCTTTTTTAACATTTGCCTCCTGCGCGCGGCAGCCCTGTACAAAAACGGAAACTACCCCGTCGCCTGTCGCGCTGAACGCTACGTCGATACTCCCCGTTTCGCAGTCGGGAAAAACCATTATTTCGTCAATATGTGCGGCAGGGCGGGAGAGAATTTCAATTCTACCCGTTATTCCGAGCCAGTTTGTCTGCGTATCGGGAGAGGTCATGTGTCCGCCGCCCGTCGGATAGCCAACATTGGCAACACGCACAGCAAGCGTGTGAACACCCGCATTAAGCTCAGGAAGGGGGAAAACGTGCGGTGCGGAAAGGCTTTTTCCACTTCCGATTTTCTCGCCGTCAACGAAAACCTCGGTCATACGTGTGCGTTCGAGATACAGCGAAAGCTCACGCGAAGAATCTTCCGGTGTCAGCGTAAACTCACGGCTGAACCAGGCGTAGCCCTCATATGAGTAATGGTCAGTCAGAAAGCCGGTCGCGCGGTCGTTATTGCGCGCAGTTTTTTTCGCGTGGGAAATCGTGTCGGGGAGAGAAATTCTGTCGGTATATTCTGTCGGGGGCAGCAGGCTCGCTTCTTTTTCAAGCTTAAGCTGCCAGATTCCGCTTAAATCAATTGTTTTCATACATAGTCCTTTCAAAGAGAATTGTTTTGCCCGCACAAGGACAGGCAGTGCATTTAGTAACGTATCAGACTGTCAGAAAACAAAAAGAGAATGGCGGTGACGCCGCCACTCCTCCGAAAAGGAAATTACTTCCTTTGGATTCCCGCTTTCTGTACATTTTTCCTGATTTATAAAGCCAGATTTTTGCCCAAAACGAATTGAAATTCATTAAACAGGTTTAATATCCGACATATATCGTCACATTTTTGCTGTATACAGTGTAGCATAATTTTACAAAAAAGTCAACAGCGAAAAGGACTGCCGCAGCGTAAGCACAGCAGTCCTTATAATGACGAGTAATTATAGCATTATTTTTTTAACAGATCTCTAATCTCGGTAAGCAGCTCAAGCTGGGGATCAGGCTTAGCAGCCTCCTCGGCAGCCTTAGCGGCAGCTTCCTCCTCTGCCTTTTTTGCAGCAGCCTCCTCCTCGGCGCGCTTCTTAGCTGTCGCCTTATCGCGGACTACTCCGGCGATTTTTACTACCGCGAAAATTGCAATAGCGATCAGCAGGAAGTTGATTATCGCGTCAAGGAATAAACCATATCGGATAGCAAGCTCCTCGGTAACAACGTTTCCTGCTTCGTCGAGAACCGCGGATTCAAGTACAAGCTTCAGATCTCCCATATCAATTTTGCCCGTTATAACACCAAGCGCGGGCATAATCAGGTCGGAAACAAGGCTGTTCACGATTTTTGTGAACGCTCCGCCGACAACAACGCCGACCGCCATATCAAGCACGTTTCCGCGTGAGATGAACTCCTTGAACTGCGTAATGATTGACTTCTTTTCTTCTGCCATTTTTTTATCCTCCTGTTAATCGGTGTACCCAAAGCCGAGTATTCCGAAATATTTACCCTCGTCGCCCTCAGCCATCTTAAATTCAACCGTATGCGTCTTAACCTCGTCGCCGTTGAATAAAAGCTGTGCTTCGGGATTGCCCCAGCCGCTCTCCTTGCTCGAAATAACGCTGGTAGCATATTCGCCGTCAACATAAACATCTGCGGTAGCGAACTTCGTGCTTTTTGAGCAATGGAACACTACAAACAGATCCTTACAGGTTATCTCAAAGGAAATACCGAGGTTATCTCCGCCCTTTCTTGTCCAGCCGTTCGGGAACTGTGCAAGCGTTTCCTTATCGTCCGTGTATTCGCCGAGCGAAATCGCTGTTAAATTCTGGCGGTCGAGAAGATGTACATTCGTATAGTCTGCGCCGAAAAGCGGTTCAACAGCCGATATGTCGTTTACCGGCTTCTCCTCGCCCATTCCGTCAAGCACATGTTCAAAATAATTAGCTACGAAATCCTTGACAAGAACGTGTCCCCATTCATTTGGGTGAGATTCATCGTCAGAATACTTCTCCCACTCCATTCTCCCCGCCTTAAATTCGGGCGTAAGCGCGGTATTTACGCTTATCATCGGGAGGTTATAATGCTCGCCGATTTCTTTCATGTGCGTGGTTTCACAGGTATAGCCGTTTTTCAGCACTGTAAACAGCAGCACAACAGCCGTGTCCTCGTCAAGCGAAAGCATACGGCGCACAAGACTCTCGTAGGCGTTCTTATCCATCGCAGAGCCGCCGTCGTTTACCGCAAATTCAATGAAAACAATATCGGGATTTCCATAAGGCGCGATAACGTCACGCTCGGCGCGGACGATCCCAAGCGTTGAGGGCGTTCCGCTCATTCCCGCGTTCACATAGTTTATTTTTCCTTCGGGCAGCTGTTCACAAAGCCAGTCGTAGGAAAGCTTCGCCCAGCACTTATCCGCACCCGCGGTCAGTCCCTCGGTAATCGAACCACCTATGTATGCGACGGTAATTTCCCCACCGTTCTTCGCCTTACGCAAAGCCGATTCAACACGCGAGGTGTCGCCCGTAGTGATGAGTGAACGGTCTATCAGAAGCTCACGGTATTCCTCCTCGGAAAGCGCGCTGTAATCAGGTTCGGCTTCCTCGGTCGGTTCGGTCGGCTCCGATTCGCTTTCCACAGGCTGTTCGCTTTCCTGCGGGGCGGTCTGAGAGGAAACGCTGGTTTCCTGTGTCTCCTGCGCTTCCTGGGCAGGTGCTCCGCAGCCCGAAAGGAGCAATGCAGCCGCAATAAGCGTAGAAATTATTTTATACTTACTCATAGCAAAAACCTCAAAAATATATTCGGAATAACTCCACTCTAAATTTTAACAAAAATCTGCACAAATGTCAATAAAAAATAATAAAATATAGAGGACGTTCAACGATTTTGTATAAATTGCCTTTCGGCGTTAAAAATAGTAACGGGAAAAACGTCACAGAAAGGAATGGTCGTAAATATGACAGTAAAAAGAGGAGAAATCTATTATGCGGATCTAAGTCCGGTTGTCGGCTCGGAGCAGGGCGGGGTCAGACCTGTACTTATCGTTCAGAACGACATCGGAAACAAGCACAGTCCAACCGTTATCGCTGCGGCAATTACAAGCCAGCGCGAGAAAACAAAGCTCCCGACCCACATTTCACTTGACGCGGTAAGCTGCGGGCTGGCGAAGGACTCGGTAGTGCTGCTTGAACAGGTGCGAACTCTCGACAAAAAGCGGCTTAAAGAGCGAATGGGTGAGCTTGACAGCACCGATATGCACAAGGTTGACAATGCTCTTTCGGTAAGCTTCGGACTTAACCCATAAATAAACGCCGGCTATTCCGGCACTCTCCGCCTCACAGAGGGCACTGATTAGCGGCGTGCTTCATTCGCCGTGCGTGTACGGAGCAGTATATACCAAAACGGGCTGCTGCAGCAAACACTGCAACAGCCCTATGCTTATTCTTCGGTTGCAAACTGGCTCGGATGCTTGGTGAAAAAGTCAACACGCGGTTCGAGGAATTTCAGCTTGTGGTCGCTTCCGTTCGTGAAATCCGAAATCGTGTCGAAAATCCTGTCCCAACTCCAGAAACTGTCGTCAAGCTGAAGATATTCAAGTATCATCTCAGTGCCCTTAGGAGCCATCGGATGCAGCAGTACCGCCGCCGTTCTTATCATATGGAACAGCTGAACGAGGGTTCTGCGGCGAAGCTCGCTGTCGTCGTTCTTATCCGCGTCGCCGAGATTTTTCGCCATATACTTGCTCGCTTTACGGATATAGCTGTCAAGAACATAAGTTGCCTGGTGGAACTCAAAACGGTACATAAACCGCTCGTAGTCAAGTATCGCCTTCTTCGCGTCAGCTAAAACCTGCTCGTCAACCTCGCCGACAGGCATAACACCGTCGCAGTACTTCTGGCAGGCATAAATGCAGGTACGGATTATGCGGTTGAAAACGTTCGACAGCAAAAATCCGTCCTTTACAACAGGGTCGGGATCTTCGGGCTTAGCCTGTGGATTCAGCGGCTTCGGCTGGAAGCTTACGCTGCGCTGTCCCAGTCCCAGACCGAGATAGTGCATTCTCAGCTGTTCGGCAGTATAGTAATCAAGCAGTTCGGCAGCCATCGGCGGCTTTACCGCGCCTGAACTTGACGCCTTTTTGTCGAGGAACAGAATGTGATTGTTCGCGCAGAGTATCGGCAGCTGCATTTCTCCGTCAGGCGGGTCAACAGTCTTTTCGCCGTTCTGTAATGCCATAAACATCGCCATTTCCGCAACGCCGTAGAAGTAGATATTATCCGCGCCGATAAACTGATAAACTTGCGCGTCCTTCGAGCACCAGAATTTTTTCCAGTCCTCCATATCCTTACCCTGCTGCTCAAGCGCAGCCTTCGTAAAGGAAATCGGTGCCCAGAGTGATTCGGGCCATACCCATATCGTCAGCGGGTCCTCGCCCTCCAGTACAGGCGCTTTGACACCCCACTCAATGTTGCCCGTAAGACGGAACGGAACAAGCGTCTTACCCGTGCGGTAACGGATTCCGTTCGCCGAGAGTACGGCGCACGCGGCGTTCATTTCGTCCAGCGTCTTAAAGCAGATCGTAAACGACGGCTTTTTCTTCTCTTCTATAAGTTCGTGCGCGGGAATATTGTCTTTAACGCCGTCATATTTTTCGCGCAGTTCGTTCTTGATGTGAATAACAGGGTCGCAGAGAAATTCCGAAATCGTGCTTGAAACAAGCGGTCTTACGTTTTTCTGCTTGGAAATTTTCGCCGTGTATTCCTTTAAAAGCGCATTATATGCAGGCAGGTCGAAATACCAGTTGTCCACATTCTTCATTACAGGCGTTTCGCCCGTAAGTGTGCTCTTCGGGTCAATAAGGTTTTCAGGCATATACTGATGTCCGAGGTCGCATTCGTCAGCGTACCCCTTTTCGGAATTGCAGCCGTCTACGGGGCATTTTCCGATAACCTGACGCCCGTTAAGGAAACAGCCCGCCTTCTCATCGTAAAACTGCTTCGTGCTGATTTTTTTAAGACAGCCGTTCTCATACAGCCTGCGAATAAATTTGTCCGAAACCTCGTCGTGTATCTCCGCGGTTCTGCCCAGTCCCGACGCACCGAAAACGTTAAGGCTTATCATATAATCGTCAAGCGTTTTCTTCTGCGACTTATGATTCATCTCAACGAAATCGTGTATCGTACCCGTAAATTTTCCCTCGGCGCAAAGCTTACGGTAGCTCTCCGCGATCGGCGAGCCGTAGCAGTCTGTTCCCGAAACGAAAATAACATTGTCCTTCCCTATTCTGTCGCGTAAAAAACGCGCGTAAACGTCCGCGAATACGAACACACCACCGATATGCCCGAAATGAAGCGTTTTGTTACCGTAGGGCATTCCGCCTGTTATAACAGCGCGCTTCGGAAATTCGGGGCGCGGAATCTCGCGCTTGACAAATTCCTTTTTTTCCTCACTCATATCGAAAACCTCCGTTAAAGCCTGTTCAGACTCGTTTTAAGACGCTTTAAGCTCTCTTCCCTGCCGAGTACGTCCATAAGCTCAGTCGCTCCGCCCGGCGTAACCGCCATTCCCGAAACGCCGATTCGTATGATCCACATAACCGCGCCCGCTTTAAGTTCCTTTTCTGCCGCAAACTGCTTGAGAGCATCAAAAAGCGCGTCGTTGTTCCAGTCGCCAAGCTGTTCTAAAACAGGTATAGCAGCCGCTAAAACGTCCTTAGCCATTTCAACCGTAGTCTTATTCTTCTTATTAACATAAAGCTCCGCGTCAAATTCGGGAAGTCCCAAAAGAAAAGCAGCCTTCTCGTTCACCTCAGGCAGAGTAGAAACTCTGCTCTGAACCATTTTCGCAACGCGCGGGTCGTCCGCGAACGCTTTAAGTTCATCGCTGTAATACGGCTTTGCCATTTCAATAAACTGCTCCTCGGACAGCTCCTTTATATAGTGGCTGTTGAACCAAAGCAGCTTCTCGTAATCGAAAACGGCGGGAGATTTGCTTATCCCCTCAATCGAAAACGCCTTTTCAAGCTCCGCAAGCGTGAAAAATTCCTCGTTGGTGTCTTTCGGACACCAGCCCGTAAACGCCATGTAGTTTATGATCGCCTGCGGGAGATAGCCGTTTTTAACAAGCTCCTGAAAGCTTACCGAACCGTGGCGCTTGGAAAGCTTGCTTGTCGAACCGTCCTCGTTCTTGCCCATAAGCAGGGGCAGGTGGCAGTAGACGGGTCTTTCCCAGCCGAATGCGTCATAGAGAAGGACGTATTTCGGTGTTGAAGTAAGGTACTCGCAGCCGCGTACAACATGAGTTACGCCCATCAGATGGTCGTCAACAACGTGGCAGAAATTATATGTCGGGAAGCCGTCCGCCTTCATAAGGATCTGATCCTGCATTTCGCTGTTTTCTATTTCAATATGCCCAAAAACAACGTCATCATAGCCTGTGCTGCCTTCAAGCGGCATCTTCTGACGGATCACAAACGGCACACCCGCCGCCAGGTTGCGCTCGATCTCCTCCTTGGACAGGTCGCGGCAGTGGCGGTCATAGCCCGCGCCGACTTCGCCGTCCTCGTGAAGCTTTTCAAGCCTTTCCTTAGTGCAGAAGCAATAGTAAGCATAGCCCTTTTCAACAAGCTCCTTCGCGTATTTCATATAAATATCCTTGCGCTCGCTCTGAATATAAGGACCGTTTTCGCCGCCGATGTCGGGTCCTTCGTCGTACTTAAGTCCCGTCATTTCAAGAGTGCTGTAAATAACGTCAACTGCGCCCTCGACAAGGCGTTCCTGGTCGGTATCCTCGATACGGAGAATAAATTTACCCCCGTTTGCCTTTGCGATAAGATATGAATAAAGCGCGGTCCTCAAATTTCCTATGTGCATAAAGCCCGTGGGACTTGGCGCAAATCTTGTAACAACCTCAGCCATCGTAAAATCCTCCATTACTTCCTTGAAACAATAAGTCCGAAATCAAACGGCGATACTCTGACCTTACCGTCGCCGCGCGCTGTTCCGTGTAAAATCTCAGCGTTCGGATATTCTGTAAGACAGTCGAGCTGCCGCTCGATCACCCTTCTCGAACGGTTCATTATAACAACCGCCTGCTCGCCCAATTCACGATCCGTTCTGCTGAACACCGCATATTCCTTTGTAACCTCAAGAAAATGCAAATCGCCCTTTGCAAACGCCTTTACGCTTCTGCGAAGCTTACCGAGCATTTTGGTGAAATCGATCAGACGCTCGTCCTCACTTCCCCAGGGGTAGGTGCGGCGGTTGAACGGGTCCTTATAGCCCTCCTGACCCGCCTCGTCCGCGTAATAAATGCACGGAACACCGGGCAGGAAGAACTGAAGCACCATAGCGCAGCGCATAAGCGAGATCCCGAAAACGAACTGCTCATCGGAAAGATAACGTTCCGCCTGCCATTCACGTCCATTCCAGCCTACCTCCTCGCCCGCAAGCCGCGTTATTGCGCGCTCTGTGTCATGCGTAGAAAGGAAGTTCATCAATATATCAGTGCAGGGCTTCGGATAATGTTCGACAATTGTCATAACTCCCTCGGTAAGCTCCTGCGGGTTGCCGTTCTTGACATAGTTGAGGATAGCCTCCTTGAAAGGATAGTTCATAACGCTGTCAAGCTGACCGCCGATAAGGTAGCGCCTGCGCACGCCGTAGCTTTCCTTATTTGTCGCGTCCTCCCAGACCTCGCCGTAAATAACCTTATCATCGCCCTTCGCCTTTACCGCCTTGTTGAGATTATCAATAAACTCGTCAGGCAGCTCGTCGGCAACGTCAAGCCGCCAGCCGCTCGCTCCGAGGTCGAGCCATTTCTGCAAAATACCGCCCTCGCCGCAAATATAATTCGTGTACGCGGAGTTATTTTCGTTGACATTCGGAAGGGTTGTAATTCCCCACCACGACTCATAAGTGTTCGGGTAATTCGAGAAGCTGTACCATTCACGGTACGGGCTGTTCGCGTCACGATACGCACCCGTGTTGTCACCGTATCTGCCGAACTTGTTGAAATAAACAGAGTCCGCACCCGTATGCGAAAAAACGCCGTCGAGGATTATCCTTATACCACGTTCCGAAGCCGCGTTGCAAAGGCTTACAAAATCCGCCTCTGTACCGAGCAGCGGGTCGATTTTTGAATAATCAGCCGTGCAATAGCGATGGTTCTCGTGTGACTCGAAAATCGGGTTCAGATAAATCACGGTTACTCCGAGCGATTCGAGATACGGAAGCTGCTGTTCAATTCCCTTTAAATCACCGCCAAAATAGTCGTTGTTAGTGATCTGACCGCGGCTGTCGGGCTTCCAGACAGGCGTTTCCGACCATTCAGTGTGAAGCTGACGATCAGCGGGAACATTGTTATGATAAACGCCGCTTTTCGCAAAACGGTCGGGGAAAATCTGATACATAACCCCGCCCTTGAGCCAGTCGGGCGTAGTCATTCCCTTTTCGTAAACGGTGAGCTGGAAAAGCTCTCCGTTGTCGATCACGCCGAGGCTTGCGCCGCTCTTCTTGACGTAGTGGCGGTTATGGTTGAGCAAAAGCGAAAAGTAGTAGTAGTGCAGTCCCTTGTCGTCGGGCGCGTACTTACAGCTGAACGTTTTTGTACTGTCGGTGGATTCGCAAATCTCAAGGCGGATAAAGCGCTCCTTAAAACCGGGGCGGTAGGAAACAAGCGTAACCTCCTCGACCAGCGCGTCAAGCGGAAAGCGCAGCTTAAACTCGATTTCCGTTCCGCACTCGACTGCGCCGAACGGCTTTTTATAGGATTCGCTGAAAGCGTCATAAATGGGTAGCATAGGTTTTCCGTTCCTTTCAGAAAAACAGCGAAAGGGCGCAGCTGCGCCCTGTTGCCGTTGTGTAATTATAAAATGTGCCAGATGTCGCGCGCATAATCGGTAACAGCGCGGTCTGCGGAGAAAATACCCGCCCCTGCGATATTCGCAAGCGACATTTTGTTCCACTTAATAATATCGCGGTAGGTTTCGCTCGCCTTAGCCTGAGTTGCACGGTAGCTCTCGAAGTCAGCAAGGCACATATACTGGTCAACATAGCGGATAGCGTTTGCAACCTCGTCAAACTTCGCGCCGTTGAAGCCCTTGTACATTGCATCGATCGCGCCGCGGATAACGTCGTTGTGGCTGTAATGACCTTCAGGCAGATATCCGTTCCGCTTCATAACATTCACTTCGGGCGTTGACATACCGAAAATGAAGATATTATCATCGCCGACCTGCTCGTGGATTTCAACGTTCGCGCCGTCGTATGTTCCCATAGTGATCGCGCCATTAAGCATAAGCTTCATATTGCCCGTACCGCTTGCTTCCGTACCCGCAAGAGAAATCTGTTCGGAAATCTCGCTGGCAGGCATAAGCATTTCGGAAAGCGTTACGCGGTAGTCCTCAAGGAATACGACTGCAAGCTTTTCGTTAAGCTTCGGGTTCTTCTTAAGCTCCTCGCCGATGCACCAGATAAGCTTGATGATCTGCTTTGCCATATAGTATCCGGGAGCAGCCTTTGAAGCGAAAATGTAAGTTTTCGGAACAAAATCCGCGTCGGGGTTGTTAATAAGGTAGTTGTACTCGGAAATAATGTTCAGGGCGTTGAGCTGCTGACGCTTGTACTCGTGCAGACGCTTTACCTGAACGTCAAAAATACTGTCGAGATTAAGCTTCGTACCGGTCGTGTTGTACACATACTTTGCAAAATCAGCCTTATTCTCACGCTTGATAGCAGAAAGCTTGCGGAGAACGCTCTCATCGTTATCGAACATTCTCAGGCGTGAAAGCTCCTGTGCGTTCTTCTTGAAACCTTCACCGATGCACTCGGAAAGCAGGCTTGTAAGGCGCGGGTTGGACTGGAGAAGCCAGCGGCGGTACGCGATACCATTTGTAACATTCTTGAACTTAGTCGGCTTATCCTCGTATTCGTCACGGAAAACGCTGTCCTTGATGATTTCGCTGTGGAGCTTGGAAACGCCGTTTACAGAGTGTGAAGCGTCAACGCAGATGTTTGCCATCTTGATTACGTTGTTATTGAAAATGGACATTCTCTCAACCTTCTCATAAGGCAGGCGGTTGGAAAGTCCCTCGCAGTAGCGGCGGTTGATTTCGCAGATAATGGTATAAATTCTCGGAAGAACGCGCTGAATAAGATCCTTATCCCACTTTTCAAGCGCTTCTGCGAGAACGGTATGGTTTGTGTAAGCGAATGTATTCGTAACGATATGCCACGATTTCGACCAGCTGTAACCGCAGTCGTCGAGCAGTATACGCATAAGTTCGGGAATTGCGAGAGTCGGGTGAGTATCGTTGATCTGGATAGCAACCTTATCGTGGAGGTTGTCAAGCGTACCGTAAACGTTCATGTGGCGCATAACGATATCGCCGATAGAAGCCGCACACATAAAGTACTGCTGGCGCAGACGGAGAGCCTTACCCTCAAGGTGGTTATCGTTCGGGTAAAGAACCTTTGTAAGCGCGTGTGCAATATTATTTGCACCGAGTGCGCTTGCGTAGTCGCCCGCGTTGAACGCGCTCATATCGAACGACATACTCTGCGCGCTCCAAAGACGGAGCTTTGAAACGCCCTCGCTGTCGTAGCCGGAAACGTACATATCATAAGGCACAGCCATAACGGGTGTGTAGTTTACATGAGAAATATGGTGGTATTCGTTGTCCCAGTATTCGCGGATCTCGCCGTCGAAATGAACCTCAATAGCCTGATCGGGAACAGCCATAAGCCAGGATTCGCCGCCGGGAAGCCAGTTGTCGGGAAGCTCCGTCTGCCAGCCGTCCATGATCTTCTGCTTAAAGATACCATATTCATAAAGGAGCGAGTAGCCCGTAGCAGGATATGCGCAGGTTGCCATACCGTCCATATAGCAAGCTGCAAGACGACCAAGACCGCCGTTACCAAGACCTGCGTCAGGTTCTTCATCGTAAACGGTATCAATTTTAAGGTCGTAGTCCTTCTTTATAACATTTTCCGCAACCTCGTTAAGGCCAAGGTTAAACAGGGAGGTTTTAAGCGAACGTCCCATAAGGAACTCCATAGAAATGTAGTAAACCTGCTTCTTTCCCTCGGAGTTGCACTTAGTCATAAACTTATGGCGCTTTTCTTTAAGGTGGTCAACAACGATATTGGAAAGAGCCTTATAAATCTGCGTGCTTGTAGCTTCCGCAGGGTTTATGCGGAAATTATACTCAAGGTTATCCTTGAGCTTCTTGCTGAGTTCTTCAGCGGTAAAAGGTGAAGTCATCTTTTTATCCTACCCTTCTTACAAATTACAATTAAACAAACATATTATACCCTAAACCCCCGAAAATTTCAAGGGGTTTTTAAGTATTATAGACGATTGAACAAAATTATTACCCGTTTTTCGTCTGTTTTATCAATTTTTATCATATTGCGCCGCGCTACATCACCTTTTTTAATTTAAGCGCACGCCTTACATCTCCGCTTGATTCTACCGTTGAAACGATAAGAAGCTTATCACCCGCCATCAGCTTCGTTTTACCACGCGGGATTATAAGCTCCTCCTCGCGCGTTATCGAAACAATGTTACAGCTGTCGGGAAGCACAATTGACTGAAGTTCGCGCCCTGAAAACGCAAAATCCTCCGGCAGGTCAATCTGATAAACCGCCGCCTTTCCGTTATTAAGCGGAATAAGCTCCTTTATCGTGCTGTGGTCAACCTCGCGTTCAAGCAGGCGGATAATGCTTTCCGTTGCGGAAATTACAATATCCACCCCAAGCCTCTTCATATTTTCGACATTCTTCGGGTTGTTCGCCTTAGCAAGCGTTTTCGGCGTACCGTAAAGCATTTTAACGGTCTGGCAGGCGATTAAATTCACCTCGTCGCGCCCTGTAACCGCAATAAACGAGCTTGCGTCGCGTATTCCCGCTCGTTCGAGAACGCCCGCGGAGCTTCCGTCCCCCCAGACAACGGGAACGTCAAGCGTGTTCGCGACCTCCTTACAGATCTCCTTGTTATTCTCAATCAGAACAATTTCCCTGTTCCGTTCGAGAAGCGCGCGTGTAAGGTAGTAGCCTACCCGTCCGCCGCCTACGATTATCATTTTCTTTCCCATAGTCCCTCCACGTCAGTCAATCAGCTTCGAGAACACCATAGTTTCTCCCTCGTTCAGCACGAAATTGTAGTTATTCACAAGCCTCATACGTCCGTCCGCGGCAATCATAGCGTACAAAATCTCCCCGTCATCAAGCGTTATTTCAAGCGCGCGCTTTCCGTAAAGCTCCGGCGGAACGGGAATCTTGAACATTCTCAGCGCATGGTTATCAATACGGAAATATTCCTCGTTCTGATACCCCTCAAATGCCGACAGAAGCGAATCTACCGTAAGATTTGTCGGGCAGACGGTAGTTATACCCGTTGTGCAGAAAATACTCTCCTTTTCGCTGTCGCTGACCCGCACGATCACTTTCGGAATACCGAAAACCGTTTTAGCCAGCTGCGCGGTCATAAGGTTCAGGTTGTCGTCCCGCGACGCGGCAAACAGCACGTCGCAGTTGCGCACACCAGCCTTTACAAGTACGTCCTCATCAATCGAAATCCCGCAGAACGTAAGCCCGCCGAAGCGGTCGGGGAGATTATCGAAGTTCGACTCAGCCGTATCTATAACAATAACATCGTGTCCCATATCGTGAAGCCGTGAAGCCAGCTCTGCGCCGATTTTTCCGCAGCCTGTCACAAAAACATTCATTAAAACTCAAGCTCCTCTCCCGTCTGAAGATACTGTATACGATCGCCAAGACGCGACTTCATTATCCCATACCCCGTAAGCCCCGTGCAATGGCAGGTATAAAGCGCGCCTGTTTCGATCGCCATAATTTCGTTCACTGTCTTATCAATATATTCGGGTGTGCAGCAAAGCGACTTTTCGCTGCTGCCCATCATATGAAATCCGCCGACAACCGACAGGATCGGCGAATCGGGAAATCTCATCCTCACCGTTTTAAGCACGTTCACAATCCCGCAGTGAGCGCAGCCTGTAACGACCACGCAGCCGCCGTCCCTTTTTCCGTCGGGAAAAATGACAAAAAAAGCCTCATGCGAAAAATCATCATGGGTAAGCTTACGCCCGTCCTTTCTGAAAAGGCGGTTGTCCTCGCAGTACATGGTATAATCGGGAACTTCGTTGCACATAGCGAAAAAGCCGTCGCCCAACTGCTGAAAACTGTTATAAAACACAAATCGTTCGGGCATTTCCTCGTAAAGCTCGGAGATATGCCCGGACGGAACGCGCAGCAGCCCGTACTTGACGTAAAATTCGTCGTTCGCAGCCTTTCTCGCATAGGCAAGCGCGTTCGGATTCAGCTTGAAAAGCGCTTCAAGCCCGCCCGTATGAGCGGAATGGTTATGTGTAATAAGTATATTATCAACCGTTTCGAGCGGTATCCTCATTCTTTTTGCATTAGTAATAAGCTTGTCGGAAGCACCCGTGTCTATCAGGTATTTCTCGCCGCCGTTTTCGACGTAAAGCGAAAAGCCATGCTCCGCTTTAAGCCGCTCGGTTGCGCTTGTATTTTCGATCAGCGCGACAATGCGCAGCATTTCATCACTCCTCCAGCGTTATAAAAACCAGTTCGGGGCGGTTGAATATTCTCGGAACAACAAGATTGAACAAGTGACGGTAAAGTCCCCTGCTGACTATCATAACCGAACCATTTTCGTCATATCTTCCGCCCGCATACTTGGAAACAGCCCCTCGTCGGGCGAATAAAGTCCGTTTATCAGCCACGGGATCCGCCACTGCCCGCCGTGAGCGTGCCCCGAAAGAATAAGGTCAAAGCTGTCGGAAAGCTTTGGAAAGGCTGTCGGGTAGTGATAAACAAGGATATTGTATTCGTTCGGGTCTGCCTCGCCTTTAAGCGACAACGCCTGTTCAATACCGTCCGCGCCGAAAATACGCAGACTTCTCCCGTTTATTTCAACAGCCTGCGAACCACCCGAAAGAACGATTACGCCGCGCTGCGCCATCTCTTCCTTGTAATAGCCGGCTTTACCGTTTCTGAACTCGTGATTTCCGACCGCGTAAAAGCAAGGGTACTCCCCCGCCAACGCGTCAACGAGCGCCCACGAGTTTTCCTCGCTCTGCTGTTCATCAAAGAGGTCGCCGCCGAATATAACAATATCCGTCCCCGCCTTTTTCACTTCTTCAACCAGCTCGCTTTGTCCATTTCCGTAAAAGCTTGCGTGAATGTCCGACAAAAAAGCGATTTTCACTCTTCCGCCCGTTCCCGCGCTTACGCTGTAATCAACGGTTTTCAAAAGCGGGCAGCAGGCTGCTGCGGCAATGACAGCCACCGCCGCAACCACAAGCTTAGTTCGTTTTTTCATCGCGGCAGCTCAACAAAGCCAACCTTTTTATACACCTTCTGTAAGGTCTTACGGGAAGCCTTATACGCCTTCTCCGCGCCATCGCGCATACAATCGTTGATATAAGCCTTATCGCCGATAATTCTCGTGAAATTCTCCTGCATCGGCTTTAACATATCGGCTGTTGCCTCGCCGACAGCAAGCTTGAAATCGCCGTAACCCTTTCCGCTGAATTCGCGCTCGATTTCGTCGAACTCCTTACCTGTAACAGCGGAATAAATCGACATAAGATTGTTGATTCCGTCCTTACCCTCTTTATAGCAAATCTCAGCGTCGCTATCGGTAACCGCACGCTTGAACTTACGGATAATAGTGTCACGGTCATCAAGGACGGATATGCTCGCATTCGGATTTTCGTCCGACTTGCTCATCTTCTTAGCTGGATCCTGAAGCGACATGATCTTAGCAGTTGTCTTAATAATATACGGTTCGGGCATTACAAAGGTTTCGCCGTAAACCGAGTTGAATCTCTGCGCAATGTTGCGCGTAAGCTCCAGGTGCTGCTTCTGGTCAACTCCTACGGGAACAAGGTCAGCCTGATAGAGCAGAATATCCGCCGCCATAAGCACGGGATAGGTAAAAAGACCCGCGTTGACGTTTTCGGGGTGCTTCTCGCTCTTATCCTTGAACTGGGTCATTCTCGAAAGCTCGCCGAACTGCGTGGAACAGGAAAGCACCCAGGAAAGCTCTGCGTGAGCGGGGTTATGCCCCTGAACAAAAGCGATCGACTTCTTCGGGTCAACGCCCATCGCAAGCAGCAGTGCAAAACTCTCGATTATCTGCTTGCGGAGCTTCTGCGGGTCCTGACGAACGGTGATCGAGTGGAGGTCGGCAATTGCATATGCGCAGTCGAACTCGTCCTGTAATTTGATCCAATTCACGAGAGCGCCGAGGTAATTTCCGAGATGAGGAGTGTTGGTAGGCTGAATCGCGCTGAAAATGCGCTTTTTTGCTGTTTCTTCCATAGTATATCCTTTCTGTTATGCTGTATTATTTGTACATAGTAGCGGCAACTGAAGCAAGAATATCCGTGCCGCGTTCGATCTGTTCATCGGTCGGAGTTGAGTAGTTTATGCGGAACGAGCGGGTAACCTGTGATTCATCAACAAGAAACGCGTTTCCCGGAACAACCGCAACTTTATTTTCAACCGCCTTTTTGCAGAAATAGTTCATATCTCCTTCGGGAAGAGTGCCCCAGATGAAAAGTCCGCCGTCGGGCTCGGTAAATGTTATGGAGCGCGGCATTTTGTATTTAAGGCAGCTCAGCATAAGGTCGCACTTTTTGCGGTAAAGTTCACGCAGACCACGGATATGCTCATCAAAATCGTAGCGCGTAACAAACTGGTGAACAATACGCTGTGAAAGAATGCTCGTGTGGACGGTGGAAACCTGTAATGCACAGATAGCCTTTGCGATAATACTCTTGTCCGCGCACATATACCCGACGCGAAGTCCCGGCGCGAGTGTTTTCGAGAATGTACCCGCGTAGATAACGTGTCCCCTTGTGTCGAGAGAGCGTATGCTCGGAACATCATCTCCCGAAAAGCGCAGGTCGCCATAGGGATTGTCTTCAAGAATAAGCACATTGTACTTATACGCAAGTTCAAGAACAGCCTTGCGGCGTTCGAGCGAGGTTGTTTTTCCCGTGGGGTTCTGGAAATTCGGGATAACGTAAATGAAAGCGGTGCGCGGGTTCTTTTTCAGCGCTTCCTCAAGCATTGTCAGATCCATTCCCTCGTCGTCCATAGGCACTCCGACAAGGCGGGAATTGTACGAACGGAAAGCGTTAAGCGAGCCAATAAAACTCGGCGTCTCACAGATTATAGCGTCGCCCTCGTTGCAGATTACCTTTGCCGCCATTTCAATACACTGCTGAGCGCCGGCAGTGATGATAACGTCGTCGTTGTTCCAGTTAAAACAGCCCTTTTTGTACAGGTCGTCCTTTATCCAATCGCGCAGCGGCGTATAGCCCTCAGAAACGGAGTATTGAAGCGCGCCGACAGGGTCGCTGTCAAGAATAGAATCGGTGATCTCGCGGATCTTATCGACCGGGAACGCTTCGGGAGCGGGATTTCCCCCCGCGAAGCTTATAACAGAGGGGTCGGCGGTGAATTTAAGGATTTCACGTATCGCGGACGGCTGAAGCCCCTGTATACGATAGGAGAAAGCATTCATAATGTACATTCCTTTCATTTTCACGGCAGCGTATAGCTGACGGATATAACTGAACATATTATATCACGTTTTTCCTTAAATTTCAAGTATCAGCGGAGCTCTTTCTTCTATAAGCGAAATTCCCCTAAAAACTTGACAAATATTGAAAAGGCTTGTATAATATTTGTGAAATAATTTATCGGGTTTTCCCGAAAAGGAGGAGCTTATGTTTGTAAATTCAATGGAGGAAATTGTCCGTCAATGTGTAGACGAGCTTATGAAAACGAGCGATTGCTGTAATTGCGACCAGTGCATTGCCGATATTATGTGCCTCGCGCTTAACAGCCTCCCGCCAAAATATGTCGCAACGACAAAGGGCGGTCTTTATTCAAAGCTCTCTCAGGCTATGATAAAGCAGCATTCGATCGACGTCAATATCGCCTGCGTAAACGCCATCGAATTTGTAAAAACGCACCCGAGACACGACCATTAACCTCTTGACCACCCGTAAGGCACCGCCGCGCTTTTCATCTCACGACGGCTGTTGACAAACGCACGTTCAATCGCCTTGCCGCCTGCGTGGCGGCGGAATACACCAACGGGCTGTTACAGCAAATGCTGCAACAGCCCGTTTTGTTATACCTTATTCATCTGTTCAACAATAAGCTCCTGCAGCGACGCATAGTAAAGCGGGAAAAGCGCCTCAACACAGCCCAGCAGCAGCATATTCCGGTTGTTTATCGCGGCAAGGTCGTGACCGTAAGTGTAGATCCAGCGGCGAAACCACTCCGTTTCAAACGGCGGTTCGGACTTTTTTGTGCGAACCAGCCACGCCATCGACTTGTAACTGCCCTCTAAAATCCCATCGGGATTTGCAAAGCCGATTTCTTCAAGCATATCGTAAATCTGCTTGACCTGACCGTCACGAAGCGAGGATTCTTCAGCATAGCGGCGGATAAACGGAAGCCGTATCGCGAAGCTGTAACGTATTACGCCGAGAACCTCGTCGAAATGCTCCGAAGCCATTTCCCTGAGCTTTTTATTATCGGGTATTATCCCTAAATTACGGAAGCTTTCCGGATCGGTTATGTTATTAAGACCTATTTTAAACACATCTTTAACATTGATATTATAGAAATCCTCGTCGGCAATCTGGTAACAGCAGCGTACCGCGTTAAAAAGCGAACGTGACGCAGAGTCGATTTCCTCCGCAATCATTTTCAGAACGTCCTCATTTGCCAAAGCCGTCAATCCTTTCTCTCAATATGATAAACTACCTTTTCGTATTCCTCAACAGGCATCGGACGCGCGAAGTAGAAGCCCTGTGCCATATTACAGCCGAGCTTTTCAAGCAGGTTCGCCTGTTCCTTCGTTTCAATACCTTCACAAATCGTTGAGATATTAAGCGAGGAAGCAAGTGAAACAACGCAGCCGATGATCTTACTTGCATTTTCGGTTTCGTCCGCATTTTCCGTAAGGAATGAACGGTCAATTTTAAGCACGTCAACAGGCAGATCCTTAAGCATATTGAGCGACGAATAGCCTGTTCCGAAGTCGTCAATTGAAACGTGGAAGCCCGCCGCCTTTATCTGACGGAAAATCTCCATAAGTATGTCGATATTCTCATAAGCCGCGCTTTCCGTAATTTCAATTTCAAAATACTTCGGATCAATTTCGTATTCTTTACAATAATTGCTGAGCGTCTGTACAAAATCATCGTTTCTGAGGTGAAGGCGCGACATATTTACCGACACGATTTTCGGTTCGTAGCCCTGACTGAGCCACGATTTCTGGAGCTTACAAACTTCCTTGAACATATAGAAGTCAAGCTGTGTAACAAAGCCGTTTTTCTCGAAAATCGGGATAAACCGTCCGGGCGGGATAATTTCTCCGTCATGGAACCAGCGAACAAGAGCCTCTGCGCCGATAATATCATTCTTCCCGTCAAGGTCAACTTTCGGCTGGAGGAATACCTTAAACTCGTGCTTAGCGAGCGCGTCCTCCATAATATCCTCAATCGACTTTTCGTTTCTGATATTCTCGATCATAGACGTGTCGAAGAACATATATGCGCTTTCATTCTTGATTTTTATGTTCTTCCGCGCAATATCCGCACGGTCAGCCATCGCGCGTATCTTCATACTTCTGTCTGTTATACGATAGATGCCGACAGAAATGAAAATCTTGACCTCCGTGATCTGGTAGTCGATATCATTGATGATATGCCTGATTTTTTCGATAAGATCGTCGTCAGACTTGTTCTCCATAAGGACGTAGAACAAGTCGCCCGAATTTCGCGCAAAAAGGTCGTTTTTACCAAGGCTTCGGGAGATGATCTCGGCTGTATGACGAAGAATCGCATTTCCTCCGTCGAATCCGAGCGCGTCATTAACCGCCTTGAACTTGTTTATATCAATTGACACAAGAGCATAGTTTGTACTTGTGTCCTTCATACGGTTTTCGTAGCTGTCGATAAATGCCTGCCACGTCGAAAATCCCGTAACGTTATCTTCGTAATAAAGCTTGCGGCTGTCCTCGATAGCGGCATAAGCCTGCTTACGGAGCTGGATAGTGTAATGGATAACATAAATCATCAGCCCAACAAGAACAATTATAACCCCGCTGACGAGATAAACCGCATACGAAGTCGTATTATCAGCCTTACCTATGACAGCCGTAACAGGTACAACCGAAAGAACCGTCCAGTTAAAAGCGTCGATAGACGAGTAGTTTATGAGGTACTCCTCGCCCGAAAGCGTAACCCGTATACCGCCGCTTGCGCCGTTCCTGAGCAGATCCGCTTTGATCGTGTTTATATCATTTCCCGCCTGTTCGAGAAGCAGCAAAATATTATCGCCGCTTACGAACGGACCGTTTTCTTCAGTTCTTGAATGGATAATATCGCCGTCGATATCCGAAACGTAAAACGAACCCGAAACACTCGCAGTCGGGCAGTAGCGATCAGTAAGGACCGCCGGCTCCGTACCCGCGACAAGCGCGCCGATAACCGTTCCCTCTGTGTTTACAACAGGAACAGAATAAAGGTCAACATCAACGCGGCTTTCCGAAGCGGACTTCATCATACGCCCCTTAGCCATAGCCTCCTGTGCCAGCATCCTCGTTACAGGCATAAGCTCCGCCTTGTTGTACGTTGTGACATCGTTTGCGGCACTTACATACGCTATCGTCTTAAAAGTGTCAAGCTCAGAAAACTCAACCAGCATACTATGGATTTCGTCCACGCTCATATCCTCGACATTTGAAAAAGCCGCCGCGCAGTATTCGAGCGAATCGAGATTTCCATCAAAAAAATTATGCGCGGAAGAAGCGGTACAAACAGTCGCAGACTGCATATAAATAAGCGAATCATCAATGGTTTTTTCGCGCATTCCGATTTTATATACAGCAATAACAGATATTACGACCGCCACGACGATTACCGTAAACAGGACGATCGGAAGAATGCCGAATTTTCCACCCAGCTTCTTGTGTTCCATAATGCAGCCCCCTTTGATTGCGTTAAAACACATAGTTATGCTTAGTCGTTACATTCCAGTTTCAATTATACTATATTTGCGTCAGAATTTCAACCTGTTTTGGCGAATTTTGGAACAGTTAGCTATAATTTAACATATAGAATTATGCAATATTACCTATTTAAATATATAATTATAATTTACGCATTTTTACATAAAAAAAGCCCCGCCCTGCCGCGGAGCTTTAAGTATAGCATTTACAGTTCGGAACGGAGTGCCGCTACACGTTCGCCAAGCTCGGCATAAGCCTGAGTAAGCGTATCGGGATCGTCACGATGAAGAATAAACGTGTCATCAGGCGAAATTCCGAGCCGCTCCATATTGATCGAATAGTCGGTAATAAGGAAGAACTGCCATTTATAGATATTTCTCTGAATCGCAATCATCTCGCGCAGGTCGTCATACGTATATTTTCTGCTTGCGTTATCGCGGTCAAAAACATTGATTACACAAACAACCTTTGACGGACGTTCCTCCTCGGCTGTATCGCGAAGGCGCTCTCCGACCGAGGTAATAAGCTGAGCCGAGGCGTCAAGCATACGGCACTCGCCCTGACCGCCGCGTTCAAAGCCGTAATTCTTTACGACAAGCTTCTGAACGGGAACGTTGTCAAAAACGGGAGTAACCTTACTGTTGTAGGCAATTCCCGACATATTCATCTCGCCGTCAAGCTTCCTTTGCGCAAGAACAAAGCTCTTAAGATTTTTAACGGCAGAATCCATGTGACCGAACGCCGCTGCGCCGCAATCGAACGCGAAAATAGCTTCCAAAAAATTTTTCTTCATAGGTTTTTCCTGCCTTTCCTTTTTTCTTGTTCACATTATAGCATATTTCAACATAACTTGCAATAGTTTTTTTGACTTTTTTGTGCAAAAACCTATTTTTGTCTATATTTTTTTGCCTTTTTCCCGCGAAAAATCGCTTTTCTAGTCCGATTTGTGCTATTTTTGCAATATTTCCTGCGAAGATAACCGAAAAGTTCGGTTCGCACTTGTCCCGAAAGGAGAAGGACGCCGATAAGATTCGGGATCGCCATAAGACCGTTAAGGGTGTCCGAAATGTTCCAGGCAAGCGTAAGGCTGACCGTGCTGCCTATCACGATAAACACCACAAAAACAGCTCTGTAAATCGGAACGCAGCGCGCTCCGAAAAGATATTCAGCCGCACCTGCTCCGTTGAACGACCAGCCAAGCACGGTCGAAAACGCGAAAAGCAGAACCATAACCGCCAGAAGCTTCCCCGCAAGCGAGCCGAAGCACTGCCCGAACACGTAAGCGACAAGGCTTGCGCCGTTTATCGCGGACAGCTCTACCGCGCCGATAACAACCCCGCCGTCCTCATCAGACATAACCGAGCCGTCGGGATTTTTCGCAGCGATCCCGCGTATTTCTGCAAGGTTGACGAAATTATAGCCCTCCGCCGCCGTTTTGTCCAGCTTTACAGTAAAGCGTTTTCCGGAAGCTGTACAGGCGGGAATTTCAGTGTATGTTCCGACAGGAGCATTGTTATCGGCAAGTCGGGGAAGCGGTACAGGCTCAGCGGAAATGAGCGGCTGATCTTCACAGATACTTACAAGCTGCGGCTGCTCGGAAATGCTGCTTAACGCCTGTTCAAAAGTAGTCGTTTCACTTTGAGCGGAAAGGACTGCAAAAGCTGTCAGGCTGCACATAACGATAGTGTCAAAAAAAATCTCAAAAACCGACCACATTCCCTGTTTGACAGGCTCGTTCACGTTCGACGAGGCATTCACCGCGACTGATGAGCCCAAGCCCGCCTCATTTGAAAAAACACCGCGCCTTAGCCCTACCGATACCGCGTTTTTTATCAGGTATCCGCCGACCCCGCCGACAGCCTGCCTTAACCCGAATGCGCAGGAAAAAATATCCCCGAAAACCCGCGGGATCTCCTTAAAATTCGCGGCAAGAACAGCAAAGCAGACGACTATGTACAAAATCGCCATAGCAGGCACGATTTTTTCGGCAACCCTCCCGATACGCTTTATTCCGCCGACAAGAACAAGCGCGGAAACAACCGCCAGAACAAATCCCGTTACCACCGACGGCACGCCAAATTCCGAACGAAGCGCGCCCGCAATCGAGTTGACCTGCGTCATATTGCCTATGCCGAACGAAGCAAGCGTGCAGAAAAGCGCAAAAAGCGACGCTAAAACTGTGCCGAACCGCTTCATTCCGCATAATCCACCGACCCCATCCCGCAGATAATACATAGCTCCGCCGCGCCACTCGCCGCTGCCGCTTTTACGGCGGTACATTATCCCGAGCGTGTTCTCGGCAAAGCCTGTTATCATACCAAACAGTGCTGAGATCCACATCCAGAACACCGCGCCCGCGCCGCCCGCCGCAAGTGCCGCTGCTACGCCCGCGATGTTGCCTGTCCCAAGAGCGGCGGCAAGAGCCGTCGAAACCGCCTGAAACTGCGAAATGGACTTTTCCGAGCTGTTTTTTACACTTACGGTATCCCTCTTGAACAGCGACAGCGCAGTTTCACTGAACCAGAGCTTAAACCGCGCAAGCTGAAAAAAACGCAGGCGAAAGCTGAGAAAAACGCCTGTTCCCAGTAAAAGGACAAGCATCGGAACACCCCAGACCAATCCGTTTATTTTCTCGTTTATTGCCGTTATAAGTTCTGTCATACCATAAAACCGCCTTTATCAGCATTTTTTATCCTTGTGAAACAGCTCCCGAAGACCTGTAAAAAGTAAAAGACCAGCGAAAAGCAACCGCAGTATCCCGTCGCCGAGCAGCACGGTGAGAAATGTTCCAAAAAGTGAGCCGACAATCCCCGCAGCCGCCGCCCAGGGTATCAAGCGCCAGTCAACAAGTCCGCTTCGGGAATGGAGCAGCACCGACAAAAGAGCTATCGGGAGGAAAAAAATAAGATTTGCGCCCTGCGCCTGAAGCTGTGTGCAGCCGGCAAAAACTGTCAGGTAGATGATCATCACAAACCCGCCGCCAAGCCCCATCGAGGCGGCAATCCCCGCAAGAAATCCGACAAGAAGGCTCATCTCAGCAGCATTCTCCCCGCCGATATAATAAGAAGTCCGCCGAAGATCCTGCGAAGCATACCGTTGTCAGTCATTTTTAGCAGCTTTGACCCTATGACCGCGCCGAAAAAGCCGCCGGGTAAAAGCGGAAGGATAAGCCCGAAATCAATGTTCCCGCCGAGATAATACCCGATAGCGGCGGAAATGCTGAGAAAGAAGATCAGCGCGACAGATGTTGCGTGGCTTTTTCGCGGCTCAAGCCCCGAACGTTCAAGAAGCGGCACGGCAACTGCGCCGCCGCCTGCCCCGAACAGCCCGTTCATAAGCCCGCTTACCGCGCCTATCGCCGCCCCTTTAAGCCTGTTTCTTTTTGCTGGATTTGTTTTTTCTTTTATCATTTTCATATACCCTCAAAAGCTTTTTCTTAGCTTTTGTAAAAGAGCAAAATTTATGCGGAAAGCTGTAAAAAACCACGAAAAAAACGGAAAGTTGTAAAATAAAATAGCCAAAAAGAAAGACTCATATTGAGAACTCTGGTATAATGTTAAGTGGACAAACATAACAAAAGGAGAGTGAACAATATGAGCCAAACACATTGTACCACAAAAAATCAAAAAGGTAAACAACAAAATTACGAATAAAAATAGAAGCATTAAGCAAAATCGGAATGAAATCCGAGGAAATAGCAAAGGAAATAGGCTGTTCGGGCAGAACAGTACGCCGTGAGCTTGCGAAAGGAAAAACAGAGTTGCAAAACAGCGATTTGTCCACAAGAATTGAATATAGTGCAGATATAGGGCAACAAAAGCACGATTATGCGGGAACAGCAAAAGGTACGATGCTGAAAATAGGCAAGGATTATGAGATGGTAGAATATATCGAAAAGCTCATAATAAAAGAAAAGATGTCACCGTATTCAGCTGCACAAAAAATAAAGCAGGAAGGCAAATTCAAAACAAGTATTTCATACAAAACGATATACAACTACATAGACGCAGGTTTGTTTCCGAACCTAACGAATAAACATCTTCCTGTTAAGAGAAATTCAAAAAAGCGAAAGCACGGCAACAAGGAGTTCAGAGAGAAGTTCAAGACAATTACTTGTGACAACGGCTGCGAAAATCTTGATTATGAGGGAATAGAACGCTCAGTCTTGACAAAAGGAAATCGAACAAGGGCGTATTATGCCCACCCTTACAGTGCATGGGAGAGAGGTTTAAATGAAAACGCAAATAAGCTGATAAGAAGATTTATTCCAAAGGGTGCCGACATCGCCAAATTCTCTCATGAGAGAATTAATATGATTGAGCATCGGATAAATAATTATCCGAGGTAGCTTGTCGAAAAAGACGAAAAGAGAAGAAAAAGAGATTGGGGACGCCGTCCCCAAACCCCTGCCAAAGGGATTTATTCCCTTTGGAATCCCATTTTCTACTGCGATTTTCCCTGATTTATCAGGTCAAAAATCCTAGCAAAACGACTTAAAGTTCTCTAAAATGAGTTTTTCAACAGTCTGCATCGGATAAATAATTATCCGAGGCAGACTGTCGAAAAAGACGAAAAGAGAGAAAAAAAGAAATTGGGGACGCCGTCCCCCAACCCCTGCCAAAGGGAATTATTCCCTTTGGAATCCCATTTTTTGCTGCAAATTGCACCGATCTATCAGGTCGATAATCTTGCAAAACGACACTATACTCTCCAAAACAGGTTTTTCAACAAGCTGCATCGGATAAATAATTATCCGAGGAGAATCTTCGGCGGATTGTCATCTAATATGGTAAAAATAAACTTGCTTGTTACTTGATTTTTGTGGATACTTTATATTGCAATTTATATAAATGCCGTTATTCCGTAACAAATGGAAGCAGCTTCATAAGCTGTTCGCGCGGAACAATGTCCTTTAAAAGATTTACCGTTTCAGCAAGCTCTATTTCGTTTTCGGGCAGGGTATGCGTGAAATAAATCTCAATATCCTCCGCGTCAATTTTATTCGCCGACATTGCGAAAATCGCGTTGGATATCATTTTCAGACGAAGCCGAAGCCCCTCGGCGAAGTAACGTTCCTTAATTTTCGTGAGCTGTTCAAAGGCAAGGAGCTTATATTTCATCGCAACGCCTGAAGCATTCCCCGAAAAGTTTATGTCGCTCATACAAGGCACGCCGCTGAATTTATGAATGTCGTTTTCCAGTGACTTTCTTAACAGCTCGACTGAGTTTTCGTCAAACTGGCGCGTAAGCCACTGCGCATCGCCACCGTCGTCCATTGTCATAACCCCGAATTCCTTTATCGCGCGGTAGGTTTCACTTTCCTCGTCGGGGGTGTCGCCGAGAATCTGCCCTTTTATGAGCAGTATAGCGTCAACGAACTGTTCCTTATCATTTACACGGTCGGATTGAAGCAAATTGTACGCGTCGATCAGGCTTGTGACCTGCTCAAAATCGCCCTGACAGTCGCCGTTGTTGTAATACTCGATAAGCGGAACATCTCCGAAAAGGTGCGGCGTTACAGAGATGGTTTTTCCAAGGGAAAAAGCCGCTGTTACGTAAAATTCCGTTATTTCCGTCGGCGTGCAGAGATAACAGCGGTATCCCGTTAAAATGTCGTTTTCGCTGTACTGCGGGAGGTAGTAGACGCCGAAGAGCGGTTTTTCCTCAACAGTGTTATCGTAAACGACAAAAGCCTGTCGCGGGTCAATGCTCGCGAGCTTTAAAACAGGTCTTTTCTCGCCTGAGAAATACAGCATCTCATACGATCGCCCGAAAATCGAGCCGTTCCGCGCAAGGTCAACGTCCTGCGTTTCGCTGTCGCAGCGATGTAAAATATCGGTAAGCCGGGAAATATCCGCGCCGCTCCTGCTTCGGTATTGAACAGGCGAGCCCATAAAATAACCTGTCGTGCAGTCGGCGATATATTTCGCGTGGTTACAGACAAGTCGGTTGTTAGCGGCACGCTTGTCCTTCGGACGGGATAAAATCGCGTGTTCGCCGACGTAATAGCGGTAGAGCCTATCCATAGGCTCGCATGAAAGCGCGTGTTTGATGATGAACCGCAGGGCGAGCTGCGGTGTTATTTTTGTTTCTTCTGAAATTCTGAACATTTTTTCTCTCCTTTTAAATGCCTAGTTTTTTTCGGTCAAGCGTACCTGTTTTCCGGCGCTCGGTGTAATCCTCAAGCGCGTAACGAGCTGCGTCGATTGTGTGGTTGTCACGGTCGGGAAAGCCGCCGCGGAATCCGCCGTTTCCGTCTGATTCAAAGCGATATGACGTAAATTCACGCTTCGCGTTCGGGCAGCGGATCGGGTCGATCACAATTTCTGATAAATTCATAAGCCATCGAAGCCCGTGTTCAACCGAACCATGCCCTTTCTTCGCGGCGCGTATCCTTATTCCTCTGCTTTTAAGCTCGTCATTCGACCGCGGTTCAGCGCTTTCTGCGATAACCATTCGGCTGTCGGGATTTTCTGTCCGAATGGCTGCTGCAATTTCATCGAATTTCGCTCCGTAGCGGTAAAATTCGTTGCAGATAAGGATACGACGGTTGGTTTTGTCATAAATAAGTGAAATATACACAAACGGATCCGCGCCGTACCCCCAGTCCAGCCCTCTGCAAATCCGCTCCGCACTCCGTATTTCCTCGTCGCTTATTTCACGTATTACAGCGTTCGGAAAAATTTCCGCGCCCGTTCCCGTCTGTTCGCCGAGGTATTCGTTAGCGTACCGCAGGGGGTTCTGTCTGCGCAGATATTCTGCCTCGGCAATGAACTGTTCGCCCAACCATTCGCGCGGTACGCTCCGATAGTCGCTCGTATGACAAATACGGTCGGGGCGGGGAAGTGCCAGCTCGGAATTGACCCAGCTGCTTTTACTTTTCGGCGGGTTGAAGCTGTAAAAACAGGTAAAAACATCACCTCCGCGCAGCAGCGACTGGTTTATAAGGTCAATTTCCTCCTGTCCCGAAAACTCGTCAGCCTCCTCGTACCAGACATACCGAATGTAGCCGACAGAAACCTTTGTCGATTTAAGCTTCCGCGGTTCGTCCGCCCCTCGAAACAGGATTTTCTGCCCTGTCGGGCGGTAGACGATTTCGGGGACGGATACTTTACAATCCCATTCGTCTGCGCCGCCTAACCTGTCGATTGCCCAGACGAGCTGTTCAAAAACGCTGTCGCGAAGGTATAGCCCTACCTTTCTCAGAACAAGCGCATTCGTGTTCGGGTGGCTCATTATTCCGAGAATGATTTCAAGGCTTACGAATGAGGATTTACAGCTTCCGCGTCCGCCGCCTAAAACATAGTGTGTGTGCCGCTGTTCACGAATGTCGCGGTGAACATTAAAAAACGACGGCGCGATAAGCTCCGAGAGCCGGATCGTGTTACTCAATGTCGTCAATGATACGCACAGTCTTTTTCTCGGCGGCGGTTTTTTCATTCATTCCGAGATACTTCGCAAGCAGCTCTGACGCCTTCATCTGAGTTTTTTCGTCCTCGCTGTCACGCATTATTTCGGTCAGAAATTCGAGGACCTCGTTTTCGCTCGCTATTTTTTCGCTTTTCATTTTACCTCCTTTCTGCATTAACCGCAAAAAGACCGCGCAGGGCTGCACGGTCTTTTCTGTTCGGGACATTTTATACTATAACATATTTTTTTCGGACAAACAAGGACATTACGCCGAGCGGCGTGTTCCGAAAATTAACCTGAAGATCCACGCAAAAGCTTTCGGACTTCTCATTACCAAAACCTTCATAATATGTACCCCTTTCAGCACTTTCGTATCAGCACGATACCGATTACAATGAAGATTCCCGCGACGAGAAGAAGCAGGAATCGGTAGGAAACACAGCAAAGACACAGCAGCCCCAGAAATATCAATATGGCGGCGAACACTGATTTTCCGCAGCTTTTCCTATGTCTCATTTCCGTCATCTCCCAAAAAAGAAAAATCAAGCGGCTTTACCCCGCTTGATTTATTGTATTCCGTTTTCACTTTTTTGTTACAGACAGTTCCTCGTACATACGCGTGTAGCTCTTATAGCGGCTTTCGGATATTTCGCCTTTTTCGACAGCCGCTTGAACCTCGCAGTCCGTTTCTTTTATATGCACACAGTCCGCAAAACGGCATTTTTTTCCTGTAAATTCACGGAAGTAGCTTTTCAGCTCGTCATTTTTTATATCCGCATACCGCCAGATTTCTACCGTTGAAAATCCGGGCGTGTCCGCAACATACCCACCGCAGTAGGGATAAAGCGTGACCTCGCGAGTTGTATGCCGTCCGCGTCCCAGCTTTTTGCTTATTTCGCCCGTCTGCTTTTCAAGCTCAGGAAAAATGCAGTTTATAAGGCTCGATTTTCCAACGCCTGAATTACCGATAAGCGCGGCGGTTTTTCCGCGCAGATATTCCTTTAGCGGCGCAGCCCCGCTTCCCGTGAGATTGTCGGTAAAGAAGCACTTGTATCCGATTTCAGAGTAGATTTCTGCAAGTTCTCCGCAGTCTGCAATATCAGTTTTCGTGAAAACGGGGACTGTTTCGATGCCCTTTTCCTCGAAAATCGCAGTGAGCTTGTCGATAACGTAAGCGTTCGGCATGGGTTCACAGGTGGAGATTACCAGAACGGCTATATCAAGGTTAGCAAGCGGCGGGCGTATAAGAGCATTTCGCCGCTCGCATATTTCCTCAATTATCGGTTCAGCGTTTTCCTCCGCGCTGAACCTGACATAATCCCCCGCACAGGGTGAAATACCGCGGTTTCGGAAAATTCCCCGTGCCTTACATAAAACCCGTTCGCCGTCCGCTTCAACCTCGTAAAGTCCGCCGACTGCCCGTAAAATTCGTCCGTCCATTATTCCTCGTACTCGTCGTTTTCGTTAAAGTCGCCGTCGTCCTCAATCGGGGTCGTTTCGGCTCCATCAACTGTTTCTGGAACATTTGTGATTAAAGGTACGTCAGTCGTTTCAGTTTCAGCGGGAACAGCCGGTATTCCGCCGTTGTTCCATTCATCGCTGGTGGTTGTAGTATCCTCGGAGCTGTCATTTTCGACATTCTGAGCGGTAAGAAGCTGCTTGAACAGCTTGTTATTAAAGGTACCGTTGTCGCTCTTAGTAACAGGGTCGGTTGTAAAGTCAACCTCCATTACGATAAGCGTTCCCGACGCGCCCGTATCGAGGGACGTAACGCGGATAGCATATTCGTGAACGCCGCTTCCCGAAAAGCTCCATTGGATCTTATCCGTAAGGCTCATATCCTTAATTTCGGTCATATCCTTCTGAAGCGTTCCATCGATGTAATAACGGAATTCAAATTCGCCCGTTGCCTTACTGCTTACGCTTATGCTGAAGCCCGATTCCTTGATCGGCTCGCTTCCGTCGCTTACTACGATTTCAACCATCGTGTTTTTCTCGACAAGCGTTGTCGGCGCGATATTCTGGCGGATAACCTTACCTTCCTCGACTTCGGAGCTGGGCTCGGTTATGATTGTTAAAAGAATGTCATATTCCTCCGCACGTTTTTTTGCATTTGCAAGCGAAAGGTTGACCATATCCGGTACAGCAGTAGCTTCATTGCTCTGTCCCATACTTACGTAACAGGTAACGGTTGTTCCCGCTTCTACAAATTCGCGCGCAGCAGGACTGGTCTTAATAACAAAATCTTCCGCGATATCATCGCTCTCCGTGCGCTTGATTTCATATTTTAAATCCTGCTTTTTCAGCATCGTTATAACGTCGTCAATGTGCTTGTTTGTATAGTCGTCGATTTCGACAAGCTTCGGTCCGTTACTTACGACAACCTCAACTTCCTGATTCTTCTTTATGGTGCGTCCCGGCATAACCGACTGATCCATAACGACATTCTTTTCATATTCGGAGGAATACTGTGTAACGGGAATGAAGTTATAGTCGTTATATTCGGCACGAACTTCGTCCCACGTGCGGTTTACGAGAGTCGGCATAACTACTTCCTCGCCGCTCGCACTTTGAATATCGTCAAAATTCTGTGTAACTATCGTGTGGATAAGCCAGGCTGTCATTATAACGAAAGCCGTAGCAAGTGCAAAAAGAATAGGGAGAACAGGCGAACGGCGGCGGCGCTCGTAATAATCTTCGTCCTCGTCGTAATAATCATCGTCGTCATCGTATTCCTCGTCGTCATCCGGCTCTTCAAGCTGAACCTTTCGTTTTCCTGTTGGAACAGCAGCCTGTTCGGGGGAAACCTTATCAAAATACTTGGTAGAACCGTCCGTTGAAAAATACTTGTATTCAAAAACAATGCTCGGATTTTTCTTGAACTCCTCGATGTCGCGTATCATCTCGCCTGCGGTCTGGTAACGCTTCGACGGTTCTTTTTGCATTGCCTTTATAGTGATTTCTTCAAGTCCTTCGGGAATCGACGGATTGATTTCCGTCATTCGTTTCGGTATAGCCTGCATATGCTTCAGTGCGATAGAAACAGGGTTGTCGCCATCGAACGGTTTTTTCCCCGTAAGCATTTCGTAAAGCATAACGCCGACAGAGTAGATATCGCTCTTCTCGTCGGTTACCTCGCCGCGCGCCTGTTCAGGGCTTATATAATGAACCGAGCCGATAGCTTTTTCGGACATCGTTTTATCCGTTTCACGATTAAAGCGTGCGATACCGAAGTCCATCACCTTTATAGTGCCGTCGGACAGCAGCATAACGTTCTGCGATTTAATATCGCGGTGAACGATACCGCGGTCGTGAGCGTGCTGGAGCGCACGGAGGATCTGGGTTGTAAAATGAATAGCGTCGCGCCATTTAAGAACACCCTGACGTTCGATATATTCAGTAAGCGTTATACCGTCTATGTATTCCATAACGATGTACTGAATTTTTTCTGCAAATCCGACATCGTAGATCTTGACAATGTTCGGGTGCGATAAAAGCGCAATGGCTTTAGACTCGTTGCGAAAACGGCGCAGGAAGTCCTCGCTCGCGGCAAACTCGTTTTTTAGTATCTTGACCGCAACGATCCTGTCCTCCGTGAGATCCCTAGCCTTATAGATGTCCGCCATTCCGCCAACGCCAATAAGCTCGATAAGCTCATATCTTCCGTCAAGCTTCTTGCCGATATTTTTATCCATATATTATAGTCCTTTCCGTTATACAACCACAAGCGCAACCGAAACGTTATCTCTGCCGCCGTTTCCGAGAGCATAGTCGATAAGCAGGTCACAGCCCTTAGAGATAGGGTTGTTTACGATAATTTCCGCAATTTCCGCGTCCTCGCCGTAGGAATGAAGTCCGTCAGAGGAAAAAAGCAGGATATTTCCTTCCTCAAGGTCAATTTCAAAATAGTCAGGGGTAATGTTCCGCTCCGCTCCGACAGCGCGGGTAATGCGGTTGCGGTCGGGGTGAACGCGGCTTTCCGCCTCGGTAATTTCCCCACGTTCGATAAGCCGTCTGACATAAGTATGATCCTTAGTGATCTGCTGTATTCCATCGTCGAAAATATGATATGCTCTGCTGTCGCCGACATTGATTATGTACGCGCGGTTGTTATAAACAATTCCCGCAACGCAGGTCGTACCCATTCCGCGCTTATCCTCTTCACGTGACGCGCGGTCGTAGACAAGGCTGTTCGCCGCCGTAACCGAGGTTATAAGAAGGTTGCGTATGTAATTTCTGCTGATATTGCTGCGGAAGCCCTTGCGGAGCCTGTCGCACATAAAGTCTATCGTCATCTGGCTTGCAACGCTTCCCGCGTTTTCGCCGCCCATACCGTCGCAGAGGATAATAGCCGCAGCTCCGTCCTCAAGTGAATCTGTCCATACTCTGTCCTGGTTTTCGGAACGTACCAGTCCGACATCGGTTTTAGAAAAGCATTTCATTGCTCATAATTCCTTTCCTAGCGGTAGGATTATAGCAGCACACGGCTGCCCCATTTTTATAATTATACAACATTTCTCATAGAAAATCAAGAGTTTATCGCTATATTCCCCACAATTTACAATTAACCATTATTCATTGCTCATTTTGGCGGGGTTGTGGGCAGCACCCATTCTTTTTGACATCTGTATGAGCGGCACTCGGTCAGATGTTGTCTCGCCGAAGCTGTCCACAGGCGGCGCTTATGTCGGCGCCGAGAGTGCGGCGGACAGTCGCGTTCAGACCGCCCTGTTCAAGAGCGTTGCGGAAGCTTTTGACGTTCGGACTTTTTTTGTACGGTCCTTCCTTGATCTCGTTGACAGGAATAAGGTTGACGTGGCAGGGTGAAAGCGGCTTTAAAAGTCGGATAAGCTCGTCGGCAGTCTGCCTGTTGTCGTTCACGCCCGCAATAAGCGCGAACTCAAAGCTTATCCGCCGCCCTGTCTTGTCGAAATAATTCTTGCAGGCGGCAATAAGCTCGTCAACGCCGTAGCGTTTATTTACGGGCATTATCGCGCTGCGCTTTTCGTCGGTGGGAGCGTGAAGCGAAACCGAAAGCGTAAGTCCGAGCCGAAGCTCTGCAAGCTCGTTGATTTTTTCGACAAGTCCGCAGGTTGAAAGCGAAACGTGTCGCAGGCTCATTCCGCGCCCCGCCTCGTCGGAAAGGATCGAGAGGAATTTCATAACGTTAGTGAAATTGTCGAGAGGCTCACCGATTCCCATAAGTACAAGGCTCTCAACGGGTCTGCCGCTGTCGCGCTCGGTTTCGTAGATTTGCAGGAGCATTTCCGACGGTTCAAGATCGCGAACAAAGCCCGCCTTTGTCGAAGCGCAGAAGCTGCACCCCATTTTGCAGCCGACCTGCGTGGAAATGCAAAGGCTGTTCCCGTGATGATATTTCATGAGCACGGTTTCAACGCGTTCGCCGTCGGGCAGCTCGTAGAGATATTTCACGGTATCGTCGATTGCGGAAACAAGCCGTTTTTTTACGCGAAGCCGCTTGATTTCAAATTTCTCCCCAAGCCGCTCGATCAGTGCAGCGGGAAGATTTGTACATTCGGAAAAATCCGTTATTTTTCGTTTGTGAAGCCATTCGTAGAGCTGTTTCGCGCGGAATTTCTTCTCGCCCATAGCGAGTATTTCGCCTTCAAGCTCCTGCGGCTTCATTGCAAGTATGTCAAGCTTCATAATTTATCCGTTTCTTTTCAATGCGGCTGCAAAAAAACCGTCGCCGCCCGTTGTTTCGGGGGAAAAGCTGCGGTAAAAGCCGCCGTCGTCGTTAATTCCGATTTTTATTTCGTCATGCGCGAAATCGGGGTTGTTTTCAAGAAATTTCTTAACAACTGCCTCGTTCTCCGCCTCATTAAGCGTGCAGGTCGAGTAAACAAGCCGCCCGCCGCGCTTTACATACCGCTTCGCCGTTTCAAGTATTTCCGATTGGATCGGCGGAAGCGTCATTATTTCCGCTTTCGGCTTGTATTTTATTTCAGGCTTTCTTCGGATTACGCCAAGCCCTGAACATACCACGTCGCACAGCACTCTGTCCGCCTGCGGAATGTCATTGTTAAATACCGAAGCGTCGTTCTGCTGGGCTGAGATTATCGAAATCCCAAGCCGTTTCGCGCCGCTTTTTATTAGTGACAGCTTGTTTCCGTGAAGGTCGAAACTGAGCAGCCGTCCCTCGTTGTTCATATACTGTGCTGCCGTAAAGCTTTTTCCGCCCGGCGCCGCGCACATATCCAGCACTGTTTCGCCCGGCTGCGCGCCCAGTATTTTACAGCATAGCTGGGAGGAAATGTCCTGAACGTGAAAAAGTCCGCGCCAATATGCCGAGCAGCAGTCGGGACTGCCCCTCATAAGCTCAACGCAGTCGGGAAGCAGCTCACTGCGCTTCGCCTTTATCCCGTCCTCTGCAAGCGTTGAAATAAGCTCGTCAGCATTGCATTTCAGCGTGTTCACACGTAGGAACAGCGGCGGACGACCGAGCGAGGACTTCAGTAAGCCGAGTGTGCGTTCCTCTCCGAAGCGGTTTCGCCACATTTTTACGATCCATTTCGGACAGGAATATTCCACGGAAAGCCGCGCGTCGCCGCTTAGATCGCCATAGTCGATTTTACAGCCGTCGCGAACAAATCCGCGCAGTATTGCGTTTATGAAACCTTTCTGGCGCGCCAAAGCGAGCGAAACCGTTTCATTCACAGCCGCGCTTTCAGGCACCGAATCCATATAAAGAAGCTGGTAAAATCCCATTCTTAGCAGGCATACCGTCGATTTTTCAAGGCTGTCAAACTCCTTTGAGGAATACGCGCGGATAATATAGTCGAGCGTCATTCTCCGTTCAAGAACGCCATAGAAAAGCGCAGCCGCAAAGCTCTTGTCGCGTTCTCCTAGTTCGTATTGTTCAAAAGCGGAATCAAGCGCGATTTTTGAATACGCGCCGCCCTCCTCCATTTTTAACAGCAGTTCAGCAACAATTTTTCTGGTGTTCATCAATCTCTCCGTCTGTTTACTCTCACAATTAAGCGTATAAGCTGCATCATTGAAACAAGAAGCGAAGCGACATACGTCATTGCAGCAGCAGTCAGTGTTTTACGCGCTCCGATAAGCTCATCGCCATGAAGAAGTCCCATTCCGCGCAGCGTATCCATAGCGCGGCTGCTCGCGTTGAACTCAACGGGAAGCGTTATAAGCTGAAACAGTACAACAACAGCGTAGAAAACTATCGCGATCTCCGCCATGAAAAACGAGCCGATTGCGCTTCCTATAATGAAGATCCACAGCCATGCCGAAGAACATACCGAAACAATAGGCGCCATGGTGTTTCGCGCCTTAATCGGTCCGTAGCCTTTTGCATATTGTATCGCGTGACCGCATTCGTGCGCGGCAACGCCGATTGCGCCAACGGACGTGCTGCCGTAAACCGTGTCGGAAAGCGCAATAGTGTTGTTTTTCGGGTCGTAGTGGTCGGTTAGATTTCCCGAACAGCGCACAACCTGAACGCTGTACAGACCGTTCGCGTCGAGAATCTGCCGCGCTGCGTCGCAGGCGGGTATCATACCCGATGTTGCAGTCTTGTTGTATTTCGCAAAGGTGGATTTTACTTTTGCGCTTGCGAATGCAGCAAAAATAAGAGTCGCAATAACCCCGACAACAATTATCGGCTGCTCGTACATGATCATATAAATAATATCCATTGCTTTACCTTTCCAGTATCAGTGGCTTATTCTCCAAAAACAGTACCCTTTTCAACCTTTTTCCCGCGAAGGTAATCCGCCGCGCTCATTCGTTTACCGCCCTCCGGCTGCAATTCCGAGATCCGCACCGCGCCGCCGTCCCCGCAGGCAACAGCAAGCGCGTCGTCAACGGCTGTTCCGGCAGGCAGGTCAGTTCTGAGGTCGGTTTTTTCCGCGAAAAATATTTTCATACGTTTACCTCCGAGAGTTGTAAACGCGCAGGGGCTTGCGGACATACCTCTTATAAAATTATATACCGCGTCCGCAGATTTATGAAAATCAATACGGCACATTTCCTTAGAAATCATAGAAGCGTAGCAGGTTTCACCGTTCTGCGGTTCGCGGACCGCAGTCCCGTTTCCGAGCTGTTCAAGCGCGCGGAGAAGAAGCGGCGCGCCGATTTCGCAAAGCCTGTCGTGAAGCTGTGAAGCTGTCATTCTCTCGTCGAGCTCAATTTCTTCTTTTAGTATCATATCGCCTGTATCAAGCCCCTCAGCCATATACATAATTGTAACGCCCGTCTTTTTCTCGCCGTTGATTATACAGTGCTGAATCGGCGAAGCTCCGCGGTACATCGGCAGCAGGGAAGCGTGGACGTTTATACAGCCGTACTTCGGTAAATCAAGGATCTCCTTTGGTAAAATCTGACCGTAAGCCGCAACGACAATGCAGTCGGGGTTAAGTCCGCGAAGTGTTTCAAGGCTCTTTTCCGCGTCCTCGCCCTTTCGGAGCGAAAGCGGCTGAAAAACAGGGATATCAAGGCTGACCGCGCACTCCTTGACGGGCGTGAACATAAGCTTCTGACCGCGGTTCTTCGGCTTATCGGGCTGAGTGAAAACGCCGCAGACGTTATGTCCCGATTCGTAAAGTGCTTTAAGGCAGGGAACAGCAAAATCGGGAGTTCCCATAAATACGATGTTCATTTTTGCTTAATCCTCCCGTTCAACCATCTCGTCCGCAAGGTCGGTGAAAATAACGCCGTTGAGGTGATCGATTTCGTGGCAGAAAGCGCGCGCAAGCAGGTCTGTCGCGTCGTATTTCACTTCCTTACCGTAACGGTTCATAGCCGTTACCTTGATCTTTGCCGGGCGGACAACGTAACCCCACTGTCCGGGAACAGAAAGACAGCCTTCAACCTCGCGCTGCTTGCCCCTCATAGATGTAATAACAGGATTTATAAGCTCAATCGGACCTTCGCCGATATCGACAATGCACACGCGGCGGAGAATGCCGACCTGCGGCGCGGCAAGCCCAACTCCGTCAGCCGCCCTCATCGTTTCGTACATATCGTCAAGCAGAACCCAGAGTTTGTCGTCAAAAACCGTAACCTCGCGGCATTTTTTATGGAGAATATCCTCTCCGAATTTTACAATGTTTCTTAAAGCCATTTTCTTATCCTTTCGTATCAGTTGGTTATATTATTTCGCCGTTGAAATCGGCGTAAAAGCTTACTCCCTTGAACTCCTCGCGGCGGTATGCTTCGCGCATAACTGTTCGGAGCATTTCCCGGAGCGCGGGACTTCTGCGGCATTTTATAACAATTTTTCTGCGGTAGATCCCGCCGATTTTTCCGCTGTCGGTCGGTCCGAGCAGTATCACTGGTATATCCCGCCGCGCGTCAGCCGCGCTTTTTATCATTTCAAAGAACAGCTCCGACGCTTTTCCGACAGCGTTTTCAAACGGCGATGAAAAAACAGTCAGACATATATCGCAGAACGGCGGAAATATGAGCGAACGCCGAACGGCAATCTCCTGTTCATAAAATTCCTTGTAGTCCTGCTTCGCCGCGAGCGTAAGCACGTAGTGATCGGGCGAAAAGGTCTGTATGCAAGCCCGTCCCTTTTTTGCACCGCGTCCCGAACGTCCCACGACCTGCGTAATAAGCGAAAAGGTTTTCTCGTAGCCGAGATAATCCCCCGCGTAAAGCGAGCGGTCAATGAGCAGAACTCCGACAAGCGTGACATTCTCAAAATCAAGCCCCTTCGCTATCATCTGCGTGCCTATCATAATGTCGTACTCGTTATTTCTAAACTCAGCAAACCGCCTTTCATAGGAGAATTTGGACATCGTTGTATCTGCGTCCATTCTCAGCACCCTTGCTTGTGGAAAATATTCCTTGATTTCGTCCTCGATTCGCTGCGTACCTGTTCCGCTTTGGTAGATATAGCGGCTTCCGCACTTGTCACATACTTTCGGCATATCGCGGTGAAAACCGCAAATATGGCATATAGCGCTTTCGTTCGTGCGGTGATATGTCAGCGGAACAGCACAATTCGGACATTCTATCACCGTCCCGCAGCTTATACAGTTTGCGTAGGTGTGATAGCCGCGCCTGTTCAGAAGCAGCATTGACTGTTCTCCGCGTTCAAGGTTAAGCCTCAGTTCCTCCAGCAGCTCCTCGCTGAAATTGCCGCGGTTTCCGTTTTCCGTTTCGATCCGCATATCTATCATTCGCACTTCGGGAAGCTCTGAGGCGTTGTAGCGTTCCTCCATTTCAAAAAGGGTGTACCGCCCGTTGAGCGCGTAGTTGTAGCTCTCGAAGGAGGGTGTTGCAGATGCAAGCAGCAGCAGTGCGTTATGCCGCATACAGCGAAGCTTTGCGACTTCCCGCGCGTGATAACGCGGCGACATTTCCGATTTGTAGGTATGCTCGTCCTCCTCGTCGATTACGATGATTCCGATATTCTCCACGGGCGCGAATACTGCGCTCCTTGTCCCGATTACAATTTTCGCCTCGCCGCGCGCGATCCTTTTAAATTCATCGGCGCGCTGTCCGAGCGAAAGGCTGCTGTGAATTATTGCAACGGTATTCCCGAAAAGGCTCTGGAATTTTCCGACCGTCTGCGGAGTAAGCGAAATTTCCGGAACAAGCAGGATCGCCGTTTTGCCCTCGTCGGTTGCCGCCTCAATAAGCTTTATGAAAACCGAGGTCTTACCGCTCCCCGTAACTCCGCGAAGAAGCGCGCATTTCGCCTCGCCGCTGTCCATCAGCTTTTTTAAGCCGTCGTAGGTGCGCTGCTGAAGCGGAGAGAAATGTAAATCGGAAAGCTTCTGCGTAATTTCGGCGTTCTGTGAAACAGCCCGTGAGCTTTCCTTTTCCGCAATTTCAACAAGCCCCTTCTGTTCAAGATTTTTTACAACCGAAGCGGTGATATTGCACAAATAACAAAGCTCTTTTACGCTTGCCGCACCAACCTCAGTAAGCGTTTCAAGCGTTTTTTTCTGCTTAGGAGAAAGCCGGAGCTTTTCCGTATCTGCGCCCGTCGGGTACACCGTCCGTTCCGTTTCATCGCCAACTCTCCGCCGTGAAAGCTCTCTTCTGACAAGTATTCCCTTGTCGGTAAGAGAAGCGGTGATCCGCCTGTTTTCGGGCTTTATCAGCAGCGCGGAGCGTTCTTTTTCGCTGTCCGTCGCGTAGTATTCGTTCATAAGCTCCTGTTCAGCGGCAGTAAGCTGAACAGTCGGCGGGTTTTCAGCAAGAGCATATTCCTCCGAAGCAAACAGCGAAAGTCCCGCGGGAAGCATCGTCCTTACCGCGTCGTAGTAGGTGCAGAACGTTGTTTCGCGAAGTCGGCGGGCAATGTCAAGCAGCTCACCGCTTAGAAAAATTCCGTCCTCGGCAGCCGCATAAATCTCTTTAAGCGGCGCGTCATATTCCCTTTCTTCAACCCCGAAAACTACTCCCGCACGCTTGCGGTTTCCGCGTCCGAACGGCACTATCACACGTGCGCCCGCGCGGATTTTCTCCGAAAGGTAATCGGGCACGAGGTAATCGAACAGGTCGTCGAACGAAGCCGCTGTTTTTTCAACCGCAACCGCGGCAATAAACCCTCTCACTGCGCCAGAAGTTTTGTGAGCATTGCTTTTTTGCGAACGGTACGGCTCTTTTCGGCTGAAACGACCGCAAGAAAATCCTCGACAGCGTCTGAAAGTTCGCCGTTGACGATGAGGTAGTCATAGTTTTCGGCGTATGTAAGCTCTTTTTTGGCAGTTTCAATACGGCGGGCGATCGTTTCCTCGTCCTCCGTGCCGCGCTTGTGCAGCCGCCTGTCAAGCTCCTCAAAGGACGGCGGGAGAATGAAAATCATCGTGCAGTCGGGGAAGATCCGCTTGACGTTCGCTGCGCCCTCGACTTCGATTTTAAGGATCACGTCTTTTCCCGCCGCGAGCATATCCTCGACAGCCTTTTTAGGTGTTCCGTAGTAGTTGCCGCAGTATTCCGTATACTCAAGCAGCTCAGCGTTTTTTATCATTTCTTCAAATTGGGCGCGCGTTCTGAAATGGTAGCTTACGCCGTCCGTTTCACCGGGACGCATTGCACGCGAGGTTGCCGAAACCGAGTAAAAAAGATTCCCGTTCGATTTAAGAGCCTCCGCAAGAATTGTATCCTTTCCGCAGCCTGCAGGCGCAGATACAACAATAAGTATACCCTTATCCATTTTTTTCAGTTCCTTTCGATTTATCCGCGCATACAGCGTCGGGGTCTTTTGCTGAAAGTACAACGTGACCGCTGTCCATAACGATAACGGTTTTGGTGCGTTTTCCGCAGGTCGCGTCGATTGCCGTAAACTTGTCCTTTGCCGCTGAAACAAGCCGTTTAGCGGGCGCGGAATCTGCGTTTATGACAGCGACGATCCGTTCGCTGTTCACGCGGTTTCCGTAACCGACTTCTATAAGTTCCATTCGTCACACTTCCTTTTTTGCAAATCGTAAATGCAAACATTCCTTTATATTATACCATTTATTATAGTTAAAATCAAGTTTTTATACAATTTTTCCGAAAAAAAGCAAGCAAATTTCACTTTTTTTCTTTTTGGTTATTGTGCAATTCGCCGAAAAAGACGCGGCATTAAATATAAGAAATGCGATAAGCATTGATTTTTTGCGCGTAATGCTGTATAATAAAAAAGATTTGAAATGAATTGCTAAACAGCTATGAAAGGATTTTTCAGATGACGATTTATATTATTCTGTTTGCGCTTGCGGTAGGGCTTGGGCTGATTATGCTTTGGAAAAAACCTACGTCCCTAAAAAAGACGGTTTATCTTTCGATAATGTTTGTTCTTCTTTATTTAACGTCGGTGTTCAGATACGGAATGGGCAACGACTATTTCAGCTATATACGAATTTTTAAGGAGATCTCCGCCGCCGACTGGAGCATTGTCGTAAGCGGAAAATACGAGCCGATATACGCGCTTATAACGAAGCTTATTGCGACATTTACGCAAAGTCCTGAGATCATGTACGCGATATTTGCCGCGCTTATCCTGATACCTGTGGCGTATGCGATTAAAAAGTACAGCGACAATGTGTGGCTTTCGGTAACGGTTTATCTCTGCTTCACGTTTTTCTACACCTCGCTCAGCTTTATCCGCCAGAGCCTTGCCGTTTCGGTAATTATCCTTGCCTATGGCTTTATGAAAAAGCGTAAGTTTGTACCTGTTATAATCCTTGGTATTATTGCGGTTCTTATCCATTACACCTCGGCGGTGTTTATAGTTTTCTACCTTCTTACTCTTATTAAGCCGACTAAGAAGTACCTTATTATCTACGGTTCAGTTTCGCTTGGATCGCTTATTATTTGTCTTATAATGAAGGCTCTGGGTGCAAATCCGCTTAATCTTATTGCCCAGCTTTTCTCTGCGATACTTGGTAAGGATTATTCGAGCTATATTGGTACAATATGGTTTGAAACGGGATTTGGATTTGAGTATCTTGTAATGCCGCTTATTTTGCTTGCATTTGTTCTTATTTCGTACTTCTGCGGTTGGAGGGAGCGTCCGGAGGCGGATATGCTTCTCCAGGCTACGCTTCTTAATGCTACGATATGGAGTTTTATTGTATATGCCTTCATTATCGAGCGTTTTTCGATGTTTATTTTCATTTTCTCGATTTTTACCATTCCGTCTATAACAAATTATTTCAGCGAAAAAGCGGCACTTGCTGAGAAGAAGGAAGCTCCTGACAAGAAGATGCCCGGCTACTCGAAGAAAAAAGCTGAAGATAAAAAGGACAATGCTTTTCTGATTGTTGTATGCACTACGGTTGGTCTGTTTGCGTACAACTGTTTCGGGCTTATAAGAAATTTCCATGGCGTAACCCCGTATATGACAATTTTCCCCGAAATTCAGGACGCTATCGACGGGTATGACACGCCTGAAGAAAACCGCGATGTTATGTACACCAACGCCGACCTGTACACCTATCTTATTCAGCTGAAAAATGCTGATTGCGGCTATGCGATAGTATCGACGACTGAAAATTACAGCGGCTTTACTCCCGGAATACTGCGTGCTGCCGATTATGCAGGCACAGGGCTGGCAAAAATGTATGACGCTCCTGTTACTGATTACGAAGAAACGAATGTTGACAGTATAACCGTAGAGCGAAGCGGGAAAGAGGCATCAGTTACAGATTCTTTCGGTAACACGGCGAAAATTCCCGAAGATGTAATAGGATTTGTTCTTTTAGATGAAACCGGAAAAATATTTGACGGCTCCTGGTATGACGTCCACGAGGTTAAAAGAAACGCGGCAAAGCTTGAGATAAGCTATGTCGGCGAGGAGAGCGAAGTTACAGGAGAATAAGCCGAACAAAAACTGTACTAAAAATAAAACCCGCTATGTCCCCGCAGAGTGCTGCGGGAAGGGCATAGCGGGTCTTTTTAATCTTTGTCGCGGCGAAATAGATCGAGATAGTGTAGAACGTTGTTTCGCTGCTTCCGAGGATAACTGAAGAGACAAGACCCGCGAAGCTGTCCGCGCCATTTTCGGCGAGAATCTGCTCAAAAAGTGCAATAGAACCGCTGCCCGAAAAAGGGCGGAGCAAAACGAGCGGCGCACATTCGGGCGGGAAACCGACAGCTGAAAAAAGCGGCGCGAGCAGGCTTGAAATAAGTTCCATTCCTCCTGAAGCGCGGAAAACGGCTATTGTTACAACAAGGCAAAATAGGGCGGGGAAGATGTCGAGGACGGTTTTCAAACCCTCGGTAACGCCCGCCGTAAATTCCGCGAAAACGTCAACCTTTTTGTGCAAGCCATAGATGAGGACGAGTGCAAAAAAAACAGGAATAATAAAATCTGTGAAGCTCATTCTATCCTCCGTTTTTCAGCGATTTTTTTGAACAGACGCGCGGCGAGGAGGGCGGCGGCGAGGGAAAGTGCCGACGCGAGCCACACGCACGGGAGAATTGACATTGGGTCGGCAGAGCCGTTTTTAAGTCGTAGAGCGGCAACGGTTGTGGGAATTATTTGTAGGCTGGCGGTGTTCATAACGGTAAAAACGATCATACTATGGCTTGCGCGGTCGGAGTTCAGTTTTTCCTCGGCTTCGATTTCGCGCATTGCAGCAATTCCGAAAGGCGTTGAAGCGTTCCCTAGTCCGAGCAGGTTTGCGGTAAGGTTGAGGGTTATAAGCTGCAAAGCCTTACCGCCTTTTTTCAGGCTTTTGAACAGTCTGCTGAGGACTGGCGAGAAAAGCTGTGCGAGAAGTTCGGTTACGCCTGCTGCCTGCGCCACTCTCATAAGACCGCTCCAGAGGCAGATTATGCCGACAAGTGAAATTGCCAGTTCGACTGCTCCTCCACATTCGCTTAAAAATGCTTCTGAAATCTTATCCATACTACCTCCGACAATGCCGAAAACTACTGACAGCGCGATCATCGCTGCCATCACCCACTTCATCATAAAAAGACCTCCCGTTAGCTTTTTTACAAGTGTATGCAGGAGGTGGGCGGGAAATGATAGCGGAGGGCGCGCCGCAGGCGCGCGGGGGTGGGTGGGCGGGCAAATGCGGCGGCAAGCCGCCGCCGGCAGTTCCGCCTTTTGACAGCCTTGTTTTTTGCAGTTTTGGCAAACGGCGGTATTCACAATAGTGCTGATCCCACTAAAGTAAAAAAGCCCCGCAAAAATTAAAGTGCCGTTCACGTTGGCAGCCGCTGTTAGCGGCGGCTGCGCAACGTGAACGGCAGCGCGGCTTTAGAGGGCTTTGGCTGATAGCAGGGAAGTGAGTTGCAGTCGCGACAGGTTCTCACTGTCATTGATTGTTTCACGCGTTCATACTTTTTCCAAAATAACAAAAACCCGCCATCGAAGAAATCGAAAGCGGGTTGATTTATTGCAGCTTATGCTCTCGCATCAAGAACTGTTCCTCGTCCGTCAGCGGAGGGGATAACAGTTTGTAAACTGTCGAGAAGCTTCATACTAGAAGCCTCCTGTGAGTCCATGACGTTCTTTAACATTCCCGTCGAAACCTGCGACTGAACATTGTACTGCGCCATACTCATAGAAAGCTGCGCGATATATCCTGTAATACCGTCCATGAAAACACCTCCAAATCCTATCAATAATATTATACCATCTGCCGGTTCGACTTTCAAGCGATAAAATGCACAAAAAAGAGGAGTTTTTTCGTAAATTCTGCTGAAAGGTGACGATTGACGATAAAACGATTTCACGGTATAATATTAACGGTATAATTTATGTGAAAGGTGAAAAAATATGGAAATGATATTGCTTGCTGCGGTCTGTTATACGATCTGCGGACTTTCGGACAAATACGCGGTTTCAACCGCAAAATTAACAGGATTACAGATTACGTTCCTTATGGCTGGCGCAACCGCCATCTTTATGGCAATTATGATGCCGTTTATGAATATTCCTTTTTCGTCGTTTTCGTGGCAGCTCGCGGTCGCAGTAGTTCTTATCGCACTGAATAAGCTGCTCGAATTTGTGCTTAGCGCAAAAGTTTTGGAGGAAATGAGCGCGTTTGAACTTAAAGCGTGGGTCGGAACAGTCGTCTTTATCTCATATTTCGCAGATTTCCTGATCGATGGAACAGAAATATCGGTCGTTGGTCTTGTTTTCATCGTTATTATGGCGGTAGGTTTGTTCCTTATTGCGAAAAGCAATAAGCAGCAGATTCATTACGGAAAAATTGTCGTTCCGCTCGTTTTTTACATTATCGACCGATTCGGCTACGGACTTACAATGCGCTACGCTGAGCCTTACGGAAACAGCTCTCAGATACTTTTCTTTGCGCTTATCCTGCTTGCGGTTGTGCTTATTCCTTTTGTATCGCTTCCGAAAATGCTGCGCGAAAAGCCGAAGGGCGTGCTTGTCGTATCGCTTACTAAAATCCCTAACGCAGTCGGTCTTTTTGCGGAGAATGCCGCAATCGCTGTCAGCCTTACGGGAAGCGCAATGATTATGCCGATTGTGCTTATTGCGCTGTTTTTCATAGGCGTGATCCGAAAGGAGTATTGTACTAAGCTTAACCTTGTCGGCGCAATAATCTCCATTGTCGGAATTGTCGGGTTCCAGCTATTAAAGTAAAAGATATGCCGCCTTTTGCATTGATGCTGCTAAAGGCGGCTTTTAATTTCCTGTTTTCCTTTCAGTCTTTCGCTGACGCCGGCTCAAACGCTCGCTTCTGATCTCCCCGCTCCGCGCACTCCGCAGAAATCGGCGGGGCGGGCGCACCGGGTGCTTCGCCCCCCCGCTCTGCGCGGCTTCACCGCACAGAGCGCAATCGCCTGCGGCGCTTGCAGTGCGCCCGCGTTAAACTCGTGATACCTCCGTATTGCTGACCGCTGCCGCTTCATCAGAGCCGATGGCGGGCGCAGCAAACCTGACCGCACCGGGTAAAACCTCACAGGTAAAATGCGGCGCGTCAATAAGCTCGCCGTCTACGCAAACCTTGAACCCGTCAGGCGCACTTACCTCCAGCTTTTTGCAGCGGCGATATACGAAAACATCTGAAAAATTCGGGTTGTCAAGATGCTTTCCGTTCGTGTACGGACCGAGAATCTGTACAAATCTTAAGCGCGAAACCGTGCGCGCAAGACATATTTCCATCAGCCCGTCGTTATTCAGCGAGCGCGGCGCACATTGAAACGCACCGCCAACGTATTTCCCGTTCGCGGCAGTGCATAACAGAAAATCACCGTCGGGATTGAGCAGCTCCCCGTCAGCGTATATCTCCGCACGGTTCTTCATAGCAAACAGTACCGCAGAAACAACGCCCGTGTTGTAAGCGTTCTTTCCACCAATCAGCTTCTTCCTGCGTACCTTCTCCATCGTCGCCGCAACGTGCGTGTCAAAACCAAAATTGACAACGTTAAGCGAGTATGTGTCGTTTATTTTTATTATGTCAATAGGTCGGGCAGGCGCATTTATAAGCGCGCCGATGTCTCGGAATTTGTCCGCGCCGCCATAGTATTTTACAAAGTCATTACCGCTTCCGCACGGACAGCAGCTAAGCTCTGCATTCTCAAATCCCACAACCCCCGCAGCTGCTTCGCTAAGCGTTCCGTCGCCGCCGCAGGCATAAAACCTTACAGGTTCGCTGTGTTCCGAACAGTATTTCTGAATAAAACTCGTAGCGTCACGCGGTGCTTTCGTTATGTAAACCTGAAAGTCGGCGCTTGTTTCGCGCAAGCGTTCAGTAAGTTCGCTCCTGTCAGAAGAATTTCCCGCAGCAGGATTGACTATAAAAATATGCTTCAAGACGATCCCCTCTAATCATTAAATATTGTTAAAATTATAGCAGAAAATGCTCGTATAGTCAATATATTTTGTCACTTTTTGCCAGTCAAAACTGCACAAAAATAAAAAATGAAAAAAAATTATGAAAATTTCGCTTTTTCTATTAACATTTGCCGGATATTGTGATATAATATAAAGGTATATAACCGCGTTTTACAGAAAAGGAAGTATTTATGAACGAAAAGAAAAAAGTAAAATATATTTCGGTTAAGGATGAAGATTACGCAGAGAAAACCTTGCGTAAGAAGTCTAAAAACCACCTCCATACCCTTACACCGCTCCAGAGAGTCGGAAAGTGCTTCGCGGCAGTCGGTACAACCCTCCTTTGCCTAGTACTTATTCTTGTTATTACAATTTGTATCGTGGCAACAGCCCTTACCGTCTATGTTATGCAATTCGCAGAAAGCAGCTTCGACGTAGATCTGACGGATGTCGAGCTGTCGTATTCAAGCTTCATCTACGCTACCGATAACGATGGACAGGACGTTCTTGTAAAACAAATCAGCGGCGACGAAAGCCGTATCTGGGTCGATATCGAGGATATACCCCAGCATATGCTAGACGCGGTTGTCGCGGTAGAGGACGAGCGCTTCTTTGAACATGACGGCGTAGACTGGAAGCGTACCCTCTCCGTTACCGTAAAGGCTGCCTTTTCGGGCGGAACAGCGGGCGGTTCAACTATAACCCAGCAGCTTGTCCGCGATATAACTCAGGATAAGGAAACAACCATCGGACGAAAGTTACGCGAAATCTTCCGCGCACTCTCTCTCGAAAATAAGTACACAAAATATGACATTCTCGAAAGCTATCTGAACCGTATCGGCTTCGGCGGTTCGGCTTACGGTATAGGTTCGGCAGCCTACTACTACTTCGGAAAAGAGGTCGGCGAACTTACAATAGCCGAATCCGCTATCCTCGCCGGCGTAATCCGATCGCCTACCGGTTATAACCCATATTTCTACCCTGAAAATACCCGAATGCGTCAGGAATATGCGTTAGCTCATATGTACGATTCGGGATATATCACAACGCAGGAATACGAGGACGCACTTAATGAACAGGTTCGCTTCCGTAACCCGATAAAGGGTGATTTTTTCGGATATGTTGACGAGCGTTACGATGAATATTACGGAACATATGATAACGAAGAGGACGACCTTTATTACGAGGACGTTCCGTGGAGCGAACTTCTGGGCGAAGGTTCCGCGCTTGCGTACAAGTGGAACGGCGGCTATACCGTAACCCAGAACTGGTACGTTGACGCGGCAATCAACCAGATTGTCACCGATATGGCTGACCTTTATGATATTGATTTTAATGCCGCCTGGGATAAATTCTGCAGCGGCGGATATACGGCATACCTGAATATGGATATCGAAATGCAGGATATGCTCTCGAAAAAATTCGAGGATCCGTATACCTGCCTTACCGCTTATGACGAGTCGCTCCCTTCCGGAAGCAAAAACCTCCTCCAGGGTGCGTTCGTTATAATGGACTACCGCGGAAATGTCAAGGCTATTGCGGGCGGAATAGGAGAAAAGCCCGGTAATAACTGCTTTAACCGCGCAACTCAGGCGGTAAGCGCAATCGGTTCGACGATCAAGCCGATAGGCAACTACTCCCTCGCAGTTGATATGAACCTTATTACCTATTCGACATTTATGAAAGACTCGTCAGGTCGTATCCACGCGGAATATGCGGGCGACGACGTCAACGCGGCTACTTCCGGCTACGATGAGGAAACCGAAACAGTGCGCTGGCCTCATAACTACCAGGAAAAAGGCTTCGGTACAGGCAACTACTTCCCCGCGTGGTACGCTGTTCAGAAATCCACTAACACTATCGCAGCGAGAGTAATGCAAAAAATCGGCACAACAAATGCCTTTAATCATCTCGTGAATAAACTGGGCTTTACACACCTCGACAGCGTGAACGACGTTGCATATTCACCGCTCGCATTGGGTGCGCTTACTAACGGCGCAACGCTTACCGAGCTTACCGCCGCATATCAGGTTATCGGTAACGGCGGAATGTACTATAAGCCATATTATTATTCAAAGGTTATCGACAGCAGCGGACGCGTCGTGCTTGAACAGGATACTGTCGGAAAGCGTGCGATAAGCGAGGATAGCGCCTGGATAACAAATCGTATGATGTTAAAGGTTATTCAGGACGATTACGGAACAGGTAGACACGCCAAGCTCGATAACGTTGAGGTTGTCGGAAAAACGGGTACGGCGAACGACTGGTCAAACCTTCTTTTTGCAGGTCTTACGCCGAAATACGTTGCTTGCTACCGTATCGCTTATGATGACAACCACGCACTTGACTCCGCAACAAGCGGTTACCGCACTCTGGCGAAGGTGTGGCACGACGTTATGGCGGACGTATTTGAAGGCGAGACCCAGCTTAACTTTACCCCGGACAGCTCAACGCTTGTTCTGAACTACTGTAACGAAACGGGACTTCTCGCTACGTCAAAATGCCCCTCGACAACAGTCGGCTACTACCGCCAGTCGAATATTCCCGAAAGCTGCGATTCAAAGCACGACGGAACATATTGGGCAGAGCATGACGAGGAAGAAACACCTCTCTTTGAATAACAACATAAGCCTGAAACAACGTATAAAGAAACAGCCCCGTGAAAATTCACGGGGCTGTCGCTGTATTTGTATTGGGTTAATAATGGTATTAGTACATACCACCCATACCGCCCATTCCGGGAGCAGCCGCAGCAGCGGGAACTTCTTCCTTGATGTCGGTAACGAGGCTCTCTGTGGTGAGGACCATAGCAGCAACGGAAGCAGCGTTCTGGAGCGCGGAACGAGTTACCTTTGCAGGGTCAACGATACCTGCGGAAATCATATCGCCGTATTCTTCCTTGAAAGCGTCGAAGCCGTAGCCAGCCTTATCAGCTCTCTTGATGTTGTCGATAATTACAGAGCCTTCAAGACCTGCATTTGCCGCGATCTGGCGAACAGGCTCTTCAAGCGCGCGGAGAACAATTCTTGCGCCGGTCTTTTCATCGCCCTCAAGCGTTGCAATGAGCTTTTCAACAGCGGGCATTGCGTTGATAAGAGCAGTGCCGCCGCCCGCTACGATGCCTTCTTCAACAGCGGCCTTTGTAGCAGCGAGAGCGTCCTCAATTCTGAGCTTCTTTTCCTTCATTTCAATTTCGGTAGCAGCGCCGACCTTGATTACAGCAACACCGCCTGCGAGCTTAGCAAGACGTTCCTGAAGCTTTTCCTTGTCAAATTCGCTTGTTGTATCTTCAATTGCATTTCTGATCTGGTTTACTCTGTCCTTGATAGCCTGAGTATCGCCCATACCGTCAACAATGATGGTATTTTCCTTGGAAACCTTAACCTGCTTAGCACGACCGAGCATATCAATTGTCGCGTCGGCAAGCTCAATTCCGAGTTCGGAAGTGATAACCTGACCGCCTGTGAGAATCGCGATATCCTTGAGCATTTCCTTACGTCTGTCGCCGAATCCGGGAGCCTTTACAGCTACGCAGTTGAATGTGCCTCTGAGCTTGTTGAGGATAAGGGTTGTAAGAGCTTCACCCTCGATGTCCTCAGCGATAATGAGGAGCTTTGCACCTGTCTTTACAATCTGTTCGAGAAGGGGGAGAATGTCCTGAATAACGGAAATCTTCTTGTCGGTGATGAGAATGTACGGATCGTCAAGGTCTGCAATCATCTTATCGGCGTCGGTAGCCATATAAGGAGAAATGTAGCCTCTGTCGAACTGCATACCTTCAACAACCTCGCTGTATGTTTCAGCGGTCTTGCTTTCTTCAATTGTGATAACGCCGTCGGCAGATACCTTTTCCATAGCCTCGGCAATCAGCTTTCCGACAGTTTCACTGCCGCTTGAAACTGTTGCAACTCTTGCGATTTCATCGTTGTTGCCGACCTTGCGGGAATTCTTCTTGATTTCCTCAACGCTCGTTTCAACAGCTTTTTCGATGCCTCTCTTGATAACCATGGGGTTTGCGCCCGCGGTAACGTTCTTCATACCCTCGCGGATAAGAGCCTGAGCGAGAAGGGTAGCGGTTGTTGTACCGTCGCCTGCTGCGTCGTTGGTCTTTGTGGAAACTTCCTTAACGAGCTGAGCACCCATATTCTCAAAGGGATCTTCAAGGTCGATTTCCTTTGCGATAGTTACGCCGTCATTTGTAATAAGGGGCGCGCCGAACTTCTTATCGAGAACGACGTTTCTTCCCTTAGGTCCAAGTGTAATCTTAACGGTATCAGCAAGCTTGTCGATACCTGCCTGTAAAGACTTACGCGCTTCTTCACCGTAAATAATCTGCTTTGCCATAATAAATCAATCCTTTCTTATGATAAGTTATCAGTCAACAATTGCGAGAATGTCGCTCTGACGAACGATCGTATACTTTTCGCCGTCAACCTTAACCTCGGTTCCCGCATACTTTCCGATAAGTACTTTATCGCCGAGCTTAACTTCCATTTTAACTTCCTTACCGTCAACAACTCCTCCCGGACCTACGGCAAGTATTTCAGCAACCTGCGGCTTTTCCTGTGCGGAGCTGGCGAGGATAATCCCGCCCTTTGTTGTTTCCTCTGCTTCGAGGAACTTGATGACAACTCTGTCAGCTAAAGGTCTTATTTTCATTTCAGTGTACCTCCTGCAAAATAGTTCTGTTAGCACTCGCTTTTATCGAGTGTTAGCACTCTTAGCGGTTAAGTGCTAACCACTGATTTATATTATATACACTTGCCGCGAAAAAATCAAGCGTTTTTTGTAATTTTTTGAAATTTGTTTATTTGCAGCAAGTTTTATAACATTCTTAGCAAAAATATGTTAAAAATTAACAAAAGCGTCTGTGTCAACTCACAAACGCTTTGCATATACTATTGTGTTACTTGATTGCGACAATATTCATCTTGAGCTTACCCGCGTCGTCGATATGAATAATACCATAAGAAGGCTTGTTTTTTCCGCGGGGAGAGTCGATAGCGCCGGGGTTCATAACGTAAACGCCGGCGATACATTCGGTTCTGTACATATGGGTATGACCATAGAGAGCAACCTGACAGCCGCGCGTTTTAGCCTCGTTAATGAGCGCGTCAAGACCACCCTGAACGTTATACTCGTGACCGTGAACGCAAAGGATCTTATAGCCGCCCGCTTCAACGATCTCCATAGTCTTATAGCTTCCGAAATCGCAGTTTCCCTGTACAAAAATAAATTTCTTATCGGGATTTTCGCGCGAAACATCAAGAAACTCGTGTTCGCCATCACCGAGGTGAATAAATAAATCCGCGTCGTCGTTCTTTTCGACTACGGACTTATATTCCTTATAATTCTTATGGGTATCCGCAACAACAACAATTTTCATCTAATAAACTCCTAACCCTGTAATATACAAATATTATAACACACGCCGCAAATATTGTCAAACTTAAATATATCTAAAATTTCATCAGCTTTTTTAGTTATGTTGTGTAACGCGGCGGCACATATTAGGTAACAAATTCGCATATAACTTACAAAAAGGAGAATTGCTATGGGAAATATCAACATTGACGAGCTTATCGGCGCAGCAAGCAAGCGTCTGGGCGTTTCATCTGAAAAGCTCCGCGGTGCGCTTAGCGAGGGCAACATTTCCGAAATTACATCGAAGCTGAGTGAAAAGGACCGCGAAAAAATCAACGCCGTTATGAGTAATCCTAAGCTTGCTGAACGGTTCAGAAAACAGTTTATGGGAAAATGAACATATTTAACGGAGGAGATTAAGATTGGTTGATTTAGACGAGCTTTCCGCGCTTCTCGGTCAGTTCTCCTCCGAAAAGGACGGCGGCTCAGATAAGAACGGCGAAGGCGAGGAAAATGGAATTTTCGGCGATATTGACGTTGAAACCATAATGAAGCTTATGGATGCTTTTTCTCAGCTTAACAGCTCTGATAAAAATACAGAGCTTCTCCTCGCCCTTAAACCACACCTGCGCGAAGAGAACCGCGCGAAGGTCGATAAGGCGGTAAAGCTGATGAAGCTTATGTCTGTTTTTATGCTGCTGCGTGAAAACGGACTGGGAGATAAATTATTTTAGGAGGAACATTTTATATGGAATGGAGCAGAAGCAGTATAACAGCGGAGGAAATGGAGCGCAGACAGCGCGAATATATCGAAGCTGCAATGAATATGGCGAAAAAAGCGTCGTTTAGTACACCTGTTCAGGCGCTTCCGCCGGAGCCTGTCCAAAACGAGCAGGAAGCTGCAAATGAACCCGCAGAGCCTGTCCAAAACGAGCAGGAAGCTGCAAATGAACCCGCAGAGCCTGTCAAAACCGAGCAGGAACAGCCTGTTCAAAAAGAGGAGCGGGACGAGGAAAAAACAACCTTCGGCGTTTTCGATAAGGAAGAGCTAAAAACAGCGGCTGAAAACGGCACAGTAAGCGGCGAGGGGCTAAAGCGGGCAGCGGAAATTCTGGAGGAAATGAGCGAAAAAACTGAGGAAATGCGCCGCGTTTACGGTCAGTCGGATGTACGGGAGAAGCCGTCCTCACAGCCGCAGTCGCTTGGCGGGTACGTCAACAGGCATAACGGCGGGAGCTGTCCGAGGTGCGGGCAGGCGTACAATGGGAGTCGGCTCTGATGTTCCGGTTGACGGCGACAGCGCGCTTGTTCTTATACTGGCGTATGTTCTGTTCAGACAGGGCGCGGATAAATCGCTGCTGCTTGCGCTTTTGTACATAGGGTTGGATTTTAAACTCCCGCTTTGAAAATGCGGCGAGAAACAGTCCGCGTCCGCAAAAAGGCGCGGACATTTCGTATTTTTCTTGACAAATGGAACGTATAAGAGTATAATATAATATGGGTAAAAAGGGGGAGATTGCTTTGACGGCTGAAATTAACGGTGTTTCGGTGAATTATATTAAAGCAGGAAGCGGCGAAAACCTGTTGCTGCTTCACGGTTGGGGCGCGAATATTTCTCTTTTTTCCGCAATTGTCGAAACGGCAAAAAAACGCTATACCGTTTACGCGGTCGATTTTCCGGGTTTCGGCGGGTCGGACGAGCCGGGCGAGCCTTGGGACGTTGACGGATACGTTGATTTTATTATTTCATTCTGCCGTAAAATGGGCATTGAAAAAACCGTTCTGCTGGGGCATAGCTTCGGCGGGCGGGTGATTATAAAGCTGCTTTCGCGGGAAAATTGCCCGATTACCGTTGAAAAGGTTATTTTAACGGGCAGCGCGGGCATAAAGCCGCCGCGTTCTGAAAAGGCTGAAAAAAAGGCAAGGGTTTATCAGCGCGGCAAGGCTTTTTTGTCGTCTGCGCCGATGAAAACTTTGTTTCCGAACGCACTTGAAAAATTCCGCAGCAAGCACGGTTCAGCTGATTACCGCGCTGCTTCGCCGATGATGCGGCAGGTGCTGGTTAAGGTTGTAAACGAGGATTTATCGCCGCTTTTGCCGCTGGTGAAACAGGAAGTTCTGCTCATCTGGGGCGAAAACGACGACGCTACGCCGCTTTCCGACGGACAGACGATGGAAAGGGAAATGCCGAACGCTGCGCTTGTGACGCTTGCGGGGGCGGGGCATTACGCCTTTCTTGAACAGCAGTACAGATTTCTTAGGATCATCTCCTCATTTCTGAATATAGACTGAAAAGGACAATTATTATGCTTATCGGGTCGTTTATTTTATTTTTTGCCGCACTTCTTCTAGGCTTTACGCTTAATTTCGTGCATTATATGCATATGTTCCAGCTAAACTCCTACTCCGCGTTTGAGCAGGGGGAGTGGATAAAAAAGAATATCGGAAATATCGCTTTACGACATACTTTCGCGCTTGCCGCGGCAGTTTTCGCAGTGCTTGAGGTGTTTTTGATCAACCTCGGCGATATGCCCGCTCTGATTGTGTGCGCGGTTCTTTTGTGCGTCGGCTGTCTTTTCTGTAAGCGTAAGCCTGCGAAAAAGAAGCTGGTTTTCACTCCGCGCGTTATAAGAATGTGCGTTACGAGCGTTGTTGTGTATGGCGCGGTTTGTGCGCTTTCGATGATTTTCCTTTGGAACAGCCGTTTGTATCTGCCCGTTCTCTGTTTGTGGCAGGTTTTCTCGCTGCTTATGCCGATGATTGCTAATTTCATCAATAAGCCTGTCGAAAAGGGAGTGAACAACCACTACATCAACGACGCAAAGCGTATCATAAACGAGCTTCCGAACACGATCGTTATCGGAATTACAGGCAGCTATGGAAAAACCTCCACGAAATTCTACCTCAATAAACTTCTTTCCGCAAAATACAACGTGCTTATGACGCCGGAAAGCTACAACACGACAATGGGCGTGGTAAAGACGATCCGCGGTTCGCTCAACGCTTCTCACGAGTTCTTCATTTGCGAAATGGGCGCGAAGGGCGTGGGCGAAATCAAGGAGATATGCGATATTGTTCACCCGAAGCACAGTATGATCACGTCGATCGGCGAACAGCACCTCGAAACCTTCGGTTCGCTTGACAATATCATAAAAACAAAATTCGAGATCGCCGACTGCATAACGGACGGCACGGTTTTTCTCAACTACGACAACGAGTATATCCGAAACCGCAAAACCGATAAAAATAAAATCACCTACGGAATCGGCGGAGAATATGACTACACGGGAACAGATATTTCCGTTTCCCGCAAGGGTACGACCTTTACAGTTGTTCACGGAGCAGAGCGGCAGACCTTTACCACGCGCCTGCTCGGCGAACACAATGTGCAGAATATTGTCGGGGCGATAGCTGTTGCGAACAGTTTCGGAATACCGCTTACAGAGCTTGTTTTTCCCGTTAAGCGGCTGGAATGTGTGCCGCACCGAATGGAGATCCTCGATAAGGGCAATGGTATAACGGTAATTGACGATGCTTTCAACTCGAACCCTGCGGGCGCTCGTGCGGCGCTTAAAACTCTGTCGGGCTTTGAGGGACTTCGTGTTCTGGTAACGCCGGGAATGGTTGAGCTTGGTGAGCGCGAATATCAGCTTAATAAAGAGCTTGGGGAATATGCGGCGGGGTGCTGCGATATCGCGGTTCTTGTAGGCGAGCGTCAGGCGCCTCCGATTCGCGAGGGGCTGCTTGAAGCCGGATTCCCTGCGGAGAAAATCCACGTCTGCGTAAGCCTGAATGACGGCTTAAAAATCGCGTATGGGGAAAAGGCGGGTATGCCGAGAACAATTCTTCTCGAAAACGACCTTCCTGATAACTATTGATATGATATAAAGTGACATATAAAGAAAGGAACAGCAGCTATGAAAATCAGAGTCGGCGTGTTTTTCGGAGGAAAAAGCGTAGAGCATGAGGTTTCGGTAATTACCGGGCTTCAGGCGTGCGCGGCAATGAACAAGGAAAAATACGAGGTTATCCCCGTTTATATCACAAAGGACGGTCGCTTTTTCGTAGGCGAACAGGTCGGAAAAATAGAGGCTTACCGCCGCATAAACGAGCTTCTCAAAAACAGTACGCAGGTCATTCCCGTGCAGGACGGCGGGCTGAAGCTTATGCGCTATCCTATGAAAAAATTCGGCGAGAACGTTATGGGACAGCTTGACGTTGTACTTCCTGCCGTTCACGGTACAAATGTTGAGGACGGAGCGCTTCAGGGGTATTTGCAGACGCTCGGCGTCCCCTATGCGTCGTGTGACGTGCTTTCGTCGGCAGTCGGAATGGATAAGTACGTTATGAAAACCGTGTTTAAGGACAACGATATTCCCGTTTTGCCATGTGCGGTGGTAAATGTCAAAGAATATACGAAAAATCCCGATGAAATATTAGCGGCAATCGAGAGCCGGACAAATTATCCCGTTATCGTAAAGCCTGTAAATTTAGGTTCAAGCGTTGGGATCCGCAAGGCAAAAAACCGCGAGGAGCTTACCGAAGCACTTGAATACGGCTTTACATTCGCTCTGCGGGTATTGGTCGAAAACGCCGTAACTAAGCTGAAAGAAATCAACTGTTCGGTTCTCGGCGACTATGAGGACGCACAGGCGAGCGAGTGCGAGGAGCCTGTCGCAAACGATGAAATTTTAAGCTATCAGGATAAATATGTCGGCGGCTCAAAAGGCTCAAAGGGTATGGCTGCGCTAAAGCGGAAAATTCCCGCGGATATTTCACCTGAACTGCGCGAAGAAGTCCGCACGCTTGCGGTAAAGGCTTTCAAGTCGCTTGGATGCAGCTGCGTTGCACGTATCGATTTTATGCTTGACGAGGAAACGGGTAAGTTATATCTCAATGAGATAAATACTATTCCCGGAAGCCTTGCGTTTTACCTCTGGGAGCCGCTTGGAATGAAGTATTCCGAGCTGCTTGACAAGATGATTTCGCTGGCGTTCAAGCGTCAGCGTGAAACGCAGTCGCTCAGCTTCTCTTTTGACACGAATATTCTCGAAAACGCTTCGTTCGGCGGAAGCAAGGGCTGCAAGGGAAAGGCGTAATCATCGCAGGAGGAATGGATAAATGAAAAAACCTTATATTATCGGCTTGAAATTCGGCACATGGCAGAGCGAGCTTTGGTTTTCTGCCGAGGACGACGCTGAAACGGAAAATAAGTGGGAAAAGGCGGTGGGCGCGCTGAACACCGTCGGAATCGGCTGCACTCACCCGAACGATTTTCTTTCGGCAGCGGTTGAGCATTTCGAGAGCAGCGGCTTTGTGCGTATTCAGCGATGAAGCAGCTCACCGTAAACAAAAATGCAGCGGGTCAGCGGCTCGACCGATTTCTGCTCAAAACCTTTCCTGCCTTATCGCAGGGACTTTTGTGCAAAACACTCCGCAAAAAGGATATAAAAGTCAACGGTACGAGAGTCGGCGCGGATTACAGGATTTGCGAAAATGACATTGTGACGGTTTACATCAAGGACGAGCTGCTGGAGGAAAAAAAGGCGGGCGAGGACGACTTCCTTACGGCGGACAGCTCTCTTGATATAATCTACGAGGACGAAAACATTCTGCTTGTTGATAAGCCTGTCGGAATGGTGGTTCACGAGGATAACGACAATTCCCGCGATACGCTTATAAACCGCATAAAAAGCTACCTTTACCAAAAGGGCGAGTACAGACCCGATGAGGAATTTTCATTTGCGCCGAGCCTGTGCAACCGCATTGACCGCAACACGGGCGGAATCGTAATTGCAGCGAAGAATGCGGAGAGCCTGCGTATTCTCAATCAGAAGGTGCGCGACAGGGAGCTTACGAAGCTGTATCTTTGTGCAGTGCATGGCGTTCCCGAACCGAGAGAGGCGACTAAAACCGCGTATCTTTTCAAGAATGAACGCGAGAACCGCGTTGTCATTTCAGAAAAAAAGACGCCGCAGAACCGAACGATTGTAACGAAATACCGTGTGCTTGAAGTAAACGGCGGGAACAGCCTTCTGGAGGTTGACCTTATAACGGGGAGAACACACCAGATTCGCGCACATATGGCTTATCTCGGACATTTTCTGCTTGGCGACGGAAAGTACGGCTCGAATAAAATAAACCGCGAGCTTGGCTATCCGTATCAGGCGCTTTACAGCTACAAGCTGATTTTTAAATTTACGACAGACGGCGGGATCCTGAACTACCTTAACGGCAGGGAATTTACCGCTGAAAATATATGGTTTCTGGAAAGGTTCAGAAGAAAGGACTGGAAAAAATGAAATATGTTGTTTTGCTTTGCGATGGTATGGCTGACTTAAAGCGTGACGACCTTGGCGGAAAAACGCCGATGGGCTGCGCAAAAAAGCCGAATATGGACAAGCTTGCAAAAAGCGCGGAGATCGGTCTTGTAAAGACGGTTACCGACGGTATCAAGCCCGGAAGCGACGTTGCAAACCTTTCTGTTCTCGGATACGACCCCGCAATTTACTATTCGGGACGTTCTCCGCTTGAGGCGGGCAGTATCGGCATTGATATGAAGCCCACGGACGTTTCCTTCCGTGCAAATCTTGTTACGCTCTCGGACGAGCCTGTATACGAGGACAAGACAATTCTCGACTACTGCGCGGACGACATTTCCACCGAGGAAGCGGAAATCCTCGTGAAATTCCTCGCAGAAAAGCTTGATACCGACGAATTTCACTATTACAGCGGCGTAAGCTATCGCCACTGTCTTATCTGGAACAACGGAACGCTTGACGTGGGAACGCTTACGCCGCCTCACGACATCACGGGCAAGCCTATTAAAAATTATCTTGGCTTTAACGATAATAGCCGTCCGCTGCTTGAAATGATGAAAAAATCCTACGAGCTGCTTAAAGATCACCCCGTGAACAAGGCGCGTATTGAGCGCGGACTTCGCCCCGCGAACAGCCTTTGGTTCTGGGGAGAGGGCGTTCGCAAGAGCCTGATGCCGTTCACTGAAAAATACGGGCTTAAAGGCTCGATGATAAGCGCGGTTGATCTGCTTAAAGGAATCGGCAAGTTCACGGGAATGGAGGTTATAAATGTTCCCGGAGCGACAGGTTATATCGACACGAATTTCAGCGGAAAGGCTGAGGCGGCGATAAAGACGCTGAAAGACGGCGCGGATTTTGTGTACATTCACGTTGAAGCGCCCGATGAATGCGGTCACCGCTTTGAGGTCGCGAATAAGGTCAGGGCAATTGAGCTTATTGACGAGCTTATTCTCGGACCTGTTCTTGGAGCGTTCGGCAGCGGTGAGCTGAGAGTGCTTATTTGTCCCGATCACCCGACTCCGCTCGAACTCCGCACCCATACCAACGCGCCTGTTCCGTACCTGATTTACGACAGTACCGCGCCGACGGAGGGTGTTGACTGCTTCTGCGAGGAGAGCGCCGAAAAGACGGGAAGATACATTGAAAAGGGCTTTACGCTTATGGAGCATTTTTTAAGAAAATAAAATGAAACAGAAATGAACCGCACGGCAAGCTCTCGTGCGGCTCATTCCTTGTTGAAAAAATAAAGGAAGCAAAAGAAATGGAACAGAAAGAAAATAAAATGGGCTATATGCCCGAAAATAAGCTGCTGATGTCGATGTCACTGCCTATCATGATTTCAATGATCGTGCAGGCGCTTTACAATATAGTTGACAGTATGTTCGTCGCGCAGCTGAGCCAGGACGCGCTTACGGGTGTTACACTTGCTTTTCCGATGCAGAATCTGATGATGGCGGTCGGAACGGGAACAGGCGTCGGAATAAGCTCATATCTATCCAAAAGCCTCGGCGAGGGTAACCGAAAGCTCGCGTCAAATGTTGCAAAAAACGGCATTCTGCTCGGCTTTTTCAGTTGGCTGTTATTTGTGCTTGTCGGAATTTTTGCCGCAAGACCGTTTATCGCTTCGCAGACAAACGTTCAGGCGGTGATCGACTACGGAACGGAGTATCTCACTATCTGCACAACGCTCTCCTTCGGCGTTTTCGGGCAGGTGCTTTTTGAACGTCTGCTTCAGGCAACGGGAAAAACGCTTTTCACCATGATCACACAGGCGACGGGCGCGATAATCAACATTATACTTGACCCGATTATGATTTTCGGTCATTTCGGATTTCCGAAAATGGGGATTGCGGGTGCTGCCGCCGCTACGGTTATCGGTCAGATAATAGCGATGCTGATGGCGCTCACGCTGAACCTGAAAAAGAATAAGGAACTCGATTTTTCGGTAAAGGGATTCCGTCCTTCCGCGTCGATAATAAAGCGGATCTACGCGGTCGGCTTCCCGTCTATTGTGATGGTTGCGATTTCGTCGGTTATGACATTTGCGATAAATAAAATTCTCGACGGATTTTCGACAGTCGCAACCAACGTTTTCGGAATTTTCTACAAGCTCCAGAGCTTCGCGGTTATGCCTGTTTTCGGTCTGAATAACGGTATGATACCGATAATTTCTTACAACTACGGCGCAAAAAACAGAAAACGTATTTTAAAAACCGTCAGACTGAGCCTTACATACGCTTTTTGCATTATGATGGTGTGCATTGCGATTTTCCAGATTTTCCCCGAACAGCTTATCGGTATGTTTGCGACCGAAGGCGAATCAAACACCGCGCTTTTTGATATGGGTATTCCCGCCCTGCGGATAATGAGCGTAAGCTTCATACTTGCGGGCGTCTGCATTGTAATGTGCGCGGTTTTTCAGGCGCTCGGAAACGGCGTTTTAAGCCTTATTGAATCGGCAGCGCGTCAGCTTATCGTGCTTGTTCCCGTTGCTTATCTCATGTCGCTTACGGGAAATATCGAGCTTATCTGGTGGTCGTTCCCGATTGCCGAACTTATGTCGCTTGCCTGCTGCGTCGTGTTCTATATTTATATCAGTAAAAAGATCATAAGTAAAATTCCGCTTGACGGAGAATGATAGGGGGAAAAATGGAGAACATAAGAACTGCGGTTTTTGACCTTGACGGGACGCTTTTTGATTCAATGCACCTTTGGTGTGACATCGACCGTCGGTTTTTCGAGAAAAGAAATCTTCAGATTCCTGACGACTATATGCTTTCGATTGCACATCTGGGCTTGTATGAAACAGCGGTGTACACGAAAAAACGATTTGGTTTCAGCGACGCCCCCGAAGAGCTTATTGCGGAGTGGAGCGCGATGGCACTCGATTTTTACTCCAACGAGGTGATGTTAAAAAAAGGCGCAGCGGAGTACCTGAGAAAGCTTAAGGATAGGGGCGTTCTGCTCGCGGTTGCGACTGCGAACGGGCGGGAGCTGTTTGAGCCTGCGCTAAAGCATACGGGAATAGCTGATTTGTTCGATGCGGTTGTTTCAAGCGACGAGGTTGAGCGTAAGAAGGGTTTTCCCGATATATACCTGCTTGCGTGTAAAAAGCTGGGCGGGGTTCTGCCCGATGAAACGGTTGTTTTTGAGGACATTTTGCTCGGCATAAAGGGCGCAAAGGACGGCGGTTTTCATACGGTCGCGGTTTACGACGAAACCTCGGCGGGGAATGAGGCAGAGCTGCGCGCGCTGGCTGAAAGGTACATATACGATTTTACAGAAATGATGTGATCAATACTTCACATAATCTTCGTGCGGTATTGCTTTTGATGTCGCTGTGCAGTATCTGCACGGCGATTTTTTGTTTGGTTTCTATGCTCGTATGATAATGGCAAAATAATCCTGCTTAATGTCAAAAATGTCATATTATATCAGCTCAATAAATGCTAAAATAAAATCAACAAAAATGCTAAAACATATTACTCGAAAGGAATGATTTTATGAAATGTACACAACGGATCGCGGCAGGCGTACTTGCTTTAGCAGTAATATGCGGACTTGGCGCGTGCGGAAATCAGAGCGGAAGAGAACCCGAATCTACGGAAACTGCCCAGCAGAGTGCAGCGACAACACTCGTGAACGAGCTTGACATTGAAACAGACTGGAACGAAATGGCGAGTATTGATTCGGTTGACGCTTCAAATGAAGTCGGAACGGGAAAGCTTTATGTTCCGGGTCAGACGGCGGGAACTGTAAAAGCGCTTTGCTATTACGACCTCGCAACAACCCAGCCTGAGCTTGCCGAGCTTCTTGCCCAGCGGTACGGCGGAGTGATCGAAACGGAAATCACACAGAGCGGAAGCGCGTATTTCGAGCGACTCGGAGTTCTTATCGCGGCAGGCGATTCCCCAGATATTATCCGTTACGACTGGATGGCTTATCCTCACGGCGTTTCGCAGAATATGTTCACAGCGCTTGACGACTGGCTTGATATGGACTCGCCGCTCTGGTCGGAGGAAAAAAGCGTTATCGAATCGTTCAACTACCTCGGCAAGCATTACTATTACCCGTCCAATGTTCAGACCAATTTCGCGATGATCTATAACAGGCGCGTTATCGAAGAAAACGCAATGACCGACCCGATGGAACTTTACTTTGAGGGTAACTGGACATGGGATACCTTTGAGGATATGCTTGTGCAGTGGTCTAATATGGGCGAGGATTACGTTGGATTTACAGGCGGTTCGTGGTCGTCAATGATGTTCGCAAATACTACGGGAACAAAGACGATTGATATGACAGGAACCGAGATCATTAACAATCTTTCTTCCACGAACGTCCGTCGTACTATGGAGTGGCTTTCGGGAATGAAGCATGACGGCTTTATCGGCGACGGATTTCTTGACCCGTCAACCGCGCTCGTAGACGGAAAGGTGCTTTTCCTCGGAATGGGACTTACCTGGGGCTTCGAGAGTGCGCAGCAGGGAATGTATAATAACCAGATCGACGCAGAAATAGTAGCAGTTCCTTTCCCGCGCGACCCACAGGCTGATAAATACTATCTTTCTTCCGATTCATTCGGCTTCCTTGTTCCGTCCGGCTCGAAGAACATTCAGGGCGGTGTTGACTGGATACTTTGCGGAAGAATTTATGAAACTGACCCCGAAACAGTAGCGGCTGCCCGTGCTGAAAAGATGTACGACGGTCCGAACTATTATCCTAAATGCCCCGAATGCAAGTACAATTTCGTTGAGCATGAACAGAACGACCTTGGAATATGCCCCGAATGCGGAACAGCACGAAAGACAAAGTTCAAGGCTGTTTACAGCGAGGATCAGATGCGCATTATTGACGATATGACAGACCCCGAAAAGTTCGGATTAGTTTTCGATAACGCGGTTGGTTTCAGTAACGATTTCTCGAACATTCTCATAGGCGTAGAAGATTCGATTTTCGACGGCCCACTCTATTACGGTTCTTCTTATACACAGGTGCTTGAAACGAATAACAGCCTTGTTGAAGCGTATCTCGAACCGTATCGCGATTCACTTGCAAAAGCGGCTTCCGAAATGTCCTGACCGTAAATACGGTTTCATAAACCACAGTAAAGCGCGTCCAATGGGGCGCGTTTTTACTTTTCTGATAAGGGGTTGCAATATTCGTGAAAATAGTGTATAATAATAAAGTCAGCGAAAAGAAGGGCGAAACGAGATGAACATAGTAAAAACCGAGCTTGATGAAAGATGCCGTATAATCTGCATAAGCGACGTGCACGGACGGTGCGGCGAATTGTCGGAGCTGCTGAAAAAATGCGGTTATAAAGCCGGCGAGGATTATCTTTTCGTTCTGGGCGACCTTGTTGAAAAGGGAAGATGGTGCGTTGATATGATTCACCTTGCTCAGAAGCTCTCGGCACAGAGCGACCGTGTGATTTTTATTAAGGGCAATAACGACACGATGTGCGGGTATATGGCGTATACCGATACTAAAGAAGAGTTTATGAATAAAATCAAGTATCGACCGCATAACACATTTTGTGAAATGGCGGCAATGCTTGGGATAACGGATTTTACCGACGATTTTGAAGAAAAAAGGCGCAGGACAGCCGAAGCATTCGCCGAGGAGATTGATTTTCTGGAACAGATGCCGCTTGCACTTGAAACGGATAATCATATTTTCGTACACGCGGGAATTGAAAACCGACCCGACTGGGAAAACAGCGGTATGTGGTCAGTTCTCTCTATTCCGTGGTTTGCGCGCTGTTCACATTGCTCCGAAAAATACGTTGTTGTCGGATATTGGCCTACCTATAACTACGCCGCTTCAAACAATACGAACCTGCCGATAGTTGACGAAAAAAAGCGGATAATTTCGATAGACGGCGGCTGCGAGGTCAAGTGGGCGGGGCAGCTCAACGCTTTTATAATGTACAAAAATGGTTCGGAATACAGCTGCGAAACAGTTTTCCTTCCGCTGGGCGAAGAGATGACAATAAAAAAGTCATACGAAAGCCCGTATGAAACTCTCTACTGCGACCGCGAAAATGAACAGCTTGAAATTGTTGAGGAAAACGGCGATATGCTGACTGTCCGGCTGGCTTCAAACGGAAAAACAGGAATTATCCCGCGGGATTTTACAGGGTCATGGGACGGAGCTTTACACGGCTGGTCTAATCTGAACAGCTTTATAAGCGTAAAAAAGGGCGGCAGCTTCTGGAAATACGGAAATGTCGGTGATTTTGCATTTGGAATTTATGAAAACGGACAGGTGGGATTAATCCCATCGGATAGTGTATGAAAGGATTATTATGGGAAACAGCAGCTTTGAAATTTTAAAAAACGAGGATCGTGCACGGCGCGGTGTTTTTACAACTCCTCACGGCGTTATTCAGTCGCCGTTTTTTATGAATGTCGGCACTTGCGGCGCGATAAAGGGCGGAATATCGTCGCTTGATCTGAAAGACCTGAAATGTCAGGTGGAGCTTTGCAACACCTATCACCTTCACGTTCGTCCGGGCGACGACGTGATTTATAAAATGGGCGGACTGCATAAATTTATGAACTGGGATAAGCCGATTCTTACCGACAGCGGCGGTTTTCAGGTGTTTTCGCTCGCGAAACTCCGCAAGATCAAGGAGGAGGGCGTAACGTTCCAGTGCCATCTTGACGGTCACCGTATCTTTATGGGTCCCGAAGAGAGTATGCAGATCCAGTCGCATCTCGGTTCAACGATTGCAATGGCGTTTGACGAATGCGTGGAAAATCCCGCCAAATATGATTACGCGAAGCATTCGGTTGAGCGGACTACACGCTGGCTGATCCGCTGCAAAAAGGAAATGGAGCGGCTCAATTCGCTTCCCGAAACGATAAATCCGAAGCAACTGCTTTTCGCAATAAATCAGGGCGCGACCTTTGACGACCTGCGTATAAAGCATATGCAGGATATAGCGGCGCTTGATCTTGACGGTTATGCAATAGGCGGTCTGGCGGTGGGCGAACCGACCGATGTTATGTATCATATACTTGACGTTGTTCTGCCGTATGCGCCTGTAAATAAGCCGCGTTATCTGATGGGCGTGGGAACTCCCACCAATATAATCGAGGGTGTAGCGCGCGGAATAGATATGTTCGACTGTGTTATGCCGAGCCGAAATGCGCGCCACGCGACGATGTTCACGTGGAAGGGCGTTACGCATATGACCAACGAGCGTTATGCGCTTGACGATAAGCCGCTTGACGAGGAGTGCGACTGTCCTACCTGCCGCAATTTTTCGCGTAGCTATTTACGACACCTTTTCAAAGCGGGAGAGCAGCTTGCGGGAAGGCTTGCGGTTCAGCACAACCTGTATTTTTACAACACTCTTATGGAGAAGATACGCGACGCGCTGGATAAGGGCGAGTTCGCGCAGTTCAGGGCGTACTATTCGCCGCTTCTCGAACAGAGAATTTAAGGCTATATACCAAAGAGGCTGCTGCAGCATTCGCTGTAACAACCTCTTTTTTACATTTCCGTTATTTTTATCACGACGCTGCGGCTTCTTCGATATAAGCCGCCCCAAGCATATTCTCGATAAAGACTCCGTACCCCATTGTCGAATCGTTTACGAGAACGTGAGTTACCGCACCGATAAGCTTTCCGTTCTGAATAATCGGCGAGCCGCTCATTCCCTGGACAATGCCGCCCGTTTTGCTGAGCAGCTCCTTATCCGTAACGCGTATCGTCATATTCCGTACAGCCGAGCTGCTGCCCTTGTCAATTTTAACGATCTCAATTTCGTATTCCTGCGGCGACATTCCCGATATCGTTGTGTAAATCGAAGCCTTTCCCTTTTGAATCTCACCGCTGTATGCCGCTTCAAGCGGCTCTCCCCGAACAGGCGCGGCAGTCGAGCGTCCGAAAACGCCATATTCACTGTTTATTTCAATTATGCCTGTTTCAGTTTCCGAAACGAATGCTCCGCAAAGCTCTCCGGGTTTTCCGCTGCTGCCTTTCAGAACATTCGTTATCGTGACCGCTGTTATTTCTCCTTTGAGAAGCGGAAGCTGCTGCCCCGTCGAAATGTCGCTTACTGCGTGTCCTAAACCGCCGAAAACACCCGTTTTGGGGTCGTAAAACGTCATTGTACCTATGCCCGCACAGCTGTCGCGCGTCCATAATCCGATTTTATAGGAGCCGTCCTCCGCCGAAATAACAGGGACTGTATTTATTTCAATTTTACGTCCCGAGCGTGTAAGTTCGATCGTGCAAAGTTCGGGATTGTCCTGTACAGCAGCGGTAAGCTCCTCGCTTGTGTAAACGCATTTCCCGTTTACAGCCGTTATGATATCGCCTATTTTAACGCCGGCAGTCTCCGCGGGAGATGTCTGGCTGACCGAACCGTTTACATATCCGAAATCCGTTACGACAACCCCGTCAGTAAGCATTTTTATGCCGAACGGAGTGCCGCACGGAACAAGCCGTGCCTGCGAAACAGCCGATGATGCGGCGGGCGCGGAACAGTCCGCGCTTATCCCGCTTACAGTGCCCGCCGAGAATGCCGCAAGCGCAAGTGCCGAAATAAGAAACGCTTTCAACTTCATTTTCATTGAACTTCTTCCTCCTGAATGCTGAATGCTTTATTAATATTTGCCGCTCGTCATTTTTATATGAGAGGAAGTTTTTGATTCAGCATATTGCCTTTTGGACAAAAATGTGCTATTATAATATTGTAAAGGTAATGCCTCAATACCGCGCACAATCCTTGCATGGTATTGCAATACATTTTATTCATGTTAAGGAGAAAATATGAAAATTTTAAAAATAATTCTTAAAATAATAATGATGCTTTTAACGGCAGTGTGGGGGCTTGGCTGCGGCGTACTTTTTCCCGCCTTTATTCTGGCGACAGGCGACGAAATCGCGCCTGCAGGTCTTGCGGGCGACTGGGTAATGGTTGTCTGGCTTATTACAGCCGTTATCGGATACGTTATTCCCGCCGCGCTTGTGATGTGTAAGCTGTACAAAACGGCGGCGGGACTTTCCGTTCTCGGCTTCGCGGGGATCCTTATCGTGTATGCGCGTTTTGCTGTGCTTTATGCGGCAACAGAGGGAAGCGTCGGTCCGACCGAACTTTATCTGCCGTGCGTACTGATAACAATTATTGTTATTATCATTGCCGTTCTCGAAAATCTTGGTGCAATCAAAGCGCGGCTCGAAAATAAAGCCGCTGAAAAGGAAGCTGCCGCACCCTCGATATTCGGCAGCACAGATGAAAATAATAAAAAAAACTGACATAATAAAAGGAGGAATTATTATGGCACTTTTGCAGGACGATATTCAGTTTCATCTTCGTGTAACACCTGAGCAGGTCGGTAAGTACGTCATTCTTCCGGGCGACCCCGGTCGCGTGGAGAAAATCGCCGCACATTTTGACAACGCGCACTTTGTCGCTTCAAACCGTGAGTATACGACGTGGACAGGAACTCTCCTCGGGGAAAAGGTAAGCTGCGTTTCAACCGGCATAGGCGGTCCGTCCACTGCAATTGCGGTAGAGGAGCTGATACGCTGCGGTGCGCACACTTTTATCAGAATAGGAACGAGCGGCGGCATTGACATAAAGGTAGTCGGCGGCGACCTTATAATTGCAAGCGGAGCGATACGCGGCGACGGAACGAGCAAGGAGTATATCCCGCAGGATTATCCCGCTGTCCCCGATTTTGACGTTCTGAGCGCACTTGTCGAAGCGGCGCGCAGACTTTCCTCCGACGAGCTTGGAAACAGCTATCACGTTGGCGTAATTCAGAGTAAGGATAGTTTTTACGGCGAAATCGAGCCTGAAAAAATGCCTGTCGCGGATTATCTCGTAAATCGCTGGGAATCGTATGTCCGCTGCGGCTGTCTTACAAGTGAGATGGAGGCGGCAACGCTCTTTTCGGTGGCGATCGCGCGAAAAGTTCGTGCAGGGGCAGTTCTGACGGCACTCTGGAATGTAGAGCGAACAAAGGCGGGATTGCCGGATCCTGTTTGCGAAAGCAGTGAAAGGGCTATCCGATGTGCGGTTGACGCGATAAAAATACTTATTGAAAAGGATAAAAATGTATAAATACATCTTGTTTGATTTGGACGGAACGCTTCTTGATACATACGAAGGGGTGTCGCGGTCTGTTGTGCATACAATGGAGCGTTTTGGTCTGCCGGTTCCGAATGAATCGGAAATGCGGCGATATTTAGGTCCGCCGCTTATCGAGTCGTTTCAGAAGCTGGCGGGAATGGACGAGAATAACGCGGCAGAAGCTGTAAAAGTATTCCGCGAACGTTACAGGCGGCTAGGAATATACGAGTACGGATTTTTTGAGGATATTAAAAGCGTGCTTGAAGAACTGCGCGGAATGGGCTGTATACTTGCCGTTGCGACAGCAAAGCTTGAAACAGTAGCTAAAATTATGCTTGAGCATGCAGGGCTGACGGAGAAATTTGCGTTTATCGGTGGTGCAATCGACGAGCCTGATAGACGTCAGAAATCGCAGGTTATCGGGTATGTTCTGGAAAATCTCGGAAATCCCGACAAGTCTGAGGTGCTGATGGTTGGCGACAGGGATAACGATGTGCTTGGAGCAAAGGAAAACGGGATCGCGTGCTGCGGGCTTCTCTGCGGATATGGAAGCAGGGAAGAGTTTAAGACGGCAGGTGCGGAATATATCGTCGAAAAGGCAGAGAATGTTAAAAATATTCTGAATAATTGACGGTTCGGTGCAGATAATATGTTATAAGGCAACGCCTTAAAAAATCTGAAAGGACTAATGATATTATGAGCACTGAAAGAGCAAATATGAGTATTGAATGTTCAATTGCGAACTGCGCGTACCACTGCTGTGACTGCGATTATTGCAGCCTTGATAAAATCAAGGTCGGAACGCACGAATGCGACCCTACTAAGAAGCAGTGTACCGACTGCCTTTCTTTTAAGATGAAGTAAATTGTTCGGGCGGGCTGTTGTAGTATTTGCTGCAGCAGCCCGTTTGGTATATTCTGCCACTTATACGGCGCGGAGGCTCCAGTATTTAGCCGGGTTCAGCGGTGAAATTTTTGGAAACATCAGGGTTACATATCCTTAAAAAGCCGGAAAAAGGGCGTAATTGTAAACTAAACTGCACGAGAAATGTGTCATTTTTAACAAATATTCGGTATGCATTTGTATATATTTTCATTAGAATGTTCCGCGATAGTGATTTTTCCTATTGACAAGCGGCGAAATATGATATATACTAAGAATGGTAAATTATAGGGCATAGGAGTGCATTTAATGAAAAAAGGAAATACAGACAGACGGAATCTTGAATATTTCGGAATAAAGTGTGTGCTACTCGCAGTAGCGATCCTCCTTATCGCGGGAACGATTATCGTAAGCCGCGTTATTCCGAGTCTGATCAGCGACACCATGTACACGGTTTTAAGCCTTATTGCGCTTATTATCGTCGCTGTCGTTATGATACTTGAAATACAGACCTATCTCCAGCTCTGTAACGAGGGTATACGAAGTATTTACCAAAAAAAAGACGTCGAGGTAGAAAAGTTCGGTAAGTTTAATAAGCTTGTCGGAAATAATTCCTTTATCTATAATTTCCAGCCCATAATTAACGCAAAAAACGGCGATATTTTCGCTTACGAGGCTTTGATGAGAAGCTCGTCCGAAATCGGACTTTTTCCGCGTGACATTTTAAAATACGCAGAAATGAGCCAGCAGCTTTATAGTATCGAGTTTTATACGTTTTTTAACTCGCTCCGTTTTTATCACGAGCATAAAGACCAGTTCTGCGAGAGAAAACTGTTCATAAACAGTATTCCGAGCATTACCCTTTCCCAGAAGGATTTAAATATGCTGACGAAGCTCTACGGTGATATTACTAAGTATGCAGTCGTTGAAATCCTGGAGGACGATGATGATACAGACGAGAGTTGCTGTGCTTTTGAGCAGATCCGGGAACTTTTCGGGTGTCAGATAGCAATTGACGATTACGGAAGCGGATATTCAAATGAGTCAAAGCTGATAAATAACAATCCGAATTATATAAAAATTGATATTACGCTTATTTCATCAATTGACAGCGATATGAAAAAGCAGCTCCTTGTATCGAATATTATCAAGTTCGCTTCAAAATATGATATAAAGGTGCTTGCGGAAGGCGTTGAAACAAAGGAAGAACTGAAAAAGCTGCTTGAACTTGGCGTTGATCTGATTCAGGGCTTCTACGTTGCGCGTCCGTCCGCGGAGATTTTACAGGAAATTCCCGCTGAAATAAAGGATTACATAATCGAGCAGAATATCCGGCTCTCGCGCTACGACAACGACAGAAAGGTGTATAACGCAAAGGACGGAGAACGTGTTAAGCTGCTTGATGTTGCACTTGAAAAGAACGTAATAATAAACGTTGCGGAGGGCGAGGTAACGCTTGTCGGCGAGCCTAAGCATTCTATCGAAATGGCGATCCGTACGCAGAACAATTCGGATTGCCGCATTAACCTTGAAAATGTGAACATAATGGGGCTTGAAGCGGCGGCAATTCAGGTAGGAGAAAACGCAAAGCTTACGCTCAACCTTATCGGCTCAAATAACCTCCAGAAGGACGGAATATACGTTCCCTCGGATTCAACGCTTAGAATATGCGGCGACGGAAGCCTTGATATAAACGTAAGTAGAAACGAGGGAACGGGAATAGGTGCGCCGTTCACCGACGAGTTCGGAACACTTATTTTCGACGTGGGCGGAAGCGTGAGCGTTGTAAGTTCAGGCGACAAAATTGTATGTATAGGCGGCGGAAAGCAAAATGAGAACGCGTCGATAAGACTCCTGCGCGGAAATGTGCTTGCGAAGGGCAGGGGAATCAAAGCGATAGGCGTTGGCGCGGCAAACGGAAAGTTTGCGTTTGTGAACACTGACGCGGAGCTTAACATCGAGGTCAGCGGTAACGAGGTTATCGGAATCGGCGGCTATGCGGGCGAGATGGATATTGTGTCCAGCGGTCGGATAAGCTCAAGGATTGACGGCGATAAGCTTGCGGGAATCGGAACATATAACGGCGGAACGGGTCGTATTCTTATTTCAGGTGGATATGTACATTCCGAAGTGCGTGGTTCGGAAGGCGTTTGTATAGGCTCGCTCGGCGGCGCAGTTGATATAATGTGCGGTGCGGATATGGTTGACGCATACGGTGAGGGTACGCGGATCACGGGTATCGGAAACGGCGGCGGGTGTGCACGGCTCACTGTTTCCGGCGGAACGGTTGCGTCAAAAATACTCGCAGCTGAGGCGAATTGCTTTGGCGGCGGGGTTGTGATAACGAGCGGAAGCGTTGTAAGCAACACGGACGCTGCTATTGACGCAGAGAACAGCTTTGGCGAGAAACTTAAGCCGTTGGTTATCGAAAATGAAACGTCTTACGAAAAGCATATTGTTACCCCGAAGGGCGACTATGTTTATCGTGCGGAGCTGTGCGAGGGTGTTGATCATCTTCGCGTATTCATTCCTGAAGAATGTGAAGTGCGGAATATCGAAGATGTCTGAAATGGCAATCGGCGTTGGAGGAAATCTTTCAACGCCGATTTTTTGCTGATTTATTTGTTTTTTGACACCTGCACGGCTGCTTCTAACTGATCGTGCTAAAAAAGAAGAAGGCTGCGTGGATTTTACGCAGCCTCAACTTGTCGAAAATCTGTTTCTGAGAATTGGAACAGCGAATCCCTGTTC
>CAZAXM010000004.1:34780-81042 GCA_964489095.1 uncultured Ruminiclostridium sp. | reverse complement strand
AGTGCAGGCGCAAGCGCTTTTATGAAGCGCCTTGTAATCCTTTTTGAGGACGAAAATTGGGAGGTTAACGGCTCAGAGACTGCGTTCACCTCCGGCGGAGTTGACTATATTGATTCGCTTTTCACTGACAACACTCACGACAACTGCGTAATTTCCGAAATCGGTTTGGCTGTTGAAACAGCGTACAGCTGGGACAACGACCTTATGTCAAATGCCTGCCAAAATGAAGCGATAAATGAGCTTGATGTTGGCGAAACTATTATTATTGAGCCTACCGAGGACACTCGTGAAGAAATCACTCTTCCCGCAGTCAGCGGCTCGGTTCAGCTGAACGCTTATAACGAAGATAACGACTGGTACGAGGGAATAAATGCGTCAGGAGATTATTTCTATACAGGCGCACCTGAGGGAATTACTCTCGGAACAACTACTTTAAAGCAGTTCAAGGACAACTATAAGTCGATAAGTGTTCCCGCGATTCCGTTCTTTGGCTGTACATTAAGCGGCGTATCGGTTTCTGATTTCCGGTATACGCTTAATATCGACCTCGAAGACAGCGACGGAAATTACGTGAACGTATGGGGCGACACAAACAGCTTTAATGCAAAGACATTTTCTGTCGATAGCGTTGTCACATCAAATGACGAAGTAACAAACCTCGAGGATTACGTTATTACAGGTTTCAGCCTCACTATCAGACCCAAGAGCAATTATAACGAGGAAACGGGTAAAAACTATACCGCAAGCAGTGTTATTAAAAATCTTAATGACGGTGGTACATTTATCGTTGAGTTTACCGAGGACACTCGTGAAGAAATCACTCTTCCCGCAGTCAGCGGCTCGGTTCAGCTGAACGCTTATAACGAAGATAACGACTGGTACGAGGGAATAAATGCGTCAGGAGATTATTTCTATACAGGCGCACCTGAGGGAATTACTCTCGGAACAACTACTTTAAAGCAGTTCAAGGACAACTATAAGTCGATAAGTGTTCCCGCGATTCCGTTCTTTGGCTGTACATTAAGCGGCGTATCGGTTTCTGATTTCCGGTATACGCTTAATATCGACCTCGAAGACAGCGACGGAAATTACGTGAACGTATGGGGCGACACAAACAGCTTTAATGCAAAGACATTTTCTGTCGATAGCGTTGTCACATCAAATGACGAAGTAACAAACCTCGAGGATTACGTTATTACAGGTTTCAGCCTCACTATCAGACCCAAGAGCAATTATAACGAGGAAACGGGTAAAAACTATACCGCAAGCAGTGTTATTAAAAATCTTAATGACGGTGGTACATTTATCGTTGAGTTTACCGAGGATAAGCGTAAGGTTATTTCTCTCCCCGAAGCTGAGGGTTCGGTAGAAATGTACATATACAGCGACAGCGGCTGGCTCGACACTGTATGCGCGTTCGGCGATATTGAATTTGACTCTGCTCCCGAAGGAATTACTTACGGCGAAACGACCTTAAAGGATTTTATGGACAACTACAAGGCGTTCAGCGTTTCCGAAATACCGTTCTTTAGTTCAGAACTTAACGGAGTAACAGCTTCTGACCTCTGGTATGAAGTGGGCATTTCGGTTGAAGAAATCGACGGCGACGCTGCATACGATTTTTCAAACGGAACGGGCAGCCTTTCAGCGGCGACTATCGGCGTTGACAATATGCTTGTTTTCTCTGATATTACAGAACCTGAAAATTTCGTAATAACGGACATATATATCCGGATCGCAGCAAAGACCGAATATAATCCCGAAACCGGTAAGAACAGCGTTGCGTGCGAAGCGATAAAAGCCCTTGATGAAGGTGACACGTTCATTATTGAGCTTACCGAGGACACTCGTGAGGTAATTACAATTCCCGATATTTCAGGCGAGATTGAAATCGGATTATGGACTTCGGATACGGGACTTGAAGCGGGCGGTTCTTTCAATCTTGAAAATGTCAGCGGCATAACCTACGGGACGACAACTTTAAAGCAGCTTAAAGAAGGCTATAAGAAGATAAGCGTACCCGCTGTTCCGTTCTTTGGCTGCGACCTTGACGGCGTTGAAGCCGACGACCTCAGATATTCTGTAGCTATCGACTTTAAGAACGGCGGCAGCACGGTGACAGCCTGGGGCGAAAGCAGCAGTCTTGGCGCACAGAGTTTCTCGATTGACAATATGCTTGCAGTAATGCTTGAAGAAATGGAAACAGAGAATCCCGACGAGTATGTGGTTGATAACATATTCCTGTATATTCGCGCAAAGACGGACGATAATGGCGCTTTCGTAAGTGAAGCTATAGGAGAGCTTGACGACGGCGATTCGTTTATCGTTTATTTCACCGAGCCTAAGTCTAATGTTCCCGAAAATATTAAGGCGACCGCCGGAGAAGAGCAGGTCACACTTACCTGGGACGCTGTTGACGGCGCGGCAGGCTATCTTATCAAGAGTGCGGACGGAAAGACCCAGTATACAAAGACTATCAAGACGACCTCTTATACTGTAACAGGTCTTACTGGCGGCACAAAGTATTCATTTATAATCTACGCTTATGTTGATGGTAAGTGGTATGCTTCCGAAGCAGTTTCAGCTGCTCCTACGGTAGGCGCATATCCGAAGAATGTTAAGGCGGAAGCTCTGAATAGGTCTATAAAGCTCAGCTGGGACGCTGTTGACGGCGCAACGGGCTATCTTATCAAGAGCGCGGACGGAAAGACCCAGTACACAAAGACTATCAAGACGACTTCCTATACTGTAACAGGGCTTAAGAACGGTACGCAGTATCAGTTTAAGGTTTACGCTTACGTTGACGGAAAATGGCGCGGTTCGTCGCGAATCAGCAAAACGCCTGTCGCAAAGCCGCAGAATGTTGTTGCAGCAGCGGGCAGCCATCAGATCAAGCTGACATGGGATAAGGTTGATAATGTAACAGGTTACATCATCAAGAGTTCGGACGGAACGACCCAGTACACGCCGAAGTCGATTTCAGCCAACTCTTATACTGTAACAGGCTTAACGAATGGTACTCAGTATAAATTTAAAGTCTATGCATACAGCGACGGAAAATGGTTCACCTCCTCGACAGTTTCAAAAACTCCGACAGGCGCACCGCAGAATGTTAAGGCGGCTGCCGGAAGCAAGAGCATAACGCTTTCATGGGACGCTGTTGACGGCGCAGCGGGCTATCTCATCAAGAGCGCGGACGGAAAGACCCAGTATACCAAGACTATTAAGACAACTTCGTATACCATAAAGAACCTTACTGCCGGAACGCAGTACAAGTTTAAGGTTTACGCTTATGTAGATGGAAAATGGTACGCTTCGGGCGCTAAATCAAAAACACCTAAGGCATAAAATGCCGGGGCTGCCACAGCTTATGCTGCGGCAGCCCTTTTGCATATATTCCCTCGATCCGGCTCCGTAACAGCCTGTTTTTTGCAGCCTTATTCTGTAACGATTCTGTTAAAAAATATGTGCAAAATGTTTAGAAAAAAATACGGGTGGCCGCGAAAAAATCTCTGTTATAGCTATTGAACTTTATGCACAAAAGTGTTACCATATATATAGTAAAATGTAACAAAAGCGAAAGGAAAAGTAATATATGGGAAGCATTCTTACAAGCGAAAATTACGAGAGATTTTTTAATGATATAAATTGCTACGCTTCTTCCGTGGACGTTTATTCCACTCATATAACCGACAGCATTATGCCTGTCGCGAAAGACTTATTTATAGGAAAGATATGCTGCGATCTGGACGTTACAGCCTCTCCGATTTTCCCGAAAAATGTTCTTAGCGATAAGCTCCTTTACGTAAGCCCTGACGGCTTCGGCGAGGAGAGTATCGAGCGCAATTATACGACAGGCGACGGCGGAAACGCGCAGGTTATCGTTACTGTCGAGAACGGTCATGATTGGACAGACGAGGAGCGGAGCGGGGTTAAATTTCTGTGCGACACGCTTTATGTTTTTATGGGGCGCGCAAGGCTTGCAGAGATCGCGTCGAAATCGCTTTATATCGACTCGCTCACGGGGATTTCCAATTCCGCACAGTTTACTCTCGACGGTTCGCGTTTAGCGCAGTACGGCGAGCTTAAAAACTACTTTATGTTCTATATAAGCCTTAAAAATTTCAAGTCGCTTAACAGCAATATCGGAATGAAGCACGGCGACGAAATTATAAAAATCTATGCCCACCTCCTTTTAAACCGCGTTGGGAACACGGGCTTTGCAGCCAGACTCGGCGGCGACAATTTTGCCGTACTTATCCCGAAGGAACAGTCAGACGATTTTATAAAGTTTATTTCCGATATTTCGATAGAGCTGCTTATCGGCGGGATTTCGACAAGCTTCCGTATTCACGCCAATGTCGGAGCATACGACATCGGCGAAAACGACAATATGCATTACGTTATGAACTGCGTAAATATTGCTGTAAAAGAGGCGAAGTCGCGAATTTCAGACAATGTCGTTATCTATACCCCCGAAATTATGAAGCGCATTCTTTCCGATCAGGAAACTGTCGCTCAGTTCCCCGAGGCTTTAAATAACAACGAATTTATGGTTTATTACCAGCCTAAAGTAAACCTTGAAAACAACCGTCTTTGCGGCTGTGAGGCTCTCGTTCGCTGGAAGCGCGAGGGAAAACTTGTCCCGCCGCTCAGCTTTATCCCGCTTTTTGAGAAAAGCGGGTGTATCTGTGCGCTTGACTTTTATATTCTTAAAAGGGTATGCGCGGATATTAAAAAGTGGATCGAAGAGGGACTTGAACCCGTTCGCGTTTCGGTCAACTTTTCAAAGGTTCACCTTTGTAACAAAAACGCGGCAAAGGATATTCTTGACGTTATCGACGAATACGGGATAGAAAGAAAGTATATCGAAATTGAGCTTACGGAGATGTCGGATTATAACGATTTCGAGGCGTTCCGTTCGCTTATTTCCGAGCTTAAAAGTAACGGCATAATGACGTCGATCGACGATTTCGGAACAGGCTATTCGTCGCTCAACCTCTTAACGAGCTTTAATTTCGACATTGTTAAGCTCGATAAGTCGTTTATCGACAACATCATAAACAGAAAAAGCACGACAGACGAAATCGTAGTACGTAATATCGCGGATATGCTCCGTGAGCTTAATATGAAAATTATCGCGGAGGGCGTGGAAACTGTCGAACAGGCTAAGCTTCTCCTCGGAATAAACGTAACTATGGCGCAGGGTTATCTTTACGATAAGCCGCTTTGCGTCGAGGATTTCGAGTATAGACTGCGTAATAAGCAGTACGAAAAAATAGCATAAAATGAAAGCAATCGATTTAATAAAAAAACAGCCCGTCCTTACGGTCGCGCTGATTGCGGCGGCGATAACCTGTTTTTTCGTTCCGCCGGATATGGAGTACCTCGGATATTTCGATTTTAAAACGCTGGCGTGCCTTTTTTGCACATTAGCTGCGGTCGGCGGCTTTGCGCGGATACACACCTTCCGTATAATCTCGCGGAAAATTGTCCGGAAATTAAGCAATACGCGAAATGTTATAACGGCGATAGTTTTTATAACATATTTCGGGTCAATGCTCCTTGCTAACGATATGGCGCTTTTAACGTTCCTGCCCCTAGGCTATTTCTCGCTTAATAGTACAGGCATGAAAAAGTATATGGGATATACTTTTGTAATGCAGAACATTGCCGCGAATCTCGGAGGAATGCTTACGCCATTCGGAAACCCGCAGAACCTTTATCTTTACTCATATTTTAATATTGATACAGGCGAATTTTTCTCGATAATGCTTCTTCCGTTTATCGTCGCGCTCATTCTTATTCTTATATGCTGTCTTATAATCCCGAAAGAGGAAATGACGCTTTCCGACGATACGGACTACCATACGAGCAAGCCGAAAACCATAATTTATACCGTACTTTTCGTTATGTCGATACTTATGGTTATGCGCGTTATCCCGTATGTAATTACAACGATAATTGTAACGATATGTATTCTTATAGTTGATCGTAAGATACTTCTTGAGGAAGTTAATTACCCGCTTCTCCTTACTTTCGCCGCTTTTTTCATTTTTTCAGGCAATATGGCGCGTATCGATGCGGTAAGCGGCTTACTTTCAACGCTCATAGAGGGGAGAACGCTTCTTGTCGGAACGGTTACCTGTCAGCTTATAAGTAACGTTCCTACGGCGGTTATGCTCTCACACTTCACGGCTGACTACGCGGGGCTTCTTCTTGCGGTAAATATTGGCGGGCTTGGAACGCCGATAGCGTCTTTGGCGAGCCTTATAACGCTTTCGGAGTACCGCCTTCATGACCCGAAGGGTACAAAAAAGTACATAATTATGTTCGAGATTATAAACTTTTCCTTTTTAGCGATTCTTTTCGCTGTAAGTGCAATTTTTTAAGGCAATACCGGTGTGGCACTTACATAAACTGGAAAATGTCGCCGTCCGGGGTTCGCTGAAAGGCGGTTCACCTCAAGTGCTTATACCAAACAGGGGCTGTTGCAGCGTTCGCTGCAGCAGCCCCATGTGATTTTTCCGGCATTTAAAATTCATTCCGGTTTTCAATAGCCCTTTGAAGGGTCACGTCGTCTGCGTATTCCAGCGACGCGCCTGCGGGAAGACCGTATGCAAGCCGTGTGACCTTAACGCCCATCGGCTTTATCAGACGGCTTATGTATGCGGCAGTAGCCTCGCCCTCAACGGTCGGATTTGTCGCCATTATAACCTCGGAAACGTCGCCCGAAAGCCTCGCCATAAGCTCTGTTATGCGTATGTCGTGCGGTCCGATGTTGTCCATCGGGGAGAGCAGACCGTGGAGAACGTGGTAGACCCCGTTAAATCCGCCTGCGCGTTCCAGCGCAGAAACGTCCTTCGGCGATTCAACGACGCAAATCAGCGCTGCGTCGCGGCGGTCGTCGCTGCAAAGCGCACAAACTTCGTTTTCCGTGAAATTCTGACAGATTTTACAGGTGTGAACGCTTTTTCTTGCGTTTACAAGCTCCCGTGCAAACTCCTCAACGTCCTCGACCGGCTGGTTAAGCAGATAGTACGCAAGCCGCTGTGCGGTTTTCATACCGATACCGGGCAATTTTGCAAACTGCTCGGCGGCTGTAACAAGCGGTAGGGAATAGTATTCCGCCATAGCTTAAAACAGTCCGGGAATGTTTACGCCGCCTGTGACCTTTTCCATTTCCTTTGCGGTTTCGTCGTCGATTTTTGTGATAACAGCGTTTACGCCCGCGATGATAATGTCCTGGAGCGTTTCGATATCGTCCTTGTCAACGATTTCGGGGTTGATTTTTATAGCCTTTAAAGATCTGTTGCCCGTCATGGTAATTTCAACCATTCCGCCGCCCGCAGTTTCGGTAAATTCGGTTTCGCCAAGCTTTTCCTGGAGAATCTGAATGTTTTCCTGCATCTTCTGCGCCTGTCTAACCATACTGTTTACATCGCCCATACCCTTATTGGTATAGCCCTGGGGTAATCTTGCTTTCATAATTCTAACCTTTCCTTTCAGATACTATTGCTCTTTTATTGAAACTCCCTGCGACCTGGCGAGGTCGAGAAAGCTTTTTAACTTTTCGTTTTTTTCGTCCCTTTCGGGCTGCCGCTCCTGTTTAGTAAGCGTAACGCTTCTTCCGATCGCGCGTGAAACAGCCTCGCGCACTTCCTTCGCGAACTCGTCGACCGCGTAGCCCTTCTGGAGCTCGCTTCCGCAGACGAGAATGGTACTTCCGCTTATCATTGCGGTCGTGTCGCTTATAAGGATCCTTATTGAAAACGGGAGATTGTTTATAATTTCCTGCCATTCCGCGAACGGCTCAAAGCCGCTTGGCGCGGGTTCGCTTTTGGGTAAAGCGGCTGCGCTTTTATTTTCGTCGGGTTTAGCTGCCTGTTTTTTTTGTACATTTGCTGTTGGCGGCGGAGGCGGTTCTAAGCCTAACGCTGCGTTAAGGTCAGGCGGCTCGGCAGGCAGAGGTTCGGCTGCGAACGGCTGTTCATCGGGTTCGATTGGCAGAGGGATATCGAAAACCGCTTCTTTTTCGGCTTTTTCCGTATCATTTTTCTCGGCTGGAACGAACGGCAGCCCTATCTCCGGAGTCTGCTCCTGCTCTATTTCATTTTCGTGAACGATCGGCTTTTCAATTACAGTCCCGATGGCCTCCGGTTTGGGGGAGGGAGAAGCTTTTACCGTCTGTTCGGCAGGCTTTTCGAGGGGAACGGCAGCCGTTTTCTGTTCAGGCGGACTTTTCGGCTGTACTAAACCGTTAAGCGCGTCATTTACCAGCTTTTCGAGTGCGTCGATTCGTCCCGAAAGCGCTCTTTCGTCCGTATCCAGTTTAGGCGTACAGAGCTTTATAAGACACATTTCGCACGTGAGCGTTTCGTTTCTTGAACGTCCCATTCCCGCGAAGGCTTCGCTCAGAACGGAGAGCGCGCGGAGTATCATTTCAAGCGTGTATTCGTCAGCCTGACGTCGGTACTGCCGCTCCTCGTCGCCCGTCATACGGAGAACGCTCCGCTCTGCGCCTGCTTTTAACAGCATAAGCGTGCGGTAGTGAGAGATCAGCTCCTCGATAAGCCTTATGGGGCTTTTTGAGCGCTGCACAAGTCCGTCGAGAATTTCGAGCGCAGCTGCGTTGTCGTGTTTAAGCGCAGCGTCCGCGATAGCGAAAATATGCTCCGTTCCCGAAATTCCCGCGCAGTTTCGCACGGTTTCCTCGGTAACTCGTCCGCCGATGGAGAAGCACTGGTCGAGCAGCGAAAGCGCGTCGCGCATACCGCCGTCGGAGATGCGGGAGATAAGATATGCCGCGTCCTCGTCAAGCTCCATTCCTTCTTTCCCGGCGATTTCGAGCAGTCTTTTCTTACTGTCGTTTATGTCGATCCGGCGAAACTCAAACCGCTGACAGCGGGAGAGGATCGTAGCGGGGACTTTATGGATTTCGGTCGTTGCGAATATAAAAACAACGTGCGGTGGCGGCTCTTCGATAAGCTTCAGAAGTGCGTTGAACGCCTGGATCGAGAGCATATGCACCTCGTCGATGATGTACACGCGTTTTTTACACACGATAGGTGCATACATAGCCTCGTCCTTTATATCGCGCACACTGTCAACGCCGGTATTGGAGGCGGCGTCGATTTCCGTAACGTCGGAAGCGTCCTCGTCCACCGCGCGGCAGCATTCGCATTCAAGGCAGGGGTTTCCGTCAATCGGATTAAGGCAGTTTATCGCTTTCGCTAAAATTTTCGCACAGGTAGTCTTACCCGTTCCGCGTGAGCCTGTAAAAAGGTAGGCGTGGGCGGTCTGACCGCTTTTAAGCTGATTTTTCAGAGTGGTCGTGATATGCTCCTGCGAAATAACGTCGTCGAAGGTCTGCGGACGATATTTTCTGTACAACGCGAGATACATAACACTCCTCCTTACAGCGTGAATGAAAACGTGTAGAAAAAAGCTCTTGAGTATGAACGCAGGCTTGCTGCGGCACAAGCCGAAATCCGCTTAATGCTGCTCGGTTCCCCGCCTGACATGGTTCACGACACGACCTTGCACAGGGTCTGCGTTCATATTCAAGAGCTTTCGCGTGTTTTACACACCTTACCTATTATATACGATTTCACGAAAAAAATCAAGGGTTTTTTAAAAAAAACAAGTTTATTCGGTAAATTTTCAGAAAAAACCGCAGGGATTCAAGAAAATGGCGCTTTAGTGTGTTATATTTAATCAAAATGACGATTGATTTTTTAATGAATGTATGATATACTATCGTAGAATATAAAAAATTGCTTATGAAAGGATTATTCAGATATGATTAAAGTTGTAAAATTCGGCGGAAGCTCGCTTGCTGACGCAAACCAGTTCCGCAAGGTCGCGGATATAATAAGAAGCGATAAGGAACGCAGATATGTTGTTCCCAGCGCACCGGGAAAACGTTTTTCGGGCGACACGAAGGTTACCGATATGCTTTATGCCTGCTATGACGACGTTTGCGCGGGAAAGAACGCAATCGCTTCTTTTATGCCGATTGCCGAACGCTTTAACGGCATTATCGCTGATCTCGGACTTACCATCTCGCTTGACGATGAATTTGAAACAATCCTCGAAAATTTCCGCAAGAAGGCGGGACGCGACTATGCGGCTTCGCGTGGAGAATATCTTAACGGCATAATCCTTGCCAACTATCTCGGTTTCGAGTTCGTGGACGCAGCAAAGGCTATTTTCTTCACCAGCAAGGGCGATTTTGACGCGGAGCTTACCGACGCTTCTCTTGCTTCTATTCTTGAAGGCTATCCGAACGCAGTCGTTCCCGGATTCTATGGCGCGATGCCTGACGGAAGAATAAAGACCTTCTCCCGCGGCGGTAGCGACTTTACAGGCTCGGTTGTCGCAAGAGCGGTAAAAGCGGGACTTTACGAGAATTGGACGGACGTTCCGGGCTTTGCGGTTGCCGACCCCAGAATTGTTGAAAATCCGAAGTTTATCGACGTTATCACTTACCGTGAGCTGCGCGAGCTTTCGTATATGGGCGCAGGCGTGCTTCATCAGGACGCTATTTTCCCCGTAAGAAACGCGCAGATTCCAATCAACATCAAGAACACCAACGATCCGTCCGCAAAGGGTACCATGATCGTTCCAAACGCGCCTGACGGAAAGAACGAGCATATCATTACGGGCATTGCGGGCAAGAAGAATTTCAGCGCTGTCTGCCTTGAAAAGGACGAAATGAACAGCGAAATCGGTTTCCTGCGCCGTATTCTCACTCTTATGGACAACGAGGGAATCTGCTTTGAGCATATCCCGACGGGAATTGATACGATGAACATTGTCGTAAACAGCGACGAGCTTTCCGAGCATCCGAATTTTGTTGAACGTGTAAAGCAGGTCGCAAACCCGAACCATATCGAAATTGAAAACAATCTTGCGCTTATTGCTGTCGTAGGCCGCGGAATGAAGGCTACAAAGGGTACTGCTACACGAATTTTCGCCGCACTTTCCCACGCGAATATCAACATCAAGATGATTGACCAGGGCTCTTCCGAGCTTAACATTATAATTGGTATTGAGGAAGCGGATTTTGAAGCGGCAATCCGCGTTATCTACAATATGTTTATGTTACAGGAGTAATTGATGAAAGTCGAAAATGTAAGGGTATATGATATGGAGGAGTGCTTCCGCGCGAGCAAATATCCGATGGCGGTTGACACCGAGGCTGTAAACGGCGATATAACCGAGCGGATCGTTTCGCTGGCTCAGACCCCGAAGGGCGAGGGGCACGACCAGTTTATGACGGGTATCCGCGTGGCTTTCGATTTGACATTTACCGTCAAGGCGTGGACGGAGGCGGAGCGTTATCGCTTTCTTGAATTTGTTTCAAGTCAGTCCACAATGCACCGTATCGCAAAATTCGACCTGTCGAAGCAGTACAACGAGTATGTTGACCCGCGAATGATCGAGATAATGGATGAGCTTAAGGATCGCTACAATGAAACGCAGGATAAGGAGGACTATCTGCGCCTGCTTTATTCAAACCCCTGTGGATTTGAGCTTACGGCGCGTCTTACCACCAACTATCGTGCGCTCAAAACGATTTATTCACAGCGAAAAAACCACCGTCTTCCCGAATGGCGTGAGTTTTGCGCGTGGATTGAAACGCTTCCTTATGCTAAGGAGTTAATTACGGGCTGAAGCTGTTCAGAACCCGGAGTATAAAGGAGGAAAAGCTATGAAGTTAAAGCACTTTTTCGCTGCGGCAATGTCCGCGGCAATTCTCGCCTCGTCCGCGCTTTCGGCTGTCGCATACGCGGAGAATACGACATCGGTCGTTTGTGCGTATGAAGCCAAGTCGGGGTATACGAAGTGGGACGGGGTAAGCAAGCTTAAATCGGGAAAGAAATACCGAGTTTCCGAAAAGCTGACTGTTTCGTCGGATTTCACTATACCGAAGAACACCAAGCTGGTTGTACAAAAGGGCGGTAAGCTTACTGTTTCCGGCGGCGCAAAGGTCACGGTTAAGGGTTCTTTGATTGTCAATAAAGGTGCGACGTTCACGCTTAACGGCTCGCTTGATCTTAAAAAGAACAAGACCTTAACTTGTTACGGGAAAATGAAGCTCGGAAAGAAGTCGAATCTTACGCTAAGCGGTGAGCTTGACCTGCGCAATACAGGCACGATTTCGGGCAGCCCCAAGAAGGTTACTGTCGGCACTTCTGCGCTTATCCGTCTTTATGGCACTAACGAATGCAAGAAGCTTGACGCGGCGATTACGGCTGCACAGGAGAAAACCCGCACGGCCTCTGCGAAGAAAATCAACGCAAGTGTTGTAAAAAAGGACGCGACGAACCTTTACAGTAAATTCTGGGATTACATAATCAAGCACGAAACCCTTTACGCTTGTCGGCTTGCCTATCCGAACGAGGTATGGAAGAATCTGATTGACGAGAGCAAGTTTGACGCTTTCGGCGGGATCGAGCAATTCGCGCGTGACTACTCGATTTCGCTTTCCAACACGGTTTTAAGCACCTATACAAATGGCCGCATAACAAATTCGGAGAAGGTCAAATCGGTTGATGTCAAGTTCGGCGATTTTATCGAGTGCATTAACTTAATTGACAACAACACGCGCAAGACGCTCAAGGATCAGATTGGCGATATTGATAATCTCTGGGTGGCGGAGGCTACGCTCACGTTTACGATGACGAATGGCGAGAAGGTTGTAATAAACAATATGTCCGTTTCGTTTACCTATATCGGCAAGCAGCTTTATGTTGCCACCGAAAATTACCTTGGCGCAAAATCTGTGTAATTGGGTCATGGCTGCTGCGGTATTTACTGTAACAGCCTGTCTGGCTTATCGATAAATTCATTTCGGCGAATCTGAAATGGCAGGGATTGAGGGCTGTGTTCCCAATCCTTTTTCTTTTTCGTATTTTGTATTTTTGATAGGTTGCTTCCTTTAAAAGCATTGCATAAATCGGGAGAAGCGCGCCCGCCTAGTGAGGGTACGCTGTTCGCTCCACTCACAGCGCCCCCCGGCGGCGGGCGCGCTATGGGGCTTTTGTGCAGGTCTGATTGCTTTTAATAACCTTGGCTAAACGTATAGCGTAGCAGCCATTTATTCGTAAAAGAACGTTTAAGCGGGGATTTGCTGTCTGCTTTTGCGTTCGCTGCTGCGCAGCGAATACCCCGCCCACCCACCCCCTTTTCGCGGCTGTCGCCGCGTTTTTTGATTATATTGTAAGCCGTAGATCACTCAGAAAAGCAGTATCGCTTGCAAAATTTGTTGATTTTTACCAAAATTAAGCGAAAAAAACGATATAATTGTTGAAAACGCATTGACTTTTATCTCCTTTTTGTGTATAATTTAAGAGAGTATAAGGGGGATTATGCTCTTTGCTCGAAAAATGAATAAAAGGAGGTGAAAAGATGGAAATGATGATGAGCGCGGTTTCAGCAGGCACAGCCTCCCAGCCGCAGATGAACGCAGCCTCGGATTCTTCGGTCGATTCCGGATTTTCTGATGTCCTTTCGGATGTCCGTAGCTCAGTAACGAGCAAGCCGCAGTCTGAACCGGTAACAAGCAGCGAAAATGCGGGTGCGGAACAGCCGGAGATTGTCGCGGCGCAGACGACTGTACGGTCAGCAGAGAGCCTGACGGCTGAACAACCCGATGATTCATTCGCGGACGCACTCGCAGAGCTTGTAAAAACGCTTACCGAGGAAAGCGGCAGCGATCAGGACAGCGTTATACGCGCGCTTCTCGATATTCTGAAAAAAATGCAGAAAAACGGGGACTCAGATGAAACAAACGACGCAATGGAGCTGCTTATGTCGATGCTCGGACAGAATGTTTGCACTTTACAGCCGAACGCTGTCGCTGTAACGATCCCTGAGCCTAGCGGAGAGCTCGCGCAGATTACTTCTGAACAGCCGCAGACAAACGCTATGCCGCAGAATACGGTTCAGTTTTCCGAAAATGCGGTCGAAACCGGTTATGTTCAGCAGCCTTCGCAGGAGAGTGATCCCAATATGAAAGCTGACGTTAATCAGCAGGAGATCGCCGACAATCCCGAACAAGCCGCTCAGACAGCACAGAATGAAGCCGTAGCACCCGTAAGCGCAGAAAACAGCACGGAACAGCTTCTTAATGAGCTTCTTTCGCAGGCGCGTAAGGAATTGGGTCTGGTTAAAGCAGAGGTTTCGTCGGACAACGATGGAATGACCGAAAATTTCGACTCGGCTTCGCTTTCGGATTCGCCTGAACAGCCGCTTCAAACCGAACGGAATGTGCAGAGTGAACAAAGCTTCGATACTTTAGCGCTTAGGTTGAACCACCGCGATGGTACGCAGGAACTTAACAGCATTATCCAAACCGAGGAAAAAACTGAAATAAGTAAAACCGAAATCGCCCCCGAACAGATGGTGACGGTTCGTCCCGAAACGGCAGAACTTCAGCCCGCACACGAGGAAAACCCCGCGGTTCACGCAGCACCGCCCGAACAGCAGCTCGCCGAGGAGATACTCTCAAAAACGGAGAACCTTAACGGCGGAAGAACTGAGTTTACCATGGAACTTAACCCCGAAACGCTCGGAAAAATCACCGTAAAGCTTGTCAGCGCACACGGCAGAGTCGAGGTAAGTATCTCAGCAGAAAATGAGGAAACAGGCAGACTTCTCCAGTCGCGCAGCGAAAATATCGGAAACGCTCTCCGCGAAAACGGTATCGAGCTTGAACGGTATCAGGTCGTAAGCGAACGCGAGGCTGCACAGCTTATGCAGGACAGCTACGATGGAAGCAGTAAAAACCCCTACGGCAGAAACGATGACGGGGAAAATTCCGAAAATCAGGACGACGGGGAGTTTCTGGAGCTTTTAAGCCAGCTGTAAATGTAAAAATATGTTGAAAGGAGTGTAAAAAATGGATTTGCTGAACTCAACCCAGACCATAAATTCCAAGCAGGATATTTATGAAAAGTATAAGGATATGTTCACAACAGAGAAAAACGACCTTATCACAATGGATTCGTTCTATCAGCTTCTTATCGCGGAAATGCAGAACCAGGACCCACTTGAGCCGACTACGAATACCGAGTTCATTTCTCAGATGGCAACCTTTACGTCGCTGCAGGCACAGCAGGATAACTTTACCATGCAGCAGCAGAATTACGCAAATTCCCTCGTAGGTATGACTGTCGCAGTTTCCGAGGACGGCTCAAATCTTACACAGGGCGTCGTTCAGTATGTTACATACGGCGATGAAATAAAGGTAAATGTTGACGGTAAAAATTATCTTTTAAGCCAGGTTAAACAGGTCTACGGTACGGCAGGAGCTGCCGCAAATTCACAAATCGGCGATTACGGCGCGTTCGCGGCAAGTATTCTCGGAAAGAACGTAACAGTCAAGGCGACCGATTCAACAGGCGCTTATGTTTATGACAGCGGAACAGCTTCGTCGATCGAAATCCAGGACGGCGAGGTTCGCGTTATCGTGAACGGTTTCGCGTATAATGTGACCGATATAGTTGCAGTCGCTCAGCCGGAGGAAACAGCCGGGGAGAACGAGGAAGAAGAGGAAGAAATTGCCGAGCTTCTCGAAACGGCTGAACCGACCGAAAAAACGGAAGCGGAAGATAATACGGAAAATATTATCCCTGCGGAGTATACTGACGAGGACGATATCGCGGATTTGCCCGAAGATGATACCGATGAGCTTTTTAAGCTGTTCGGAGAATAAGAAAGGGTGAGAAAATGCTTATCAGCGAATATCTCGCACAAAGAAATGCGATAAGCGTTACTACGGGAGAATTACGAACAACCCCCGCGGCTGTAAAAAAACAGGACGAAAGCTTCGCGCAGGCGCTGAGCAACGAGCTGGGCAGACAGGTGGATTTTTCCGCCCATGCAATCAGACGGCTCGAAAGCCGCCGAATTGACGTTACCGAAAATGATAAAATCGAGCGGCTTAACAAGGGTGTTGAGCTGGCGGCGGAAAAGGGCAGCGAGGAAAGCCTGATCCTTGTAGACAGTACCGCTTTCGTAGTAAGCGTAAAAAACAACAGAGTAATCACAACCGTTGAGGCGGACGACCTCAAGGGAAATGTATTCACAAACATTGATTCCACCGTTATTATTTGATCGGACCGAGGAGCATTCTCCAAGGAAATCAAGGCTGTCCCGAACGACGGAAGGACAGCAAACGGCGGCACGAAAGGATATACCGTTATGATGAAATCACTTTATTCCGGAGTTGCCGGAATGAAAACCCACAACCAGAGAATGGACGTTATAGGCAATAACATTTCCAACGTAAATACAACAGCTTTTAAGGGCAGCACAGTAACTTTTAAGGACGTTTACTACCAGACAAAGGCAAACGCAACCTCCGGCGACGCAACCTCCGGCGGTACAAACCCCAAGCAGATAGGTTACGGTGCAAGCCTCGGTACTGTAAATCAGGTTATGTCGCAGTCGGGCTTCAATTATACCGATAATGTTTACGACTGCGCAATCGAGGGCGAGGGCTTTTTCCAGGTGATCGACGAGGCGGGAAATATCTACTACACCAGAAACGGCGTATTTGATGTTGACAGCTACGGAAATCTCTGCGACCCGAACGGAAATATCGTTCTCGGCGTTTCGGGCGACCCCTCTAATGTCGAAACCGGTCAGTCCCAGCGTATCAGGATAAGCGTTCCCGCGATCGACAATAACGTTGCGAGCGCTTCAAAGACCGTAAACGGCTATGACGTTACGGTTTCGGCAGGTACATACGGCGAGGAAGGAAACCTCTCCTTTACAATTGTTGATTCCGATGTTGCTTACGCGACAAAGAGCGGCGATACGCTTACTATTTATATGGATCTTGAACAGGAGTTCGGCGGCGCAGCGTATGCACAGCTTTTAGAGGATCTAGGCGACGACCCCGATTTAAGCGATGAAAATGTACAGGCGGCTATTGAAAGTGCATTTAATACAGCTGTCGAGGAGTTCCAGAGTGCGCTCAACGACGCTATCGAAAAGGGCGGCGTTGGCTTAGAGGAGGGTGTTCTCCCGCTTAAAGTCGAGTTTGGCGCAATGCCCCCTTACAACGATGTTCTCGCGGTAACTGCGACAAACACGCTTTCTCTTACCCAGCCCGGTGCAGACGAGGGCGACGACCCGACATATATCGACATTGATTTTACAACGGCGGTTGCGGGCGAATTTGGAAACAAGTACGAAATCGACCTTAAAACCGTAAGCGGACAGACTTCCGTAAGCGCAAAGTGGAAGGGCGAGGTTCTTACGATAACTGTTCCCGAATCCGGCGTAAGCGTTGACGATATCCAGAAGGCAATCGACGAAGCGGCAGGCGGCGAGCCCAGCAAGAACTTAAACGTTACGGTTTACGAGGTATCCGTTTCGACAGACGGCGAGGGCGTTGTTACAAGGGATAGGACCGCTCTCGGCGAGGAAGACGATATCGAGTTCAACTTCTATTCCGCACTCGGCAACAGAACCGAAAGAATCGGTCTTGACGGCGGACGCGACAACTTCTTCGCGGATATGGCGGTTGCGCTCAGTACCGTAAACCTTACAGACGGACGTACCGCTGCTGAACAGACAGTTGCTGACCTCGAAACAATAATGATCGACGACGACGGTATCATCTACGGTCGCCACGCGGTTCACGGACTTCTCCTTCTCGGACGTATCGACATCGCTACATTCGTAAACCCGATGGGTCTTGACCAGATAGGAACATCGCTCTGGCGCGAATCTCTCGCTTCGGGAGAGGCACAGGTAAAAATTCCCGGCTCGGACGGCGCAGGCAACGTTGTTTCAAACGCTCTTGAAATGTCCAACGTTGACTTAGCTCAGGAATTTTCCGATATGATCATTACTCAGAGAGGCTATCAGGCTAACTCAAGAGTTATCACAGTTTCGGATACTATGCTTGAAGAACTTGTAAATCTTAAGAGATAATAATTTTTGACATTTTTCCGGCGGGGGCTGAAAAAACGGCTCTCCCGCCGCAGAAATGCCGGAAAATACGCAGGAGGCAATTTATGATTATTCTCACCAAGCTGAACGGCAAGGAAATTATGCTCAACGAAAATATGATCGAAAACGTTTCGGAAACACCCGATACCGTTATCACCATGGCGGGCGGGCATACCTATATCGTTCAGGAGAACATTGAGGAAATTTTTCAGAAAACCGTAGCGTTCCAGCGCTACTGTAAACAGCGTCCCCGCGAAGGCAAGGAAAGCTGAGCGGACGCCGCGCAGACGTGCGGCAATGTCCTATACGGGAACAATATTTTTTAGGAGGGAACCTTTTTGAACATTACAATAATTATCGGTTGGGTAGTATCAGTCGCTTTGGTAATTTTCGGTATTTTACAGGGCGGTACTTTCGATATGTTTATCGATATTCCGTCTGTTGCGATCACGTTCGGCGGTACGCTCGGCGTACTTATCGCGATTTCGCCGCTTTCGCTGCTGAAGAATGTACCGAAGCTTCTTAAAATCGCGGTTTTCCCGCCGAAGTACGACCCCCGCAAGTATATCGACCAGCTTGTTGAATACGCGAAAATCGCGCGCAGCAAGGGTCTTTTAAGCCTCGAAGACAGCGCGAACAAGTGCGACGACCCCTTTATGAAACAAAGCCTTATGCTTATCGTTGACGCGAACGATTCCGCGAAGGTGCGCGAGATGCTCGAATCCTCTCTCGATTTTATGGACGAGCGTCATGCGGCAGGACGTGAGTTTTTCGCAAAGGGTGTAAGTATGGGTCCTGCGTTTGGTATGTTGGGTACGCTCGTAGGTCTGGTTATCATGCTTAACGATATGGAGAGCGGCGACCTCGGTAAGGCGATGGCTACCGCGCTTATCACGACTTTCTATGGCTCGCTTATTGCGAACGTAATTTTCACACCGCTTGAATGCGCGCTTAAGAACGCTCACGATGATGAAATGTTCTGTATGCAGCTTGTGATCGAAGGCGTTATAGCTATCGCGAACGGCTCAAACCCCCGCGTTATCCAGGAAAAACTCGAATTTATGCTCGCAAAGAAGGATCGACGCGGCGACAGCGAGTGATAAATATCAATTTTTTTCGCAAATTTCCGAAAAATATTGCATAATTCGTGAAAAAGTGTTATAATAAAATGCTGATGTTACACATTCAGTGTGAAAGGGGGCGGGGTATTGTCCAGAAAGAAAAAACAGGAGGTTAAGCAGGGGCTTGACGAATGGATGGCGACCTATTCGGATATGGTTACGCTTTTGCTCTGCTTCTTCGTACTTCTTTACGCTTCATCTACTCCCGATGAAACAAAATTCCAGTATATCTTCCAGTCCTTTAATTCACAGGGCAAGTATATAAACCCTTTCGTTACCGAGGATTACAATGAAGGTGATTCCAAGACCGATGAGGAGGACGGAAACGCAAGCCAGCCCGCAAATGCAGGTAAGGGTACGACCGAAAGCCTTGACGATGGAATGGGCCTTCCGAATAATTTCGACGAGCTTTACGTCTGGTTACAGCAGTCCGCTGCGAACAGCGAATTTTCCAACAGCATCGAGGTAACCCAGACTTCTTCGGCGCGTATAAATATCCGCTTTAACAACTCTATTATGTTCGAGGGCAACAGCGCGGAGCTTTTACCGTCGGGACGTGAGGCTCTTAAAGAGTTTACGCCCGCGCTTAAGGCAGTAAATAGCTACATAAAATCTATCCGCGTTCAGGGACATACCGCAGAGGGTCTTTCCGCTGTAAACGATTGGGATCTATCTTCCGCGCGTGCCTGCTCGGTTGTAAAATTCCTCGATTTTCAGCGTATTATCGACAGCGATAATTACGTGACGGAGGGGCGCGCTTGTTACGACCCAATCGCCGATAACAGTACGGAGGAAGGGCGTAAGCAGAACCGCCGCGTTGAGCTTATAATTATCCGTAATGACACAGCGATAAATGAAACCGAGATAATTCAGGATATTTTACGCTATGACTACGGTATTTTACAGGCTGAAACCGACCAGTTCGACCGCCTCGACGGAACAGGCGGAGTAAGCGCCGATTCGGTTCAGCAGATCGTTGACAGTCTTGATGATAAGTATTTCAGCGAATCGCCGTATGTTCCGGACGAAAACGCAGATTATACTGGTCCTTCGTTCAGAGATCCGATAAAGGAAATACCCGAAAGTGTTCTCCAGCCTATCGTTGAAGAACCCGACGAGGAATAAACCTACGAAAGAGAAGCGAGGTGATAAAAATTGGCAGAAACTCTGACTCAGGAACAAATTGACGCGCTGCTCCACAGCGCGATGTCAGGAGAAGTTGTTCAGGCTAAAGAGGAACCGGCTCAGACGATTAAGGATTATGACTTCCGATCGCCCAAAAAGTTCACGAAAGAGCGAATAAAGGTTCTTGACAGTATTTTTGACAATTATGCAAGACTGCTCTCCTCATATCTGACGGGTCTGCTAAGACTTTACTGTAAGGTTACGCTCGCTTCGATCGAGGAACAGAGGTACTTCGAGTTCAATAACGGTTTACCCGATTACGTTATGATGGGAACGGTTGAGCTGGGCATCCACGATGAGGATATAGAAAGTACTCCGACTATTGTTCAGCTTTCAAATTCTCTGACATATATATTGATAGACAGGCTCTTAGGCGGACGAGGCGAGTATAAGGACGCAGACCGTGATTTTACCGAAATCGAGGTCAGCATAATCGAAAAGATTATCGGAAATCTCGCAGGACTTCTAAGAGAGCCCTGGGAACAGTACGTTGAGGTTTCGCCGAAGCTTATGAACGTCGAAACAAATTCGCGTGTTTTCTCGGCGGTCGATTACGATGATACAATGATAATCGTCTGTTTAGAGGTTGCCGTAAATGAAACAAAAACGCTTGTAAATGTCCTGATGCCCGTACTCAATCTAGACGCGGTTATGCAGAAATACGTAACCAAGTCCGCGCGTACCACACGAAGATTTGATGCGAACAGGGAACAGGAACGGCGCGAAACGATTATGCGTGCTCTTAACGAGTCGCCGCTTACCATAAAGGCGGTTCTCGGCGAGGTATCGCTTGATATTGCGGATATACTTAACCTACAGGTTGACGATATTATCCCGCTTGATAAGAATATTAACAGCAACGTCGTTATTAAGATTGGCGACAACCCCTGGTTCGACGGAAAGCTGGGCGTATATAATCAAAATAAAGCTGTGAAAATCGAAAATGTGTATAGAATTGAGGTTTAACAGATGGACGATAATATGAAAATTTCCGAACTTGAAAAGGACGCAATCGGCGAGATTATGAACATCAGCATGGGAAGCGCGGCGACTGCCGTTTCCGAGCTTCTTAATGCGAAGGTATGGATAACGACCCCGCAGGTTGAGGTGTGCAAGCTGAGAGAGGTTCAGGTCGAAAGGCTTGAGCCGGCGGTATGTGTTAAAATCGAGTATATAAAGGGTCTGACCGGCTCTAACCTTATGGTTTTACGTCAGGACGACGTTCAGCTTATCCTTAATCAGCTTATGGGTATGCCGCTCGTCGTATCGAAAGATTTTGAATTTGACGAGCTTAATATAAGCGCCGTTTCCGAGGTTATGAACCAGATGATGGGCGCGAGCGCAACGGCGCTTTCCGATTTTCTCGGAGTAAGCATTGACATTTCAACGCCTACGCCCTATATTCTCGACAAGCTGTCGCTTGGCGATTTACAGGAATTCGATTCCGACGAGATGGTTGTTGCGATAAACTTTGACCTTACGATCGACGGCGTTATCAAGTCCGAGTTCAAGTCGGTAATGAGTACCGAGCTTGCGAAGTATATCGCGTCGAAAATGATTGGCGAGCAGATCGCAGCAGCTGAAGCTGTTTCGGAACAGCCTGCTCCTGCTCCCGCACAGCAGCCCGTCCAGGCTCCGCCGCCTGTTCAGCAGCCGGCACCGCAGACACAGCAGCCGGCACCGCAGACACAGCAGCAGATGCCGCAGATGCAGCAGCAAATGCCGCAAATGTCGCAGCAGGGCGTGATGCCGCAGGGTATGCCCCAGCAGGCTATGCCGCAGCAGGGTGCAATGCCGATGGGCTACGGTTATCCGCCGCAGTATGGCTATGGCTACCCGCCGCAGTACGGCTACCCACAGCCTCAGCCGATGAATGTCCAGAACGTTCAGCTCGGCACGTTTGAGCCGCAGGAGCTTAACCTTACGGGTGACCAGAAGGATAACCTTCAGCTGCTTATGGGCGTTCCGCTTGAAATAACCGTTGAAATCGGCTCGGCGAAGCGGAAGGTAAAGGATATCCTTGAATTTACGCAGGGTACTATTATTGAACTCGAACGTCAGGCGGGTGCGCCGGTAGACGTTGTTGTAAACGGAAATCTTATCGCTAAGGGCGACGTTGTTGTTATCGACGACAATTTTGCCGTAAGAATTAACGAAATCATTAAATCAAAATTCATAGATTCACTTAACAAGGAGTAAACCGACATGGACAAGAAGATTTTACTGGTAGACGACGCTTCATTTATGAGAATGCTTATTAAGAATACGCTTTCGCAGAATGGCTTTACGAACATTCTCGAAGCGGAAAACGGCGAGGTAGCTTGTCAGGTCTATGACGCGGAAAGTCCTGACCTCGTAATTATGGATATTACGATGCCCGTTAAGACAGGTATCGAGGCACTCGGCGAAATCAAGTCCAAGCACCCTGACGCAAAGGTCGTTATGTGCAGCGCGATGGGACAGGAAGCTATGGTTGTCGAAGCAATCAAGCTCGGCGCGCTTGACTTTATTGTAAAGCCTTTTAAGCCTGACAGAATTTTAGCAACTGTTACAAAGGTTCTCGGCTGATAATGCTGGATATCCTATGGGTTATTATTTCACTCGCGGCGGTTTTCGGGCTGCTTTTCCTGCTGCTTTACGGGCTTAAACGTCTTAACGGCAGGGTGGGTGTGAACAGCGGCGGAAAAATGCGCGTTCTCGACCGTGTTACGATCGGACGGGACGGTATGCTGCTTGTCGTGAGCGTCGGCGGAAAGCTGATGCTTATAAGCGCGACCGCCCAGCATATCGAAAAACTCGGAGAGCTTGATATGACGGCGGAGGAGTATTCCGCGCAGCTTAATGAGCAGAACGCTCAGAGCGGCTTTGCGGCAGTGCTTGCGGCGGCGATGAGCCGTGGAAAAAATTCAGATGTGCAATCGGAAAAGGACTCGGAAAATGATTAAAAAGGCGTTCAGACAAAATAAAAGGCTGTTTATAAAATTTGTCGTTTCTTTTGTTGTAACCGCCGTAATTTTCGCGGGCGGGTGCATTTCCGCTTCGGCGTTAAGCGCGGCTGAGCCGGGTTCAAATGCCGAAACGCAGATACTGACCGAAAATCCCGACGCTGAAATTGCCGATACATCACTTATGGAGTCGATTTTCGGCATTGACGGTTCGCAGTCGCTCGAAATAATCCTGCTTATAACCGTAATTTCGGTTGCCCCCTCTTTCCTCGTAATGGTAACATCCTTTACGAGAATAATTATAGTTTTCAGCTTTCTAAGAAGCGCGATGCAGACCCAGTCGATCCCGCCCAACTCGGTATTAACGGGGCTTGCACTGTTTCTTACTATTTTTATTATGTGGCCTACTTTTACGCAGATAAACGAGGAAGCGTATCAGCCGTATGCTGCGGGAGAAATCACGATTGACGAAATGACGGAGCGTGCCGTAAAGCCGCTTAAAACGTTTATGCTCAAGAATACCACCAATTCCAATATGCAGTTTTTCCTCGACCTTTCGGGAAAATCCGTTTACGAGGAGGCGCCTCAGAGTGAGACGGAAATTAACGCGTCAACCGTTGAAAATCCGGCGGGCGAGCCGTTTATAGAGGATATTCTCGGACGTAACGCAGTGAACCTTACCGAAACAGACGCGCCGCTTACCGATTATACCGACCAGCTCGGTCTTGAAACGGTTATCCCCGCGTTTATCGTAAGCGAGCTTACACGTGCGTTTCAGATGGGCTTTCTGCTTTTCATACCGTTCCTTGTGATCGACATTGTTGTGTCGTCAACGCTTATGGCGATGGGTATGATGATGCTCCCGCCGTCCATGATTTCAATGCCGTTCAAGATCATGCTGTTCGTGCTTGTTGACGGCTGGCAGCTGCTTGTCGGGACGGTCGTTTCGTCCTTTAACGTCTGACGGAGGTTAGTATGACCCAGGATCTGGTTCTTGAAATATTCACTGCGGCGGTTGTGCTTGCGCTGAAGCTTGCCGCGCCGACGCTGATTATAGCAATGCTTGTCGGTCTTGTGATCGCTATTTTACAGGCGGCTACGCAGGTTCACGAGCAGACGCTCACGTTCGCGCCGAAGGCTGTCGTTGTCGCACTCGGACTGCTTGCGATGGGACCGTGGATGTGTAACAGCGTTATAGATTTCTTTAACTACATTATGGATTTAATGGCGAACACGGTTGTATAAACGGAGGAAACGGCAAAAATGGATTTCTGGAATCTGATACTTAACAATTTTATCGGATTTCTTCTGGTTCTCTGCCGTGTAACGGGAATTTTCACGTTCAATCCCATTTTCTCGCGGTCGAATGTTCCGAACAGCGTTAAAGCGGGAATGTCCGTGGTGCTTGCGGTTGTTATGCTGCCGCTAGTCGGAACAGTTACCGAGGTTCCCGATATTCCAAATATGCTCGCGTTCGGTATGATAATAATAAAAGAGCTTCTGGTCGGGTTTGTGTTCGGCTTTTTTACCAACCTTATGCTGACTGTTCTCATATATGCGGGTGAAATTATCGACACCCAGACGGGTCTTGGAATGGCAAAGACAATGGACCCGACAACAGGCATAAATATGCCGATTTTCGCAAATATCTACTACTATATTTTTATACTGTACTTCTTCCTTACGAACGGACATTTAAGCTATATAAAGCTCTTTTCCGTTTCGTATGAAACCATTCCGATGGGTTACGAAATAACCTCGGCGACAATCGGCCTTACGGAGGTTATCGTAATGTACTTCGGAACAGTTATGACTCTCGCGGTAAAATTCGCTATGCCGATAATCGCGGCGGAGCTGATAACCGAAATCTGCGTGGGGCTTATGATGAAGGCGGTTCCGACAATTCAGGTTTATGTCGTAAATATCCAGCTCAAGCTCGTAGTCGGGTTTATCGTTCTGGTCGGCGCGGCAAGACCTATGTCGGAGTTTATCGAAAAGCTGCTGGGGTATCTCTGGGAGAACCTTTATGCGGCGGCGGGTAATTTTGTGTAGCTGACCGCTCGAACGGAGTGATGCAATGGCGGGCGAGGAAAAAACCGAAAAAGCCACGCCGAAAAAACGGCGTGACGCAAGAGAAAAGGAAGGCTCGGTTTTACAGAGCAACGAGGTCGTTACGGCTGTTGCAATTCTCGGCGCGTTCGCTTCGCTTGCTGTTCTCGGCTCGTATATGTTTATGATGCTCCAACGCTCGGTGCGCGACGGCATTATCGCTGTCGGGAAGCCTTTTGAAAACGAGCTTAGCACCTATACGAACATTTTTCTCGGAGTAATTACCGACTGTGCAATGATATTCCTGCCGCTTGCAGCTATAATCGCATTCGTCGTTGTTATTTCGGTAATGGCGCAGACGAGGGGCTTGTTCACAATGAAGCCGCTGCGCTTCAAGTTTTCTAAAATGAACCCGCTTAACGGAGTAAAAAAAATGTTCTCGCTGCAATCCGTTGTCGGTATCGTAAAGGGTCTTATCGAACTTACGGCGGTTATAATTGTCGCTTACGGTCAGATCGAATCGCGAATGACCGAAATAATAAGCCTTATCGACACAGAGCCGATTTACGCGGTTTCATATATCGCAAATACCATTTTCTCCATCGTTATGGTTATGTGTATCATTTTCGTTTTCGTAGCGGCAGCGGACTTTCTTTTCCAGTGGTGGCAGTTCGAGAAGAACCTCAGAATGTCGAAGCAGGAAATAAAGGACGAATATAAGCAGATGGAGGGCGACCCGCAGATAAAGGGTAAAATTAAACAGAAGCAGCGTGAAATGGCACAGGGGCGAATGATGGACGAGGTTCCTAACTCGGACGTTGTCGTAAGAAACCCTACACATTACGCGGTTGCGCTTAAATATGACATTGAGGCGGACGCGACCGCAGCCCCCGTGGTTGTCGCGAAGGGTCAGGACGCGCTTGCATTAAAAATAGTGGCGATTGCCGAGGAGCATAACGTTTACATCACCGAGAACCGTAAGCTGGCGCGGGAATTGTATCAGGTTCCTCTCGGCGCGCAGATTCCGTCAGAGCTTTTTACGGCGGTAGCGGTTGTCATAACCGAAATGTATCACGCAAAGAACAAGGTCTTTGCGCCTCCGGAAGAGGCTTTAAGGAAAAGACCTAACAATTAAGATTTGGAGGTGCGGCAAAAACAATGGTAAAAAAGATGCTGAGCAATGTTTTTGCCGTATTTGTTATATTCATAGTTCTCGCGCTCATTATCCCGCTCAACCAGATATGGGACGGTGTGCTGCTTGATTTCCTGCTGTTGGTTAATATCGGGCTTTCGCTCGTGATCCTGCTGATCACGATGTACATCAAGGACGCGCTCAGCTTCTCGATATTTCCGACGATACTGCTCGTTACGACGGTTTTCCGACTTTCGCTTAATGTTTCCACAACGCGTGGTATTTTAAGTACAGGTTACGCGGGCGCGGTTATCGAAACATTCGGTAACTTCGTAATGGGCGGCGACCCGATTGTCGGTTTTATCATATTCATTATCATCGTTCTCGTAAACTTCCTTGTAATCACAAAGGGTTCGGAGCGTGTATCCGAAGTAGCTGCGCGTTTTACACTCGACGCTATGCCGGGTAAACAGATGGCGATCGACGCCGACCTTAATGCGGGAGCAATTACCGATGAGGAAGCGAAAATCCGCCGTGCAAACGTCCAGCGCGAAGCCGATTTCTTCGGCGCAATGGACGGTGCTACGAAATTCGTAAAGGGCGATGCGATCATTTCAATTGTGACCGCGCTCATCAACCTTATCGGCGGCGCGATTATCGGAATGATAAACGGCGGCGATTTTAATACCGTACTTACGACATATTCTCTTGCGACAGTCGGCGACGGTCTTTGCTCGCAGATTCCTGCGCTTCTTATTTCTGTTGCAACAGGTATGGTTGTAACAAGAACCGCCAGCACGGGCAGCTTCAACAACGACGTTAAGGTTCAGTTCACCCAGAACCCGACAGTTATCATTATAACGGGCGTGGTTATGCTTGTGCTTATGGCAATCCCCGGCTTCCCGAAGCCTATCCTGCTCCTTCTCGGCGCGGGTCTGATTTTCGGCGGTATTCAGCTCGACAAGATGAAAAAAGCGGAAGCCGAAAAGCAGCAGGCAGAGGAAGCGCGCGCGAAGCTTGACGAGGCGAAAAAGCAGGCACCTGCTACCGACAGCGATTATTACCGCGACATTGATAACGTATTTAAGCTGCTTAGCGTCGAACAGATCGAAATGGAGTTCGGTTATAGCCTTCTCCATCTTGTAGATGAGCGAAGCGGAGGAAATTTCATAGAAAGAGTTGTTCTTTTCCGAAAGCAGTTCGCGCTAGATATGGGTATGGTCATACCGTCCGTGCGAATGCGTGACAACCCCGATATAAACCCGAACCAATATGTTATAAAAATAAAGGGCGAGGAAGTCGCGAGGGGAGAAATCCTTGTAGACCACTACCTTGCGCTCGATAACGGCGACGTTACAAACGCGGTTGACGGTATAGATACAATTGAACCTGCCTTCGGGATTCCCGCGCGCTGGATAAGCGAGGATAAAAAGGTTATGGCGGACGTTGCCGGCTACACGCTCATCGACCCCGTTTCGGTTATGATCACTCACCTTTCCGAGGTTATCCGTAAGCACTGCCACGAAATCCTTACCCGTCAGGACGTAAAAACGATGATCGAGAATATCAAAAAGAGCGATTCGACAATCGTCGAGGATCTCGTTCCGAACGTTATTTCCTACGGTTATCTCCAGAAGGTGCTTGCGATGCTGTTAAGCGAGGGTGTTCCGATACGCGATATGGAAACAATTCTCGAAACGCTCGGCGACCATACCTCCTCTATGAAGGATATCGACATCACGGTCGAGTATGTCCGTCAGGCGCTTAAACGAACCATCACGCGCCGTTTCGCCGAGGCAAATTCGCTCCGCGTTATCACGATCGACCCGCGGATTGAGGATATGATAGTTTCAAGTGTAAAAAAGTCGGATCAGGGCAGCTATCTTTCGATGGATCCCGATACGATCCAGAAGATCGTCGCAAAGACTACCGACGAGGTGAACAAGATAAAGGACGTTATACCGACGGTTATCGTTCTTACTTCCCCGATTGTCCGTGTTTATTTTAAAAAGCTTATCGACCAGTTTATCCCCGGACTTACGGTCCTTTCATACAGCGAAATTGACGGAGCAACGCAGATTCAGTCGGTTGGAAATATAAATTTGTAATAGGGAGGGACGGCTCTTGAAAACGGATTTTGACGTTGTACAGTCGATACAGGAATACCGTGCAACGGGCAATGTCAATTTAAGAAACGACATTGTTCTCCGTTATCTCGATGTCGTGCGCCTTATCGCGGTTTCTCTCCGGAATATTTATCTTAAATACGCCTCGGCGGAAGATGTTATAAACGAGGGCGTGATTGCGCTTATGGGTGCAATCGAAACCTTTAATCCCGAACGCGGCGTTAAATTTGAAACGTATGCAAATCTTAAAATAAAGGGCGCGATTATCGACTATGTACGGCGGCAGGACTGGGTTCCGCGGCAGGTACGCCACTTCGGAAAGGAGCTTGACTCCGCTTACAACGAGCTTTTTTCTAAGCTCGGCCGTCACCCGACAAATGACGAGATCGCCGAATATATGGGTATCACCAAGGAAAAGCTTATGCGGCAGATGGCTGACGCGGCGGGCGCGATAACCCTTTCATTTGAGGAACTTCTCTATGAGGACAATTTCAACGTTGAGGGCGGAAAGACAGCCGACAGAGAACTGTACGAAAAGGAACAGAAAAAGGTAGTGGCACAGGCTATCGACGAGTTAAGCCCGAAGGCTAAACAGGTGATTACGCTTTACTACTATGAAAAGCTTAAATTCTCCGAAATAGGTCAGGTTCTCGGCGTTTCGGAATCGCGCGTTTGCCAGATCCATTCAAAGGCAATCCTACACCTGAAATTAGCTTTGGAACAATACATAAAGCAGTAAAACAAAATGTTATAAATCGACATAATATTACAAATCGTATAAATTTTCAACAGCTTTCGTTCATATCAAACAGGAAATATGAACAGCGGAAAGGAAAATAAAATGCTCAGAGGCTTTTATAATGCGGCGCAGGGTATGATTGTAAAACAGCGCGAGCTTGACGCAATCGGCAACAACATAGTGAACGCGAATACAGCGGGCTACAAAAAGGACGAAATCGTTTTAAACACGTTTATGGACGAGATGATTCTCGTAAACGGACGGACGGAGCTTTCGGGACATTTCCTCCAGACCTACGCAGATACCTCTAAAACAAATCTTGAACAGAGCAATTTTACTTTTACGGATAGTAATTTTGACGTAGGAATATACGGAAACGTATATTTCAACATACGCGGTGCGGGCGACAGAATTTACCAGACGAGAAACGGTCAGTGGGAGCTTGACAGCGAGGGCTATCTTGTTCTTGGAAAGGCGGGGCGTGTTCAGGGTGAAAACGGCGACATTTACCTTGGCACAGGCGATTTCCGCATTGACAACGCCGGTATTATCTACGTAAACAACGAGGCTGTTGACAGGCTTCTTCTGACATTTATCCCGCAGGACGCGGACGTTGAAAAGGTCGGCGATACGCTTTTCAGCTATGCGGGCGACGGAACGATTCCCGCAGACGAAGTTTATGATGTGATCCAGGGCTGCTGGGAGCATTCCAACGTTGACGGAAATAAGGAAATGACTCAGATGATCGAGGCGCAGCGGCTTTACGAGGCTAACAGTAAAATCCTCAAGTATTTCGACGCTATGAATACTAAGTCGGTAGACATAGCTTCTATCCAATAATCCGGAAAGGCGGTCTGAACTATGAATATTTCTTTTTACACCGGCGCTTCGGGCATGATCGCCCAGCAGGACGGTATGAACATCTACTCGAATAATATCGCTAACGTGAACACGGTCGGCTTTAAATCGCTTCGTCCGAGCTTTGCGGACTGTATTTATACGACCCAGCGGCAAACTGAGGACGACTGGCAGACGGGACACGGGCAGTACATAATGAAAACGGATTTTATGTGGGAACAGGGTATGTTCAATATGACCGAGCAAGAGCTTGATTTCGCAATTCCGAATGACAACTTCTTTATGGTGCTTGACGAGCGCGGGAATACCTATCTCACCCGTGACGGTTCCTTTGAGATAACGCAGGTAGACGACCACTGGGAGCTTGTGAACGGCTGCGGAGAATTTGTGCTTGACAGCGACGGCAATCATATAATAGTGCCGTTTAAGACGGGCGAGCGGAATATTGTTGACGAAAACGGCGTTGTTATCGGGAAAGAGGAGTATGAAACCTCAAATGTCGATTACGACGCGATTACGGATATGATAGGTCTTTATGAGGTTGACAACAACTGGGGACTTGAACAGGGCGAGGACAATCACTTCGTTATAACCGAGCGTTCGGGCGAGCCGCGTGTTTCAGAGGAACGCGAGATCATACGTCAGGCGCTTGAAATGTCAACGGTTGACCTGGCGAGCGAGATGGTTCATCTTATTGAAACCCAGCGTTCGTATCAGCTCAGCGCGCGCGTTGTCACAACGTCAGACGAGCTTATGAGCATAGCTAATAATCTTAGAAATTAAGCCGAAAGGATTTTGGAATTATGTCTATTGAGAGATACGACCAGCTTGGCGCGATGGAAATGGACGTGCTTACAGAGGTTGGAAATATAGGTTCGGGGAACGCGGTGACTGCGCTTTCCGCAATGATAGGTAAGCCTGTTGACATACAGGTTCCCTCCGTAAAGATGCTTGATTTTCAGACCGCTATTGATTTCGCAGGCGGCGCTGAAAAGCTTGTTGCAGGTATTCTTGTACAGATTTCAGGAAGTATCGAGGGAATGATGCTTTTCCTTCTTGAACAGGATATGGTAGACCTGATCGTTTCGACATTTTTCGGGAAGGAAACGGTTGACCTCCTCGAACTTACCCCCGATATGGCCTCTGCGCTCACCGAAACGGGGAACATTATGTCCGCTTCGTATGTGAACGCGATCGCGGAGCTTGCACAGATACCGATAAACGTTGGTATACCGATGATGTGCGTGGATATGGTTGGCGCGATAATGAGCGTTCCTGTAAGTATAATCGGCGAGATGAGCGATAAGCTTCTTTTTATTGACAGCTACCTGCTCCTCGACGGTTCAAAAATCAAGTCGAAGATGATGCTTCTGCCGACTGTCAATTCGCTTGACACTCTGCTTAAAAAGCTTGGGGTAATCGTATGAGCCAGAAAATTATAGTCGGAATATCCGATTGGAAGATTTGCGGGCGCAACGATATTCTTGTCACCTACGCATTAGGCTCATGTATCGGAATCTGCCTTTATGATAAGGTTTCGGGCATTTCGGGGCTTTCCCACATAATGCTTCCCGACAGCAAATCCATTGCGGGCGGGGAAACTACGCCGATGAAATTTGCGGATACCGCAATTCCTGCGATGCTTTCAGCAATGCGTGCGCGTGGGGCAGGCTCTGCCATAACCGCGAAGATCGCGGGCGGAGCGACTATGTTCCAGTGTAACGGCGCACAGTTCAATATCGGCGAACGCAATATAGCGGCTGTCCGCGCAGTTCTCGGATCGCTTCGTATCCCGATCGTCGCAGCGGATACGGGTCTTAACTATGGTCGGACAGTAAGCTTCTACTCGGAAAACGGCGCCGTCGAGGTAAGCTCGACAGTGCATGGAAAGAACATAATATAAGGTGATGTCTTGAACAGCAGAACAGTTATGGAGCGGCTTTTCGACAGCATTAAGGACGAGCTTAACTCCCCTGATGCCGAAAACGCCGCTTCTTTTTCAGAAAAAGTGAAAATAACCGGGCATACCCGCCTTTCCGCCATAACAGTCACGGTTTCGGAGGACGGGCTTGAAGCGTCGATCCGCGCCGATTCAGCGGACGGAAGCGGGAGCTATTCTGTTTCCGCTCTTGAACAGGCGGTTAAGGACAGCGGTGTTTGCTTCGGGATAAAGCCCGCGGTGCTTATGGAAATGGCGACCAGGGGGATATGCGGTGAGAGCCGTGTTTTCGCACACGGAATACCGGCGATAAAGGGCGAGGACGGTAAGCTTAACGAACTGTTTCAAAAAAATAAGCTCTCAATTGTAGCCGAAGGAACAGTCCTCTGTGAAATTCTCCTTCCGGAAAACGGAACAAACGGGAGAGATGTTTACGGTCAGGTTATTCGGGCTGAACGCGGTAAATCGTATCGGCTCCCCGCCGGTATAAACACACGTATAAGCGAGGACAGGACCCGCCTTTTCGCGGGAATATCGGGACTTCTTACCGAGGAAAACGGGAAGTACTGCGTTCGCAGCGAGTATGTTGCAGACGAGGTGAAAAAAGGCGAAAAAATCGACTTTTTCGGTGACGTTACCATTCGCGGGAGCATCGCTGAGGGCGCGGAGGTCAGCTGCGGGAAAACACTGACGGTTGGCGGTTCGGTTACCGACGCAAGGCTTGTCGCCGAACAGATCGAAATTTCGGGAGAATGTAAAAATTCAAGGCTTAACGCGGAGGGTATGGCGCTTTCCGACTGCTTCGGTTGCACAATAGACGCGGCGGTTTTGCTGAAATGCGGGTCGCTGGAGGAGTGTACGACAACAGGCAGCGGCGAAATAATCTGTACAGAGCTTCTCGGCGGGAAAATCGACTGCGCAGGGCGGCTTTCCTGTAAGCGTATCGGTACGAAAGGGCAGGAGCCGATCGAGGTTTTTCTGGGAAATGTTCAGCGGCTGAAAAGCGACAGGGAAAAGCTGAAAAGACTTCTCGATAAGGCGGCTGACGACATTCGGAAAATTGAACTGAAGCGGGAGGAAATGCCCGAAAACGCGGAAATCCTGAAGCTTTATGAACAGCGCAAAAGCGAGGAGCGCCGACTCTCCGCGCGGCTTGAACAGACGGAAGCGGCACTTGACGCGGCGGCTGATTCGACGCTGCGTGTTTCGGAAAGGCTCGGCAAAAACGTTTCTATTATCCACGGAGAGCATCATAGGATAATTGACCGTGAACGCGGCGCGGCGACTGTTTACGCGAATAATCTTGGTATCGCGATAAGCTGAACAGGCGGGCGCGGCTAGACACTTGCCGCCTTTTGACTGTTTACACAGCCCCGAAAGTATGTTATTATATACTTATGGAAAATGCTGTGGGCATTTGTAAAAAGTACACAAAAAATAGAAATTTACTTGATTTTTGTACAACAATATAGTATAATAAAAAGTGGACAATTGTCTTTAATGAATGTCCATAGCATTTGTGTAGAAAAGGAATTATAAAATGAAGGGAAAATATTCCGAAAGCGCGCCGCTTTATGCCTCTCTTTTAGCAGTCGGCTTCGCGGCAGCTGTCGTAACTTTTATACTTGTTTTGAATAATACCGCGCAGGAGCCTTCTCCCGCGCCGACCCCGAACGTTTCGGGCTCACAGTCGCAGGCGGCTGATCCGAACGCATACGTTCCCGATGAAAAGACCTCGGAGGAAATGAAGGACGCCGCGATCGAGCTTCTTTCGGGGAACTATGAGGTATTAAAGCTGTTTTATACACGCGGACTTGAACATAAGGACGAGCCTTATGGAAACGCGCCGGAGGACGGTTATTATACCGTTTCGGACAGCGATTATACCTCGCTTGAACAGCTTGAAGAGCTTGTAAACAGCATATTCTGCGATGAACAGGCTAAAATAACACTTGAAAATTCGCTCGGCTACGGCGCGATTTATAGCGAACGCAGCAGCGGGGAACTTGGGATAATCGAGAACTTTACGCCTATGGAGTATGAAATTTCCTGGGAAAATCCCGATTTTTCAATTGACCCGATAAGCGATGATGAATGCGCGCTCGTTATAACTCTGCGTAACCGCGAAAGCGGCGAGGAGATTTCGAGAAACGGCGAGATGGTAAAGATCGAAAAGGGCTGGCGGCTTAAATCAATTATCTTCTGATTCTGAGAGGCAATACAATGGCAGGTAATAAAAAAGAAAATCCGATTGCCGTTTATGCCGTCGTAAGTCAGGTCGCATTTATTGTTCTCGGTCCACTGTTGGTTTTTGTAATTGGCGGCTCGGCTCTTGTTGATTGGCTGGGCTGGGAACAGTGGGTTAAGCTTTTGTTTATGGGTATCGGTATTATGACGATGCTTTCAGGCTCGGTGAGCTATTTAAAAAAGCTCATAAAGCTTTTCGATAAAAATGAATCGGGTACGGGTACGAGTGAAGTTGGGCATTCGCGCCGCGACCATGATTATTATGACGATAGCATTAAGAAAAAACGGTTATGAGTAAAAAAAAGAATGTCGCCTCGGACGAGCTTAAAGATATGCTCCCGTCGCTGATAGTATATAATTTGCTGCTGCTTGTCGGGATAACGGCGATAGCTTTCGGAGTTGGCTTTGACTGGCGGCTTTACACGGGTCTGCTTGTCGGGAACGCGCTTATGGCGGGGAATTTCCTGCTTCTGGGCGTTACCGCGAACAGCATCTTAACGAGCAGAAACCAGAAAAAGGGTCAGTCCTTAGGAAATATTTCTTACGGGCTTCGCTATATCGGAATTTTTGTCATTTTAGCGTTCCTGCTGACGTACGACCTGATTTCGCCCTTTACGGCGGTAATCCCGCTTTTTTATCCTAAAATTTATTACACGTTATCCGCGCTCCGGAAGAGTTCGGATGAGGAATGAAAGGAATGATTTTTTGATGGGAATGTCGCTTATTGCCGAGGAAACGCGCACCTTTACAATTGAAGGACCGCTTCAGTCCATCACCTTCGAGCTTTTCGGAAAGGAATGGATAATTGCGGAGTCCGTGCTTATGCAGTGGGTTGTGCTGGTTATACTTGGAGCTGCATTTTTTATTCTCGGAAGAAACCTTAAGGTTGTTCCGACCTCGCGCAGACAGGTTATCGCGGAATGGATCGTCACACTTTTTGACGGACAGGTCGGAAGCACTATGGGCGACCACTACAAAAAGGCATATACCCCATATATCGGCGGACTTTTCTGCTTTATTATGGTTTCGTGTCTTATGGGACTTTTCGGACTGCGTAACCCGACGTCGGATCTTTCCGTAACGCTTTCCTGGGGACTTATAACATTCGTCCTCGTGCTTTACAACAAGCTGAAAACAGGCGGTATAAAGGGATATTTAAAGGGCTTTTTCGAGCCTATGCCGTTTATGCTTCCGTTTAACATTATCGGCGATTTCGCAAACCCTGTCGCACAGTCGCTCCGTCTTTTCGGAAGCAATATTTCGGGTATGGTTATCGGCGGGCTTGTTTATTTCGCACTCGGCGGCTTTGCAGCGGGACTTCTTTCAATCGGTGTGCCCGCGGTGCTTTCGCTGTATTTCGACCTCTTCTCGTCGGTAATACAGTCGTTCATATTCGTAACGCTTACGATGTCTTACGTTTCAATGGCTGAGTCGTAAGAAAAACTACGGAATAAGGCGGAAACGCTTTATATAAACTTGTATCACTTTAAAATGGAGGATAAATCTATGGAACAGGCAATTGTACTCGGAGCATCGGCACTGGGCGCAGGTATCGCAATGATCGCAGGCTTAGGCCCCGGTATCGGCGAAGGTTACTGCGGCGGTAAGGCAGTTGAGGCTATCGGAAGACAGCCCGAAGCAAGCGGCGCAATCACTAAGCAGATGATTATCGGCGACGCGCTCGCTGAAACAACAGGACTTTACTCTCTTATCATCGCGCTCCTTTTAATGTACGCTAACCCCTTTATTGGTCAGCTCGGCTAATGTCGGACGCCGCTTAAAACGGCGGATTTACAGGAAAGGAATTGCATATAATGAGTATGAGGCTAATGGCTCAGACGCTCCAGCTTGTAAACATCAATACCGACACTATCATCTTTACGCTTATCAACACGCTTATCATTTTCCTGCTGTATAAGTTCCTGCTGCATAATAAGGTTATGGCGGTTCTTGACGCAAGAAAGGATAAGATAAACGAACAGATGGACGCGGCGAAGGCAGCTCAGAAGGAAGCGCAGGCTGTAAAGCAGGAGTATACCCAAAGACTTGAACAGTCTAAGGAGGAGGCTTCGCAGATAGTTTCCGACGCGGTAAAGCGCGCGGGTGAACGCGAAACCGAAATTATTGCTCAGGCGCACGAGGAAGCTGCTCAGCTGAAGCAGAGAGCCGAGGAAAGTATTGCACTTGAAAAGAAAAAGGCGCTTAACGAAATTAAGGATCAGATTTCGGATATAGTTATCCTCGCCAGCGAAAAAGTATGTGAAAAGGAAATTTCTAAGCAGGATAACGAAAGCCTTATCAACAAATTCATTGCAGAGGTCGGAAATGAATAAGGCTTCTCTCGCGGAAAGGAGAATTGCCGAATGGCAGGAATAGTTGAAAAAAATTACAGCGACGCGCTTTTCGAGCTTATTTCCGAGGAAAAGCCCGATATGCTCGCGGAGATCCGCGATGAAATGTGCGCTGTGGACGCTGTTCTTTCGGATTCGCCTGAGCTTGTGAGGCTGATGAAAACGCCGACCGTCGGTCAGGACGAAAAGCTCTCGCTTATGTCGGAGTTTTTTAAGGACAGGGTTTCGGATTATACCTACCGCTTCCTTATGGTTCTTACCGAAAGCGGACGAATCAGCGAATTCAGTGGGATCAACCGCTGTTTCACTGAGCTTTGCAATGAAAGGCTGGGTATTGCGGAGGTGACAGTTGTTACTACCGCACCGCTCGATGACGCGATGAAGGCTAAAATTAAGCTGAAAATGACGAAGATTACAGGAAAAACCATTGTTATAAAGGAACGTATCGACCCCTCTATTATCGGCGGAATCGTTCTGAAATACGGCGACAGAAGCTTCGACGGAAGCGTTAAGGCTCGCCTTGAAGCAATGAAAAAGGAAATCGGAAGCGTTATCGGCTAAAGCTATCCCATAGAAAGGAATGATACGAAAAGATGGAATTACGTCCTGATGAAATAACAGGAATTATAAAGTCCCGAATCAAGGCGTTTGAGTCAAAAATCCGTCTTGACGATACGGGTACAGTTGTAACCGTCGGCGACGGAATTGTCCGTATCCACGGGCTTGATAACTGTATGAACAACGAACTGCTCGAATTTGACAACGGCGTTCAGTGTATGGCTCTTAACCTTGAACAGGATTTTGTCGGCGCAGTTATGCTCGGTTCTGACTCGGATATAAAAGAAGGCGATACCGTAAAGAGAACAGGGAAGATCATCTCCGTTCCCGTTGGCGAAGCGCTCCTCGGAAGAGTCGTAAACTCGCTCGGTCAGCCTATCGACGGTAAGGGACCGATCGTTTCGATAGAAACGCGCCCCATTGAAAAAATCGCTCCCGGAATTATCACGAGAAAGTCGGTCGATACACCTCTCCAGACGGGTATCAAGGCTATCGACTCGATGATCCCGATCGGACGCGGACAGCGTGAACTTATCATCGGCGACAGACAGACGGGTAAGACCGCTATCGCTGTTGATACCATTATAAATCAGAAGGGAACAGGTGTTCTCTGTATTTACGTTGCTATCGGTCAGAAGTCCTCTACCGTTGCGACAGTAGTTGAACAGCTCAGAAAGGCGGGCGCGATGGATTATACCATCGTTGTTTCCTCGACAGCCTCCGAGCTTGCACCGCTCCAGTACATTGCCCCCTATTCGGGCTGCGCTATGGGCGAATACTTTATGGAAAAGGGTAAGGACGCGCTTATCGTTTATGACGACCTTTCAAAGCACGCGGTTGCTTACCGTACACTCTCCCTGCTCCTTAAAAGACCGCCGGGACGTGAAGCTTACCCCGGTGACGTTTTCTACCTCCATTCGCGTTTGCTTGAACGCGCTGCTAACCTCAACGAGGACTACGGCGGAGGTTCTTTAACCGCACTTCCGATCATTGAAACGCAGGCGGGCGACGTTTCCGCTTATATCCCGACTAACGTAATTTCAATTACCGACGGTCAGATATTCCTCGAAACCGAACTTTTCAATTCGGGTATCCGTCCCGCGGTAAACCCAGGTATTTCGGTATCCCGTGTAGGCGGTTCGGCGCAGATCAAGGCTATGAAGAAGGTTTCGGGCAGCTTAAAGCTTGAATACTCGCAGTATCGTGAGCTACAGGCGTTCTCGCAGTTCGGCTCAGACCTTGACGCGGATACGAAGAATCGTCTTGCGAAGGGCGAAAGAATCGTTGCCGTTCTGAAACAGCCGCAGTCCTCGCCGCTCACGGTTGAGAATCAGGTTATCATCATTTACGCGGTAATCAATAACTATCTTAAAAATATTCCGGTTGAAAAAATCGGCAGCTTTGAAGCGGATTTATTCCGTCATATTGCCGATAAGCATCCCGATATAGCCGACAGTATCCGTAAGGAAAAGGTTCTTACTCCCGAAAATGAGGATAAGCTCAAAAATGTGCTGGCTGAATTCGCGGAGAAATACTGTTGAAAGAGGATATAGTTTATGGCTTCTATTTTTGACGCTTTGTTTTCGGGTAAGGGTAAGAAATCTCCCGTCGCTCCTGATGTTAATGTCATTTCGCACCGCCTTGTAAAAAAGGCGGCTGCGGAAATTATGAAACAGCCGGGTTCCATACAGACTGTAACGATACGCTCAAACCGCGTTGACTGGCAGCGTAAGGAGGACTTCGATTATGTCGGAAACGGCAGCGTTTTCTTCGACGACCCGACGTTAAGCCACTTAGAACAGGAAGAGATGAAGCAAATTGCGGTGTATCTGCTCAGCGAGCTGGGCGAACGCGGGTATATGCTTGAGGAGGACGGAAGCGGAGAAAAGGGAACCTTCCGTTACCACGTTGAATCGTATATCATAAGGGCAAAGGCGTGAAAGGAGTCTGCTATGAATAAGTCTGCATTTGTATTAAGTATTATTGCAATCAGTATGTCTGCGCTGACCGTTGTTGCGGCAGTAGCAGTGTATTTTGCCAAGAAGGTTGTATATATCGAAAGCGATTGCTGACAGAAGGGTGTGATTTTACTTGGCAACAAGCAATATGAAGGACATAAAGCGCCGCATTCGCAGCGTAGGCTCTACCCGCCAGATCACGAAGGCTATGGAGCTTGTCGCGTCCTCGAAGCTGCGCCATGTCAAGCAGAGAGTTGAAACAGCGCGTCCTTATTTCGAGGCGCAGTATGAGCTGATGAGCGAAATTGCGTCTGTTAAAAAGGATTTTACGACTGTTTTTACGGAGGAGAGACCTGTTAAAAGACGTCTGTTCATCGTTATTGCGGGTGACAGGGGGCTTGCGGGAGGTTATAACTCCAACATTCTGAAGGCTGCCGTCGCCGCGCACGAGAATGACGCGGAAAAACCGATGATTATTGCGATCGGCAAGAAGGCTGTCGAATATTTTGAAAAGCGCGGTTATGAAATGGCGGGAAGCTATCCGGCTTTTGCGGAACAAGCGAAAACAGCTGACTGTGCGAATATCGCGGATATTGCCACGGAGCTTTTCAAGAGTGAAAAGGTTGATGAGGTTGAGCTGTTTTATACGGCGTTCGTTTCGCCTCTTGTCCAGACGCCTGAGTGTATAAAACTTCTGCCCGTATCGGGGCTTGGCGGAGAAGCGGAAGAGGACGCGCAGTTCATCAACTATGACCCCTCTCCGGAGGCGGTGTTCAACCGTATTGTTCCGAAATTCATTATGAGCCTTATAAACTGCGGAGTTGCCGAATCCTATGCTTCTGAGCAGGGTGCGCGCCGCACGGCTATGGAAAGTGCAACGGACAACGCGGATCAAATGATCTCCGACCTCTCGCTGCTTTATAACAGAGCAAGACAGGAAAAGATTACAAACGAAATTAACGAAATCGTATCGGGCGCAAATGCCCTTTAATCCCGCATTTATCCTAAACGAAAGGATTGGACAAAAAGATGGCAGAAAAAAACATTGGCACCGTCGTTCAGATCATCGGCGCAGTTCTTGACATAAAGTTTGCGCCTGACAGTCTGCCGAACCTGCTCAATGCGATTGAAATTGACAATAACGGGCAGAAGCTTGTTGTCGAGGTTGCACAGCACATCGGCGACGATGTTGTACGCTGCATTGCGATGGGAAGCACGGACGGTCTTGTAAGAGGAATGAAAGCGTTCGACACGGGACATTCGATAACAGTTCCCGTCGGAAAGGAAACACTTGGGCGTATTTTCAATCTTCTTGGCGAGCCTGTTGACAATCTCCCGCCTCCGCAGACGGAGGAACGCTGGGAAATCCACAGAAATCCTCCAACTTACGAAGAGCAGGTTGCGTCGAATCAGGTTCTCGAAACGGGAATCAAGGTTGTTGACCTTATAGCGCCGTACCTTAAGGGTGGTAAAATCGGACTTTTCGGTGGTGCGGGCGTTGGAAAAACTGTTCTTATTATGGAGCTTATCAACAACGTTGCGAAGCAGCACGGCGGACTTTCCGTGTTCACGGGCGTTGGAGAGCGTACTCGTGAGGGTAACGACCTGTACAACGAAATGAAGGAATCTGGCGTTATCAACAAGACTGCGCTTGTTTACGGACAGATGAACGAGCCGCCGGGAGCGAGAATGAGAGTTGGTCTTTCGGGACTTACTATGGCGGAGTACTTCCGTGACCACGAGGGACAGGACGTACTTTTATTTATCGACAATATTTTCCGTTTCACACAGGCGGGCTCTGAGGTTTCGGCGCTTCTCGGACGAATGCCGAGTGCGGTTGGATACCAGCCTACGCTTGCAACGGAGATGGGCGCGCTTCAGGAGCGTATTACGTCCACATCGAAGGGTTCTATTACGTCTGTACAGGCTGTTTATGTACCGGCGGACGACCTTACCGACCCTGCGCCTGCGACGACTTTCGCGCATCTTGACGCAAAGACGGTTCTTTCGAGAAACATTGCTTCGATGGGTATATACCCTGCGGTAGACCCGCTTGACAGCACGTCGAGAATACTCACACCTGAAATTGTCGGACAGGAGCACTACGATGTAGCGAGAGCTGTTCAGTCTACTCTTCAGCGCTATAACGAGCTTCAGGACATTATTGCTATTCTGGGTATGGACGAGCTTGACGATGATGACAAGCTGACGGTAGCGCGTGCGAGAAAGATTCAGCGTTTCCTCTCACAGCCGTTCACGGTTGCTGAGCAGTTTAACGGAATGAAGGGCAAGTATGTTCCGTTAAAGGAAACGATACGTGGATTCAAGGAAATTATCGAGGGCAAGCACGACGACCTGCCCGAATCTGCGTTCCTGTATGTCGGCACAATTGACGAAGCTGTTGAAAAAGCGAAGCAGCAGCAAGCCTGAGAAAGGAGCTGCCAGATGACTCCTTTCAAGCTTCAGATAATCACACCGGACGGCGTATTTTTTGACGGTGAAACCGACAATCTTATAGTTCGGACGACGGTTGGCGACAAGGGTTTTCTTGCGCATCACGAGCCGTACGTTGCGGCGCTTCCGATTGGGAAATTCAAGGTTAAGCTGAACGGCAGCTTCCGCTACGGCGCCATAGCGTCGGGCATTGTCAAAGTCAGCAAGGAAAAGACGGTTGTTCTTGCGCAGAGCTGCGAATGGGCTGACGAGATTGACGTTGAGCGTGCCGAGAGGGCGAAGCAGATTGCCGAGGAGCGGCTTTCATCTCCCGTTTCCGACCAGGAGCTTATGGTTGCCGAATACAAGCTCAAGCGTGCGCTAAACCGAATTGAAACGACCAAGTTCAAGTGATATATTGCAATTGCACATTTCCAAGGGCGAGTCATCCGAAACGGAGGCTCGCTTTTTGCTGTATGTAATGGCGCAGTCGAAAATCGTTCATCTGCACCATGCGTGAGCAGCGGCGTTGCAGGAGATGGGAGAGGTATCGTGGGTTGCTAAAGCCGCAACGCCCGGCGACGTGAAGGGAACGCTAAGCCCTTCCGACGACGGGCGTTCAAAATTTCGCCGAGCACTTGATTTTGCAAAAGCAATCAGCATTGCACGTGTGACAGCCGCCGTAAGCGCTGTTTTTCTCTGTATGCTGTGCCGCAATCTGTGAAACGCAATGTTTTAGGAAGCAGTTTAAGCGTGGCGCAGCCGAAAAGTGTTCATCTGCACCATGCGTGAGCCGCGGCGTTGCAGGAGGTGAGTGAGGAATCGTGGGTTGCTAAAGCCGCAACGCCCGGCGGCGTGAAGGGCGCGCTAAGCCCTTCCGACGACGGGCGTTCAAAATTTTGCCGGGCAATTGATATTGCAAAAGCAATCACCATTGCACGTGTGACAGCCGTCGTAAGCGCTGTTTTTCTCTGTACGCTGTGCCGCAATCTGTGAAACGCACCGTTTGGGTTTGCAGGGGGATTGGAAAGGCAAAATCGGACAGCCCGGTTTAAAAGTGCCCGCCGTCAGCGGAGGCTCGCAGGCTCGCCCCCGCATAGTCGGGCACTGCGGCTTTAAAAAGCTTTGGCTTATCTCTCATATAGACGAACGCCGCGCCCCGCAGTAACGAGAGTGGTAATATGCACAAAAAAAGGCTGTAATAATTGTTGTATTTGTAAAATTTTGTGGTAACGTTTTCATCTATTGATATTTTTCGCTAAATGTTATATAATAGATATGTTATATGGGCAAAATCAAAATCCAAAGCGAAACCGAAATGCCCGTTATCCCTATACTTATTATAAGGAAGGAAAGGTAATAATATGAAATTTGGCTATTTTGATGACGCGAATAAGGAATACGTCATTACTTCCCCCCGTACCCCGTACCCGTGGATTAACTACCTCGGAACACAGGGCTTTTTCTCACTGATTTCCAACACCGCAGGCGGTTATTGCTTCTATAAGGACGCAAGACTTCGCCGTATCACTCGTTATCGTTATAACAACGTTCCCGTTGATATGGGCGGACGCTATTTCTACATAAACGACGGCGGTCACGTTTGGAACCCCGGCTGGTCGCCTGTAAAAACTGAGCTTGACAGCTACGAGTGCCGTCATGGTATGGGCTATACCATCATCAAGGGCGAGTCCAAGGGCGTTGAAGCTAAGGTAACATTCTTCGTTCCGCAGGACTTTAACGGAGAAGTTCAGAAGGTAACTGTTACAAATAAGACAAGCGGATTTAAGAAAATTAAGCTGTTCAGCTTCCTCGAATGGTGCCTCTGGGACGCAAACGATGATACTACAAACTTCCAGAGAAACTTCAATACAGGCGAGGTCGAAATCGAGGGCAGCACCATCTACCATAAGACTGAGTATAAAGAGCGCCGCGACCATTTCGCGTTCTATTCTGTAAATGCAAAAATCAATGGCTTCGATACCGACCGCGAAAGCTTCCTCGGTCTTTATAACGGCTTCGGCGAGCCTAAGACAGTTATGCAGGGCTCTCCCGCAAACTCTGTTGCTGACGGCTGGTCGCCTATCGCTTCTCATTATATCGAAATCGACCTCGAAGCAGGCGAAAGCAAGGATTTCGTTTTCGTTCTCGGTTATGTCGAAAATCCCGTTGACGAAAAGTTCGCGCCCGACCTTTCCCCCGATGATAAGCTTATCACAACCGCTAATTCTAAGAAGAATATCATCAATAAGAAGCGCGCTCACGAAATGATCGAAAAGTGCAACACATCCGAAAAGGCGGATAAGCTTTTCGCTGAATTAAAGGCACACTGGAACAGTCTCCTCGGTCAGTATCATGTTGATTCTCCCGACGAAAAGGTTAACCGTATGGTTAATATCTGGAACCAGTATCAGTGTATGGTTACATTTAATATGTCTCGTTCCGCTTCCTATTTTGAGAGCGGTATCGGCAGAGGTATGGGCTTCCGCGACAGTAACCAGGACCTCCTCGGTTTCGTTCACCAGATTCCCGCCCGTGCAAGAGAACGTCTTATCGACCTTGCTGCCACTATGCTTGAGGACGGCGGCGCATATCACCAGTATCAGCCCCTTACCAAAAAGGGTAACCACGAGCTTGGCTCTAACTTCAACGACGACCCGTTGTGGATGATCCTTGCGGTTGCAGCTTACTTAAAGGAAACGGGCGACCTTTCTATCCTCACTGAAAAGGTTCCTTATGAAAATAAGGAAGAACTTGCGGACACCATGCTCGACCACATGAAGCGCGCCTTCAACCACGTTGTTAAGAAAGTCGGACCTCACGGCCTCCCGCTTAGCGGACGTGCAGACTGGAATGACTGCCTTAACCTCTCCTGCTTCTCCGATAAGCCCGGCGAGTCTTTCCAGACTTATAACAATAAGGAAATGTTCTCCGAGCCGCCCTTCTACAGCCAGGTTGCGGAATCCGTTATGATCGCGGGTATGTTCTGCTTTATCGCTCCCGAATATGCAGCAATGTGCCGTCTTATGGGCGACGAGGCTGAGGCGCAGAGAGCTGACGCTGAAATTGCTAAGATGAAGGAACTTACCATGAAGTACGGCTTCGACGGCGAATGGTTTATCCGCGCTTACGACCACTACGGCAACAAGGTTGGCTCAAAGGAATGCGAAGAGGGTAAGATTTTCATCGAACCGCAGGGCTTCTGTGTTCTCGCAGGTCTTGGCAAGGAAACAGGCGATGACATCAAGACTCTCGACAGTGTTTCCAAGTATCTCAACTCCGACCACGGACTTGTTCTTAACAATCCCGCTTTCACAACCTACCATATCGAATACGGCGAAATTTCCACATATCCCGCAGGCTACAAGGAGAACGCAGGTATCTTCTGCCACAATAACGCGTGGATTATGTGCGCTGAAGCCTTCGCAGGCAGAGGCGACAAGGCGTTCGAGTACTATTCAAAGATTGCTCCCGCTTTCCGCGAGGAATTTTCCGACCTCCACAGAACCGAGCCATATGTTTACGCTCAGATGATTGCAGGTAAGGACGCTCCCCGTCACGGCGAAGCTAAGAACAGCTGGCTGACAGGTACTGCCGCTTGGAACTTTGTTGCAATTTCGCAGTACATTCTTGGTATCAAGCCGAATTACAGCGGTCTTGAAGTCAGCCCCTCTATCCCGCACACATGGGACGGCTTCACAATTTCCAGACTGTTCCGCGGCGCAACCTATAACATCAAGGTTTCCAACCCGAACCACGTTTGCAGCGGCGTAAAGAGTATGACCGTAGACGGCAAGCCCGTTGAAGGAAACGTTATCCCCGCATTCGCTAACGGGACTCACGAGGTTGAGGTTGTACTCGGCTAAAAATCAAAAAGCTAAAAGCGCAACAAATTTCCCCGCAGATTTTCTGCGGGGATTTTTGAACCTTAGAAAAGAGGGGAAAATGAAAGCTTTTACAATTATAGCCGGTGTAAACGGGGTTGGGAAAGCAGTCTTGCAGGCGCTTCTTAGCAGCGGCAATGACATCGGGGTTGTGATTGCCGACGAATTGCCCGAAAATAAATCCATAGAAAGTGCCATTGAAGAGGGTATAAATTTTGCACTGGAAACAACGCTTTCGGGAACCCGCACTCTCCGAACAATCAAGCAGGCAAGGGAACGGGATTACCGTATTTGGCTCTGTTATGTCGGAGCAAACACCGACGAGGATGATATTAAGCGTTTTGGCGACCTTCTTGCTGTTCTGCCATATTGCGATGAAGCCTTTTTTTAGACAACGAAAATGGCTTTGCCGAGTGTGCGGAGTACAAGAATGCAAGGCTGTATGTAAAGACTAAAAACCCGCCCCAATGGCTCAACGAGCTGATAAAATACAGGGTTATAAAAGGGCTGTCTGATATGTTATAACAAAAGCGTGCTGTTCACGGCGCGCACTCCCCGCTTGGGAGTGCCGACGTGAACGGCACTTAATTTTTCGCAAAGCTGTTCAATTTTAGTGAACTTAGCACTATCCTTGAATCTCGCCGTCAGCCAAAGCTTTAAATAAACCAAGGCTTTCAAAAGGCGGAACAGCCAGCGGCGGCTCGCCGTCCGCCGTCAGCCAAAGCTTTAAATAAACCAAGGCTTTCAAAAGGCGGAACAGCCAG